>NZ_MUBA01000251.1 GCF_002154575.1 Streptomyces bobili
GCCCTCTGCCCTGGAACTCGGGCAGTACCCCCCACCCCGTCTCCCAGACGGGTTCGCCCTGCCAGGACCGCTCCCAGTAGCCGATCGACCCGACGGTCTCCCCGCCCTCGGCCAGCACGACCCGGTACATCCGCCCGGAGTCCAGCTCCAGATACCGCCGGTGACGGTCCGCGAGTTTCTCCGGCGTCTCCGGCCCGCCCAGGCGGTCGGTCATCTCGGGGCTGTTGTTCCGCTCCAACAGCCAGAAGTCGCCCTCCCCCCAGGGCACCAACCGCACCCGCTCCGCGCCGGTCTCCGCATCAGTGACGTCCATGCGGCCACCGTAGGACAGGGGTATGACATCACCCCGTTCCTTCATTCGAACGGATGAACCACCCTCAGAAACTCGCGCCTCAAAATCGAACACGCGTACCATTGCCGCCGTGGCTAAGACCTATGACTTTCCCAGCGACCTGCGCGCCGGTCAGGAGGAGCTGCATCAGGTCCGGGCCGAGCTGTCGGCCCTGCTGAAGCGGCTGCCCTGGTCGGTCGAGCCGCTGGACGGCTTCAGTGACGACGGCGGCTGGCGCAAGGTGGAGCGCCCCGCCTCCCCCGGCTGGACGGCCGACGAACAGGCCGAGGTGGAGAAGCTCCGCCGGCGCGAGCACGAACTGGCCGTGTTCGTGTCCGGTCACCGCTTCTGGGCGGAGACCGGCCCCACCGACCGCGTGGAGGCCCGCATGCGCCTCAAGCACACCCACGAGACGCCGCCACCCGGCGAGGAAGCCTAGCCCCGCGCCGCCCCGCCCGTCCGGCGCTTCGGCCGCGCGTCACCCCGGAGAAGCGGGCCTCGTCGCGCCACCCCGGAGAAGCGGGCCTCGATCGCGCCACCCCGGAGAAGCGGGCCTCGATCGCGTCACCCCGAGAAGCGGGTCACCCGGAGAAGCGGGCCTCGATGCCGTCGAGCAGGAAGTCGAGGCCGATCCGGAAGGTCCGGTCGGCGTCCAGGTGGGCGGCATCGCGCACCACCGTGGCCAGCGCGGGGAACCGGCCGGTGGCGAAGGTCCGCTCCAGATAGGGCCCGAGCGCCGCCTGCCAGCGCTTCTCGTCCATGCCGGTGGCCCGCTCGGCACGTCGCTCGGCGATCTCCCGGCGCACCGCGCCGATCACGTACGCGTTGACCGCGGCCACGACCGGCATGACGGCGTCCACGTCGACCCCGTCCAGCGCGGCCACCACGGCCTCCCCACCGGCCAGCGCGTGCGGCCCGAGCTGAGGCCGTCCACCCAGGAGATCGGCGAGCCATTCGTGCTCGTGAGCGGCGCGCCGAGTGCTTTCGGCAAGAGACCGGAGCGCCTCCCGCCAGCCGTCTCCGGCCGGCCGGATCTCGGCGTGGACGGCGTCGACCATCAGGTCGAGCAACTCCTCCTTGCTCGCGATGTAGCTGTACAGCCGCATCGGCCCCACGCCCAGCGCGGCGGCGACCTTGCGCAGCGACACCGCGTCCAGGCCGTCCGCGTCGGCCAGCCGGATCGCCGCGGTCACGATCCGCTCGCGGTTCAACGGGGCCGGCACGGGTCGATTCGGCGGCTCCGGCCTCTCCCATACCAACATGCCGCTCACAGTACATCGCATCGATCGATACACTGTATCGACGAGTACGGCGTATCGCCCCGTGCGGTGTACAGAAGGAGAGGCAACCATGACCATCGCCATCGTCGGAGCGGGCCTCGGCGGCCTGGCCCTCGCCCGCGTACTGCACGTGCACGGCCAGGACGCCGTCGTGTACGAACGCGAATCCTCACGCCATGCGCGCGGCCAGGGCGGCATGCTCGACATCCACTCCGGCCAGCGGGCGCTGCAGGAGGCGGGACTGATCGACCAGTTCCACGAGATAGCCCGTGGTGAAGGACAGGACATGCGCCTTCTGGAGCCGGACGGCACCCTGCTGCTCCAGGAGGACACCCCCGACGACGCCCCACTCGACCGGCCCGAGGTCGACCGCGCCGACCTGCGCGACCTGCTGCTGGACTCCCTCCCCGAGGACACGGTGCGCTGGGGACACCGGTTCGCCTCCGCCGACAACGGACGGCTGCACTTCGCCGACGGGAGCAGCGCGACGTACGACCTGCTGGTCGGCGCCGACGGCGCGTACTCCCGGGTCCGCGCGCTGCTCACCGACGCCCGCCCGGCGCACATCGGCCAGAACATCGTCGAGGTCGGCATTCCCGACGTCGACCGCACACACCCCGACCTCGCGGCGATGGTCGGACGCGGCAACTACTGGGTCCTCGGCGACGGGCTCTCCCTGGCGGCGCAGCGCAACGGCGACGGCCGCGTCCGCATCGGCCTCAGCTTCTACAACACCTCCGAGGACTGGTTCGCCACCAGCGGGATCCCGTTCGACGACCCGGCCGCCGCACGGGCGCGGCTGATCGAGCTGCTCCCCGGCTGGGACCCACGGTTCACCGCGCTGATCGCGGCCTGTGACGACACGGTCGTGCCGCGCTCGATCACCACGCTCCCGGTCGGCCTGACCTGGCCGTCCAGGCCGGACGTCACGCTGCTCGGCGACGCCGCGCACCTGATGGCGCCGGTGGGAGAGGGCGCCAACATGGCACTCCTCGACGGCGCCCTGCTCGCCCTCGCGCTGACCGCCCACCCGGACGACCTCCCCACCGCCGTCGCGGCGTACGAACGCGAGATGTTCGAGCGCACCAGCGCCGCCGCCCGGATGTCCGCGGCCCTCCAGGAGGTCCTGATGTCCCCGGACGCCGCCCGGAGAATGTCCGCCTTCTTCCAGCCGGGCTGAAGGCGGCTGGGCGGGATGTGGCGACCGGATGTGGCGGGCCGGATGTGGCGGGCCGGATACGGCGGCCGGATACGGCGCGAGGGTGACTCGGACGCGGCTGGGTGACGAGCGGTCGGCGGCGGCGCCGACCTTCGGGCAGGCGTACACACTGTCGGACTTGATCACGATCAGGTGAAATTCACCGCCCTGCGGCAACCACACAACTTCTTCACCAGTCACACACCCGCAAGTCATCTTCACCACAGGGGACCAACCACATGAGCCAGCAGTACCCGCAGCAGCCGCACGACCCCAGCCAGCAGCAGCCCGGATGGGGCGGAGCCTCGACTCCACCCGGCTACGGACAGCCGCCGTTCCAGCCGTTGCCGCCGAAGAAGTCCAACGTCGGCAAGATCATCGGCCTGGGCTGTGCCGGCATCGTCGGCCTGTTCATCGCGATCGGAGTCATCTCCGCCGCCGCCACGAGCGGCGACGACTCCACGGACACCAGCAACAAGGACAAGTCCGTGGCGGCGGCCGACCGGCCGACGACCGACGCCGCCAAGAACGAGCCCGCCAAGGAGGAGCCCGCCAAGGAGGAGGCGCCCGCCGAGTCCACCAAGACGCAGGCGGAGCAGTTCCAGGCGTGCGTGGCCAAGACCGGCACCGCCACCGAGAAGACCGCCGTCAAGCACGTCACCAAGGTCACCGGCGCCGACAAGCGCAACGACATCCTTGACGCTGCCGAGGTGTTCACCGACTTCTCCGGCGGGCTCATGGGTCCCCACCAGGGCGACGGCAAGCTCATCGCCTCCGCCTTCACCTCGTGCTACGAGTCCGACAACGGCCTGGTCACCGTGTACGACAAGGACGGCGAGATCCTCGCCAACGCCAACTACTGATCTGGCTCCCTGGGCATGGAAGCGGCCCCCCGGAGACAACTCCGGAGGGCCGCGGACGCCCTGCTGGACAGGGCGTCATCCTCGGTGGGCGCGGACGGTTTCGAACCGCCGACATCCTGCTTGTAAGGCAGGCGCTCTACCCCTGAGCTACGCACCCAGGACGAGTCGACAGCCTACATTGCCCGAGGCCGTGCCCGGCAAACCGTATCCACGGAGGGGGCTGCGCCCGCGGGTTCCGGGGTCCGCGGGTTCCGGGGGTTAACCCCACCCCGGATCCGGGAGTGCGCCCGATCGTCCGGCGGCCCCCGCGTCCCTACCGTCGTAGAGGTCGGGAACAGCCGAGAACAGTGGCATTCGGGCGGGCCGCGGGGTCCGTCGCAGGGGGAGATCATCATGGCCCGTTTCACCGTCCAGGTCCGTACGGTGCTCGCCGCGGGGGCCGTCGTCGCGCTCGCCGCCACCGGGACCGCCTGTTCCTCCGCCGGGGACGACGAGCATCCGGACCACCGGTCGTTCGCGCTGAAGGGCGCCGCTCTCACCGTGGACTCCGACGACTCGGCGATCGAGATCGTCGCGTCGGACGAGTACCGCGAGGGCACGGTCCAGGTCACCCGCTGGTTCGACGGCTCGGTCCTGGTGGGTGACGGGCCGGACGTCACCTGGTCGATGAAGGACGACCGGCTGGTGCTGCGCACGCACTGCTCCGGTGTGGTCGCCGACTGCGCGACCAAGCACCGCGTCGAGGTCCCGCGCGGGGTCGCCGTCACGGTCGAGACCGACGACGGCAGTGTCCGCGCGCGGGGCTTCCGGGACGCGCTCAGCGTCCGCACGGCCGACGGCTCGGTCCGGGTCACCGACTCCAGCGGGCCACTGGACCTGCGCTCGGACGACGGTTCGGTGCGGGCGCAGGTCTCCTCGCGCCGGGTCAGCGCGCACACGCGTGACGGCTCGATCCGCCTGGGCCTGGACGCCGTACCGGACCGGGTGGAGTCCGGCAGCGACGACGGGTCCGTGACGATCGAACTGCCGGAGGCCACCTACAAGGTGACGACCCGCACCGGGGACGGTTCGGTCGACGTGTCCGTGCCGCGTGACGACTCCAGCGAGCACGTCGTGTCCGCGCGCAGCGGCGACGGGAAAGTCACCGTGCGGAACGCGAACTAACGCGCCCGTGTGTTCGTCATTAACCGGTGGGAGAATGACTCCGGGCAGGGCGAACCACAGCACGGGAGAGGGATGTGACGGCGACACCAGCGCAGCCGTACTCGCCGTCGGAACCGCGCGCGCGTCTGCGGGTGCTCGCAGACGCCCTCGCGCTCGCCGCGCTTCCCCTGGTCGCCGTCGCCCTGTTGCCCGCCGCGTTCGCCGGCGGTGGCACCCGGCGCTGGTTCGGCGGGCGGGCGGAGAGCCAGCGGGCGGAGGCGCAGGCCGCGAAGGACGCCGCGGCGGCCGCGTTCTACGAACTGGACACCGCCCAGCGGGATCTGCGGATCTCCATCGAGACGATCACCGCGGTCGACGCCTCGCCCGCCGCCCGGCGCGCGGTCGCCGACTTCGAGGCCATCGGCCGGCGCATCGACGAGGCCAGTCACCAGTACATCCAGGCCGTCGACGCCCATGACCTGGACCGGGACGATCTGGAGGCCGCCGCCGCCACGCAGGCGCGTGGGCAGCTGACCCGGGCGAAGGACGAGCTGGTCCGGGTCAAGGGTGAGCTGGACCGCTTCACGGACGGCCTCGGGCCGCTCCTCGGCAAGGCGGAGACGCAGCTGGCCCGGCTGGCGCCCTCCGTGGAGCGGGCCCGTCAGGGCCTGCTGGCCGCGTCGAACGCGCTGGACGCGGTCCGGGAGACCGGTCTGAAGGCGGACGGCCTGGCCGCCCGGCTGGCCGCGCTGGGCCCGGAGCTGACCAAGCTGAACCAGGGTGCCGGGCAGCACGGCGTGCCGGGGACCCTGGAGCGGGCCGAGCGGGTCGCCCGCGAGGCGCAGGCGGTCCGGGCGGAGGCCGAGCGGCTGCCGGAAAGAGCCGCGGAGATCGACCACCGGCTGGTGTCCCTGCGCACGCGCGCGCAGGCGCTGACGACGCGGTCGGGGCAGGTCGAGCCGATCCTGAGCGAGCTGCGCCGGCGTTTCACGGCGGCCTGCTGGCAGGACCTGCAGCACGTCCCCGACCAGTCCGTGGAGCACGTACGGCAGGCGGAGGCGAAGCTCGCCGAGGCGCAGAGCGCGCGGGACGCCCAGCGCTGGCCGGACGCGACGGCGCTGCTGTCGACGGCGCGGGCCCTGCTGAACTCCACCGACGAGGCCGTCTCGGCGGCCGGTGACCGGCTGACGCGGCTGAACGCGGTGCAGAAGGATCCGCGGCAGGAGATCGAGCGGACCAGGTTCGCGATCCGGGACGCGCAGCGGCTGGCGATGGCCGGGCGCCACACCCCCGATCCGCGGGACGCGCGGCCGTTGGACGAGGCGGTGGCCCGCCTGGAGCGGGCGATCGCCACGCTGGAGGGCCGTCACCCGGACTACTGGCACTTCCTGACCGAGACGGAGGCCGTCCGGCACGCGGTGTCCGATGTGGTGAGCCGTATCCGCGAGGACCGCGGCGCCGGGCACTGAGCACACCGCGCACCCGGACTCTGCCGTTGCCCCCGGCGCGCACCGGGCGGATATTGGATGGTGCGTACGGGTGCGTACGACTCTGCTCGCGCAGCGCTTCCAAGGGAGGCGGAGATGGCGACCCACCTCATGCATTCGGGGACCCGGCAGCGGATCAGGCTGGACGACCACCTGCCCGTCGATCACCGTCTGAACACGGTCTACCGGATCGGCGCCGGCCTGATGGGCCTCGGGCTGCTGGTCTTCGGGATCTTCGGGATCATCGACCGGATCGGCTTCTTCGACACCGGCGGGGACACCGTGTGGAGCCTCAACACCAACGGCGCGCTCAGCTGGCTGTCGGTCGCCGTCGGCCTGTTGCTGCTGGTCGGCATGGTGATCGGCGGGAACTTCGCGTCCACGCTGAACATGACCCTCGGCGTGCTCTTCGTGGCCAGCGGCTTCCTGAACATGGGCCTGCTGGAGACGGACTACAACTTCCTGGCGTTCGAGATCCAGAACTGCATGCTCAGCTTCGTGATCGGCATCCTGCTGCTGGTCTTCGGGATGTACGGCAGGGTCGGGTCGGCCCTGCCGCACGACAACCCGTACTGGCGGGCCCGTCACCCCGAACTGGCGGAGGAACGGGACCGCCATCAGGAGCGGCGGAAGCAGTTCCCGGCGGAGCACCCCGAGGCGCCCCGGATCAGGTCCCGGGAGGCGGCCCGTGAAGCGTTCGGGGAGGCCCCCCAGCACGGTCAGGACCCACCGGGGACCTGACCGGGCGCCGCGCCCGTCAGGTGCGGTAGGCGTAGTACGCGGCGGTCGGGTACGACGCGATGATGCTCGCCACCGACCTGCTGTAGGTGTTGGTGGAGTGGTACGTCAGGTACGGGACGCCCCGGCTGCGGGACGTGACGATCATGGTGTGGTCCTTGGAGCCGTCCTTGTCGAAGTCGACCTGGAGGACGTCGCCGACGTCCATCTGGTAGACGTTGGCGAGGCTGGTCGTCCGCTTGGAGTTCTGGGCGAACCAGGACCACTCGTTGACGCCGATGAACGAGTGCGACTGGATGTCGGCGTTGCCGAACCACCTGGTGTAGTCGTACACGTAGCCGGGGACGTGCTTCCAGCCGCCCGCCTTCAGGGCCTGGCTGACGAAGTTGGTGCAGTCGCCGCCCGCGCCCTGCCCGTTGAAGTCCGGGTAGGCGGTGTTGTAGTTCGACCAGTACTGCTTGGCGTAGGCGGCCATCGCGTTGTAGTCCAGACCGCTGGCGGTGAAGTTCTTCGCGTTCGCCGGGCCGGGGTACGAGGTCGACGCCTTGGGAGCCGACGGCGTCGTGCTGGTGGTGGTCGCCGCCACCATGGGCGCGACGGACGGCCTGGCCGTCTGGTTCACCGCGAGGCCCTCGTCGGTGTCGCGGATGCCGGTCAGCTGCCAGTTGCCGTGGCGGTCGGCGGTGAACGTCAGCTCGTGGTGGGCCTGGAAGCCGGTGGCCTTCGGCTCGTCGCCGCGGACCTTCTCGTAGGTGAGGGTCGTGGTCTCGGTGACCGCGACCTTGGCCTTGCGGCCCTTCACGTTCGTGGCGTCCAGCGTGACGGCGGTGCTGCCCTTGCTGTACTTCTCGCCGAGCTTGGCCAGCCGCTCCTTGCGCTGGTCCAGCGAGGACAGGGTGGCGTCCTCGGTGCGGTTCTGCTTCGACGACAGCGTGACGTCACCGGAGAAGCCGTCGGTCAGCGGCTTCCCACGGTTGTCCTGCTTGCCGTCGACCAGGGCTTCGGTACGGTCGGTGAAGACCGCGTCGGCGAGGCGCTGGAAGGTGGCCTTGGTCCTGGCGTCCACCTTGGGGTCGTCGACGACCGCCGCGCCGGCGCTCCAGTTGGGCAGCAGGGCCACGCCTGCGACGACGGAGGTGGCGGCGGCCCCGAGTATCGCGGCGCGGCGCCGCGTACGGCTCAATTTCCTTGACTTCACGAATATTTCCCCTCTTGCCCCGGCGGCTGGATGCCGGGGTAGCGCATCTTTGCATGCCATGTGTGGCTCGTGTGAAGAGGGGGGCGGCCGTGCGGGCGTGGGAGTTATAGGACCGTCACTGCACAACTGCGTCCCGTGTCAACCCGGTTACTGGACGACGGTCGACCAGTCCGGCGACTGGGCCGGGTCGAGGGTGCGCAGCCGGTTCAGCGTGGCGGGCGTCTGCACGTCCATCCAGTCGGCCAGCTCCTTGAAGGACACGCACTTGACGTCCTTCTTGACGCACACGGTCTTGATCATTTCGTCGACGGCCTTCATGTAGATGCCGCCGTTCCACTCCTCGAAGTGGTTGCCGATGAACAGCGGGGCCCGGCTGCCGTAGTACACGCGGTTGAAGCCGGCCATGTAGGAGTCGACGGTCTCCTGCTGCCACTGCGGGTACTTGGCCGGGTCGCCCTCGGTCTCACCGTCGGACTGGTTGTAGAGGTAGTTGAAGTCCATGGAGAGGCCCTGGTACTTGCCGCCCTCGTACGGAAGCATCTGGAGCGGGAAGTCCCAGATGCCGTCCTTCTTCGTGGGCCAGATCTGGAAGTCGCCGGCCGAGCTGGCGTCGTAGCGCCAGCCGTAGCTCTTGGCGGCCTTCAGCAGGTTGGCCTGTCCCTCCAGGCAGGGGGCCCGGCCGCCGACGACGGCCTTCTTGATGTCGAAGGGCAGCGGTTCCATGTCGGTGTAGCCGGTGTTCGTCTTCCACTTCTCGGCGAACCCGTAGAACTGGTCGATCTCGCTCTTCCACTCCTCGACGCTCCAGTCGCCGCCGCCCTTGGCGCCGCAGAAGTGGCCGTTGAAGTGGGTGCCGATCTCGTTGCCCTCCTCCCACGCCTTGCCGAGGTCCTCCAGCGTGGTGCGGACGTGTTCGTCGGTGGGGAAGCTGATCGCCGCCGATCCCTTGGGGTGCTGCGGCGGGCTGTAGAGGTCGGCCTTGCTCTTGGGCAGCAGGTAGATGCCGGTGAGGAAGAAGGTCATGTGCGCGTTGTACTCCCGCGCCATCTCCCGGTAGTGGGTGAACAGGCCGTCGTCGCCGGCCAGGGCGCCGTCCCAGGAGAAGACGACGAACTGGGGCGGCTTCTCCCCCGGCTTGAGCGGTACGGGCTTCAGGGTGCCCTTCTGCGGGCCGGTGTACGAGGTGGAGCCATCCCCCAGCACCTTGGTCTTGCCGTCCCACTCCGGCTCTTCGTCCGCCGATGCCGTCGCCTTGCCGCCCTTGCCCGCGGAGGCGGTCGGCGCGGTGTTGTCGGTGCGGCTCAGCACCAGGTATCCCACGACCAGGGAGGTGACGACGAGGAAGGCCGCCAGGGTCAGGAAACCCGGATGGGCGGCAGCGGGGCGGTTCGTTGCCCGGGCCTTGCGGCGGCGGCCCGACGGTGGCGTCATGTGCGGCTCATTCTCGAGAGGTTCGGGGACTGCGGTGCGGCCCGGGGTCAGTCGAGCGGGCTCATGGCCTGGGACCAGATGCCGTAGGGGACGCTGTCGTCCGCTGTGCCGCCGATGCCCTTCAGCGGCAGCGGTTCGAGACTCTTGGCCAAGTCGATGCGGTAGACCACGACGGCTGTGGAGACGGCCTTGTGCGTGCCGACGTACCAGGCGGCCTTGTCGTCCTGGGTGGTGCCGGCCTTGCCCGCCACCTGGACGCCGTCGGGTGCGGCGCCGGGGTGGGCGGTGCGGAAGGAGTCCGTGAGCGCCGAGGTGACCTCCTCGGCCGTGTCGGCGCCGACCGCGCGGGCCGGTTTGGGCAGGACCATCGGGACCTTGGTGCCGTTGTGGGTGATCTGCCGCACGGAGTACGGCTCGGTGTGCTTGCCGGCCGCGGCGAAGGTGGAGTAGCCGCTGGCCATGCGGATGGCGCTCGGTGTGGAGCTGCCCTGCGTCATCATGGGCACCTGCGCCCCGAGGCTGGAGGGGAGCAGTCCGGCCGCCTCCGCGGTGGCGCGCACCTTGTCCAGGCCGGTGTCCATGCCGAGCTGCATGAACGGCGTGTTCACCGACAGGGCGAGCGCCCGGTGCAGGGAGATCTGCCCGTAGGACTTGTCGTCGTCGTTGCCGGCGGCGACCTTCTTGCCGCTGCGGTCCCAGTACGGCCCCTCCGGCGTGGTCACCGGCACGCCGTCGTCGCCGTCGTAGACGGACTCCCCGGTGACCGGCGTGGCCGCGCCGTCGCGCGTCTTGTGGACGCCGTGCTCCAGCCCGGCCGCGTACACGAACGGCATGAAGGCGGAGCCGGCCGGGACGGTGGTGGCGTTGGACTCGTTGTAGCCCTGCGTACGGTGGTCGGGGCCGCCGTGGACGGCGAGGATCCGTCCGTCCGCGGCCACCGAGGCGGCGCCGTAGTGGGCGGTCTTCGCGTTCTTCGGGTCGTCCTTCAGTGCCTTGTCGCGGGCCTTGGTGACGGCGTCGGTGAGCTGGGTCTCACGGTCCTTCTCGAAGGTCGTGTAGATCTGGTAGCCGCCGAGGTCGAAGTCCTTGTCGTCGATCTTCGCGGTCTTCTTGGCGTACTGGGAGGCGAGTTCGACGAGGTAGTCGCTCTGCTCACCGGTGTCGTACAGCGGATTGCTCTTGAGCGGCTCGGGGAATTTGGAGTACGAGGCCCGCTCGGCCTTGGAGAGTTTGCCGATGAGGACCATCCGGTCCAGGGTCCAGGTCCAGCGTTCGACGGCTCGGGCGCGGTTGGCGCCGCTCAGGGTCGGGTCGTAGAGCCCGGCGCCCTTGAGGAGGGCGGCGAGGAAGGCGGCCTCGCTGGCGTTCAGCTCGCTGACGTCCTTGCCGTAGTAGGCCTGGGCGGCGCGCTGGATGCCGTAGGTGCCGCGGCCGAACCAGCTGGTGTTGAGGTAGCCCTCCAGGATGTCGTCCTTGCTCATCTGGTTGTCGAGCTTGAGGGCGATCATCGCTTCGGTGAACTTGCGCCGGACGGTCTGGCTCTGGTTCAGGTAGACGTTCTTGACGTACTGCTGGGTGATCGTGGAGCCGCCCTGGGTGTCGCCCTGGCCGAGCGTGCGGAAGAGGGCGCGGCTGATGCCCTTGAAGGAGATGCCGGGGTCGCTGTAGAAGCTCTCGTTCTCGGCGGCCAGGACGGCCCAGCGGACGTCCTCGGGGATGTCCTTGAGGGGCATCGCCTGGCGCTGCACCCAGCCGGTGCGGGCCATGGGCGTCCCGTCGGCCCAGAAGTACACGTTGTCCTGCTGGGTGGCGTAGGTGTTGAGGTTGTCCGGGACGTCGGTGGCGGCGTAGGCGACGACCAGGAAGAGGCTGCTCAGGCCCAGGGTGGTGAGGAAGCCGCCGAGGGACTGCCGCCAGGAGGGTATCCAGCGGCGCCAGCCGGTGCGGCCGGGCCGCGGGTAGTGCGGGCGCATCCGGCGCGCGTAGGGGGCGAGGAAGGCCGTGAGACGCGCGACGTGCGGGGCGAGGACGGCGACGAGGGGTGCCAGTCGGGAGACGAAGGCGGCGGCGAAGCGGGAACGCACGGGCGGGCGGGGGGCTTTTCTGCCCTTCCGCCGGTCTTCCGATGAAGAAGAGCCTGATATGGAGGATTGGCCCGATATATCGAGTTCATCCTCGCTACCCGGTATGCCCTCCGGTGGCACCCGCAGCTGCATGGTTTCGTCCGCCCTGAAAGAGGCGGGAACCTTCAACTGCATGGTGGCGTCGGCCGGCTCCTGGGGCTCCTCCCCCTGCCCCGCCTGGGTCACTGTGTCTCCCTCCGCACTCGGTATTGCTCGCGTAGGCAGACGTACAGACGTACGAGGGTCTGACATGGTTGCCGTCGGAACGGCAGCAAACCCTGAATCCCCCAACCTCGCGGTCGTCGCGGCGCCCTCAAATTACCAGCGCCCTTCGCAAGTTCTCCACATGAGAAATCGACAGATGTGAACACCATCGAAACTGCCGGACTCGCGTCCGCACAGAGAGGGATTAATCTTTCGGCATGCCTCGCTACGAGTACCGCTGCCGGACCTGCGGCGACACCTTCGAACTCAGCCGTCCCATGGCGGAGTCCGGCGCGCCCGCCGACTGCCCGTCCGGCCACGACGACACGGTCAAACTGCTGTCCACCGTAGCCGTCGGCGGCACGGTCTCCGCCCCCGCGCCCAGAGCGGGCGGCGGAGGCGGAGGGGGCGGCTGCTGCGGCGGAGGCTGCTGCGGCTGAGGCCTACGGCGTCTCGCGGACGCCCTTGAGGAACTCCCGCAGGATCCGCTCCCCCGCCAGCACGCCGCGCTCGGGCAGCGCCGTGACCTGCGGTGCCGTCCAGGCCGCTTCGTGCAGCTCGCCGTGACCGGGGCGCCAGCCCCGGTCCGACACCAGCAGCAGATCGGCGTCGAGCAGGGAGTCACCGGCCGCCAGCGTCAGCGCGGCTCCGGTGCGCCGGGCCACCTCGCGCACGGCCGCGCTCTTGGTGAGCGGCTTCGGCACGGCGTAGATCTTGCGGCCCTGGAGCGACACGGTCCAGCCGCGGTTCTCGGCCCAGACCGCCAGCTCCTTCACCCACTCCTCGGGCAGCAGCTCGCGCTCCACCACCAGGTAGGCGAACAGTTCCTCGGCGATGCGCTCCTTGCGCAGCCACAGCGGATCGGCGAAGGCCGCCAGGTGCGCCTGCACCTCCGCCAGCGGCGCGCACTCGTCGGCCAGCCGCGCGGTCACCACGGCCTGCCAGTCCGGGTCGGACACGCCGTCCACCAGCAGATGCCCGCCG
Organism: Streptomyces bobili; assembly: GCF_002154575.1. Lineage (GTDB taxonomy): Bacteria > Actinomycetota > Actinomycetes > Streptomycetales > Streptomycetaceae > Streptomyces > Streptomyces bobili. The sequence continues at coordinate 12,981 of NZ_MUBA01000251.1, forward strand.
TTGGCACAGATCGCGTACTTCGGCGGCGGGCCCGGCAGATTGATGCGCTGGTACTGCTTGCGGGTCCGGGTGGTCGTCGGCACGAACAGCGCCGCATCCCCCAGCTCGGTCAGCAGCTGCGCCGCCGTCTCCGTCATGTACGACAGGGGACGGCTCTCGTGCACCTCCACGCAGAGCAGCCGGGGCGCCCGCGCGTCCGGCATGGTCAGCGCGAGGGCCGCCGCGGAGTAGATGAGCGTACGGTCGAGGTCGCTCGCCACCAGCACCGGCATCACAGAGCCACCGCCTTGCCGTCGGCGCCGGTCGCGCCGCGCGTGAACCGCGGGTGGATCAGCCCGACGCAGGTGTACGGCAGGTCACCGACCTCCTCCACCGGCACCCCGCGCTGTCCGGCCAGCAGCCGGACGTGGTCCAGGTCGGCGCCCGCCCCGGCTCGCGCCAGAATCTTCCACGGCACCCGGCGCAGCAGCACCCGGGTGGTCTCGCCCACGCCCGGCTTGACCAGGTTCACATCGTGGATGCCGTACTCCTCGCTGATGCGCTCGACCGCGGCCCAGCCCTCCCAGGTCGGCTCCCGGTCGGCGGCGAGCAGCTCCTTCACCGTGGCGTCCACGGCCTCCGCGACCTCGGGGAAGCGGGCCGAGACGGCGTCCAGGAAGGCGCCCGAGAGGTCCGCTCCGGCCAGCTCGCGGTAGAACTTCGCGCCGTGGAAGTCGTCCGGGCCGACCAGGTCGGCGCGCAGCACGGTCCGCGATATCAGGCCGGACACCGTCGAGTTGAGGCAGGCGGAGGGGATCAGGAAGTCCTCGCGCGTGCCGTAGGTCCGCACGCAGGAGCCCGGGTCGGCCAGCACCGCGATGTCCGGGTCGAAGCCGATCGCGCCGCCCGCGGCCTCGAACTCCTTGACCGCCGCCGCCAGTTCCCGGCTGATGGCGCCCTTGCCGGTCCAGCCGTCGACGAAGACGACGTCCGCCGGGTCGTGGTGCTCGGCCAGCCAGCGCAGCGCGTTGGCGTCGATGCCCCGGCCGCGGACGATCGAGACCGCGTAGTGCGGCAGGTCGAGGCCGTGCCGGTGCCGGGCCCAGCGGCGCATCAGCACGCCGACCGGGGTGCCGGCGCGGGCCAGGGAGACGAGCACGGGCCGCGGGGACCGCTCGGCGATCACCAGTTCCGTCACCGCGCCGACGGCCTGCGCCAGCCGGGCCGCGGACGTCTCCAGGGCCGCGTGGAACAACTCCTGGTACTGCTCGCTGGGCTGGTACTCCACCGGCAGCGACTCCGCGTAGTGCGCGCCGCCGCTCTGGATGGCCTCCTCGCGCTCCTCGGTCGGCGCCTCAAGCGTCACGTCCGAGAGGTCCTGGAGCAGCCAGCCGACCTCCTCGGGCGCGTACGAGGAGAAGGCGGGACCACGGAGGGGGTCGGGCAGCATCGCGGACCTTTCGGGTACGTACAGCGGCTCGGGGACGTAACTGGGCACGACCGCGAGGACGACGTGCGGGGTGTGCGCGGCGAGCCGGTCCAGGAGGCCGCCGGGGGCGTGCAGCGCGGGGGTGTCGGCGGCGGAGTCGACGACGGCCACCACGGCGTCGAAGCCGGCGCCCGCGATGTTGTAGGCGTAGCGCTCGCCGGGGCCGTCGGCCGGATCGTCGTGGGCGGGGAAGACGATCCGGCTGCGTATCGCGTAGCCGGGGTCGTCGACCGCGAGGACGGGTGAGCGGGTGGTGGTGGAGAAGCGCACCTCGGCGGCCGTGACCTGCTCCAGTTCACGGGCCAGCCGCAGCGGGGCGTACATCAGCTCCTCGAAGCCCAGGACGTGCACCCGGCGTGCGCCCTCGGGCAGGGCATCGGCGAGCCGTGCCGCCATCGCGGGCAGGGCAGCCTCCAGCCGGGTCCGGTGCTGCGGGGTGAAGCCGTGCCGGCCGCCGTCGGGGAGGCCGCGGGGCCAGCGCAGGTCGGCCCGTACGACGCGGCCGGTGGCGGCGGGCCGGGCGGGGTCCGTCATGGCCGGCTCGTGCCGTGCGACGAGTTCCTGGCCCTTCTCCAGCACCCCCTCGGGGAGCCCGACCGTGCCGGAGGCCGCCGTCACCAGGTCGACGCGGGCGTCGATCTCGCGGGCGAAGGCCTCCAGGCGGCCGGCGTCGGCCGGGGAGCGCATGTCGACCAGGGCGACGACGACGTACCGGCGGCGCGGGTAGCGCTCGTGCAGGTCGCGGATGGTGTTGAGGACGGTGTTGCCGGTGGAGAACTCGTCGTCGACGAGTACCAGCGGGCCGTCCCCGACGAGCAGCGCCGGGTCCTCCGGCAGCAGCAGGTGGGAGGTGGCGTGCGAGTGGGACTCCTCGAAGCCGCCCGCCGGGACGACGCCGGGGACGGGGCGCCGGGTGGAGTGCAGGTAGGGCGCCCGGCCGATGCCGTCGGCGACGGAGTGGCCGAGGCCGGTGGCCGTCTCCGCGTACCCGAGGACGACGGCCTCGGCGGCCTCCTCGCCGAGCAGCTCGCCCACCCGGCGGCCCAGGGCGAAGCCGTGGCCGTAGACCACGGAGGGCGCCTGTGGCACGTGCTTGCCCAGCACGTTCGAGACGAGCAGGTGGGCCCGCTTGGGGTTGCGGCGCAGGGCCAGCCCGAGCAGCCCGGTCAGCTCGTCGTCGCCCTCGAGGCGGACGCCGAGCCGCTCGGCGACCCAGCTCCCGGACCAGACCCCGTCGTTCACTGCGTTGTTCATGCGTCCCTATGTCGTGAGGAATGGTGGTGCCGGTGATGCGGTCGGTTCCGGCGGTGCGCGCGGTGGTGCGCTCGGTGATGCGCGGGTCAGCCGGGGATGCCCGCGGCGAGCAGGTCGACGAAGCTGACGTCCTCGTGCGCGACGCCGAAGACCTCGGCGCGCAGCATGGTCCGCTCGGCCCAGGCCCGGTGCGGCTTCACCTCGTTCATCTTGTTCGTGTACGCCGACCTCAGGACGCCACCGCCGCCGCGCTCCGGCCGCAGGATGTCCGCCGCGTCGCCGTACTCCTCGTGGCTGACCACGGACAGCGCGTGCACGGCCGGTACGTGCGAGGGGTGGATGCAGGTCTTGCCCAGCAGACCGTTGGCGTGGTCGAGGGAGATCTCGCGCAGCAGTCCGTCCATCGCGTGTTCGATCAGTTTCTCACGCAGCTCGACGGCCTGTCCTTCCAGGAAGGGACTGTGCCGCAGCATCGGCTTGAACATGCGCTCGGGGACCCGGAAGTACTCCCAGACCGGCCCGGTCACCGTGAAGCCGGTGCCGTCGGCCCGCCCCAGCATGTTCACCACGTCGGCGATCACGGAAGCGACGATCTGGACGTCGTAGGCGGTCATGTCGGGCGCCCGGCGCAGGCCGTACGACGAGCAGAAGTCGGTGACGCCGAGGCGCAGCGCGAGAACCCGGCTGCGGTACTTCTCGACGGCGCGGGCAATGCCCTCCAGGGCGTCCACCCGCGACTCGCGGTACATCAGCTCGGGGGTCTCCAGGACGGGCATGCCGAACAGCCGCCGGCCGCTCGCCAGCTCGGCGCCGGCCAGGGCCTCCAGGAACGGGATGCCGCGTTCCTCCGTGAACTTCGGGAACACGAAACCGCTGAGCAGCCGCACGGCCGGGCCGAGGCGCCGGACCAGGTCCGGGATCTGCTCGGGGGTGCGGATGCGGATGAACAGCAGCGGCGGCTCCAGGCCGGGGCGGGCGGCCAGGTCCGTGAACTGGCGGACGAGGTTCTCCTCGCCCTCCTCCACGTCCTCGTCGCCGATGGAGTCCTCCAGGCACAGCACCATGGACACGACGCCACGCCCGGTCTGCTTCAGGATGTCCTCGGCCAGCCGGGGCCGGGTGGCCGGGCTGTAGAGCGTGGCCCCGAGAGCGGCGGACAGCACCCGGGCCGACGAGTCCGCGTCGAACGAACACGGCTCCCGGTGGAACAGTCGCTGCCGCACCTCAGGGGCGAGGTGCCCGAAATGACGCATATATCTCCCCCGTGGTGCAAGTCGAGCGTGTGGATTCGGCAAGAGGTGGCCGGTAATAGTACGTAGAGACCCATGTCCTGGGTTCCCACCGGTCATGAATTTCAGGTAACTCCAGGTAGCACAGAACGGCACAACCCGGCACGGCCCGGCATCGTCCGCTACGGGAGTGCCGGTTGCCGTCTACCCGCATTGTCGTGAGCAGAACCGAGAGGGCAGGATGAGCGCATGACGCACGCGATGCTGAAGGGGTCGAACGTCCCGCTGAAGGCCACCACGGTACGGGCCGTGCTGCGCTGGACACCCGGGCAGGGGGTCCCGGACGTCGACGCCTCCGCGCTGCTCCTCGGCCCCGAGGGTCGTGTGCGATCCGACGAGGACTTCGTCTTCTACAACCAGCCCCGGCACCCCTCCGGGAAGGTCTGGCGGCTCGGCAAGAAGCGGAGCGCCGAGGGCCTCACCGAGACGATCCAGACAGATCTGGCCGGTGTCGAGTCCGACGTCGGCCAGATTCTCCTGGTCGCTTCGGCGGACGGCGCCACCTTCGACCGCGTACGCGCCCTCAGCATCCTGCTGTACGACGCGGCGACCGCCGAGGGTGAGCCGCTGGCCACGTTCGACATCCGCCCGGAGACCGGTGAGGAGACCGCGCTGATCTGCGGCGAGCTGTACCGCCGCGGGGAGGGCTGGAAGTTCCGCGCGCTCGGCGAGGGCTATTCCAACGGTCTCAAGGGCCTCGCCACGGACTTCGGCATCTCCGTCGACGAGTCGGAGGAGGCCGCCGCCGACGCGGACGCGGACGCCGGCTCCACGCCCAGCCTCTCCCAGCCGCTGCCGCCGGAGCAGCCCACGGCAGGCGTCCCGCAGCAGCCCGCCGCCTACGGCTTCCCCCCGTCCCTGCCGACGTACGGCTACGGCTATCCGGACGCGGCGCCGGCCGGGTCGGCCCCCGCGGGGGAGTTCCGCATGCCGCCGCAGGGGCCGCAGTTCATCGGCCGGTGAGGACGACCGGGGGCGACCGGGGCGACCGGGCCTAGCGCCCGGCCTTCGTCTTGTAGCCTCGCCCCCACTGCAGCCCCCACCCGTACAGCCGGTCCAGCTCGGCCTGGAAGCCGTACACGAAGCGCACCTCGCGCCGGACCATCATCTCGCCCTTCACGTTCTCGATCATGACCACGGCGCAGGAGCGGGCCTGGGGGTGCCGCTCGTCGAGGCCTATCTCGATGCGCGGCCCGTTGCTCGGGTAGAGCGTGACGATCGCGTGCGTACGGTCGAAGGCCGGCGTCTGGTCGTAGATGTAGACGAAGACCAGCAGGCGCTTGATGGAGTCCCGGTGGTCCAGGTTGACGTAGATCGTCTCGCCGGACGCGGACCCGAACCGGTCGTCACCGCTCAGTTTCACGAACGGCGCCGCGTTGATCTCGCCGAGCAGGCCGCCCAGCGGCTGGACGACGCCCTTCGTCCCGTCCGCCAGCTCGTACAGACAGCCCAGGTCGAGGTCGACGTTGACCATGCTCTGGCTGTGTCCGACGACCTCCGGCGGGCGCAGCGCCTTCAGAGGGTGGCGCAGCAGGCTCTCCCGCGAGTTGCCCCCGAAGTCCGAGGTACGCATCCGCCACGCCAGGTTGATGCGCAGGTGCCCGGTGGCGGCGTCCTGCTTGGTGAGCGAGACCTGGCTGTGCCGTTTGGTCAGCTCTATCGCGTTGCTCGCCGCACTGCCCGAGTCGAAGTCGGCAGCCCTGCCGGGCCAGAGTCCGTCGAAGAAGCCCATTACCGCCCCCAAGTTCCACGCCCGAAAACGCCTGTCCGCACAGTCCCCCCGGAAACGGCCGGCGGGACGGCCCCGAGGACTGGTCCTCGACGGCCGCCCCGCTCAGAGCGTTCCTCACCGGGAAGCTGATCACACGCCGGACGACACCTCAGTCTTGTCGTCCGAGTCCGCCTTTCCCTCTGCCGCTGCCAGTGCCCGGTTGCGGCGCACGGAGGACCAGAAGGACCAGCCGATCAGAACCACACCGACCATGCCGGTGATGAACTCGTGGATCTCGTACTGGATGGTGATGAGCAGGATCACCGCGAGGGCGCCGATCGCGTAGTGCGCGCCGTGCTCCAGGTACACGTAGTCGTCGAGGGTGCCCTCGCGGACCAGGTACACGGTGAGCGACCGGACGTACATGGCGCCGATGCCGAGGCCGAGGGCCATCAGCACGATGTCGTTGGTGATGGCGAAGGCGCCGATCACACCGTCGAAGGAGAAGGACGCGTCCAGGACCTCGAGGTAGAGGAACATGAAGAAGGCGGCCTGGCCGGCCAGGACGATCGGGGCCTTCTTCTTGCCGGTGCGCGCGGCTTCCTCCTCGGCCTCGTGCTCGCGTTCCTCTTCTTCCTCCAGCTTGTTCTCGAAGTAGCCGGAGAGGCCGCCGACCACCATGTACGTGATCAGGCCGCCGATGCCGGAGAGCAGGACGGTCTCGGCCTTGTCCGCGGGCCCGGCGTGCAGGTGGGCGTGGGTGGCGAAGGTCATCGCGGTGACCAGCAGGACGATCAGGGCGATGCAGACCGACAGCATGTCGACCTTGCCCAGCTTGGCCAGCGGGCGCTCCAGCCAGCCGAGCCACTTGATGTCCCGGTCCTCGAAGATGAAGTCGAGGAAGATCATCAGCAGGAACATGCCGCCGAAGGCCGCGATCGCGGGGTGCGCGTCGGTGACCAGCTGCTCGTAGCGGTCCTTGTCGGTCAGGGCGAGGTCGACGGCCTCGATCGGCCCGAGCTGGGCGCTGATCGCGACGATCACGACCGGGAAGACCAACCGCATGCCGAAGACGGCGATCAGCACGCCGATGGTGAGGAAGATGCGCTGCCAGAAGGCATTCATCTTCTTCAGGATCCCGGCGTTGACTACTGCGTTGTCGAAGGACAGCGAGATCTCGAGGACGGACAGGATCGCCACGACACCGAGACCGGTCCACCCCCCGTAGAACACCGCTGCGACGAGGCCGAGCGCGGTGACCGCGAACGACCACCCGAAGGTTTTCAGAACCACTGGCTACCCAATCCTGTCTCTGGGCCCCGGTCCCCCCAAGCGAAGCCTGGGGGAGGGTTTCCCCCGCGCCGTACGCGGCTTTACGAAACGTTGACTCCGAAGTCAAGAGCGATGCCCCGCAAGCCCGACGCGTACCCCTGGCCCACCGCACGGAACTTCCACTCGCCCTGGTACCGGTAGAGCTCGCCGAAGATCATGGCCGTCTCGGTCGAAGCGTCCTCGCTGAGGTCGTACCGGGCGAGTTCCTGGCCGTCGGCCTGGTTCACGACGCGAATGAAAGCGTTGCTGACCTGGCCGAACGTCTGGCCGCGCTCGTCGGCCAGGTGGATGGACACGGGGAAGACGATCTTGTCGCACTGGGCGGGCACCGTGCCGAGGTCGACGATGAGCGACTCGTCGTCGCCGTCGCCCTCACCGGTGAGGTTGTCGCCGGTGTGCTCCACCGAGCCGTCGGGACTCTTGAGCTGGTTGTAGAAGACGAACCACTCGTCGCCCATGACCCGCCCGCCGGTGCACAGCAGCGCGCTGGCGTCCAGGTCGAAGGGGGCTCCGGTGGTGGAGCGCGCGTCCCAGCCGAGACCGACCATCACCTGAGTGAGGTTCGGCGCGACCTTGGACAGGGAGACGTTGCCTCCCTTGGCGAGCGTGACACCCATGTGCTGGTCCTCCCCTAGGCCGTGCTTCTTCGGTTGTCCTGCGCGTCCGGCGCCGCCCGTAAACGGTGCGGCGCCGGACGGAACCGTCACGTGATGAGCGACGGCGTCTCCTGGAGGGATCGGCTCAGACGTTGACGCCGAAGTCCTGCGCGATGCCTCGCAGGCCCGAGGCGTAGCCCTGGCCGATGGCGCGGAACTTCCACTCCGCGCCGTGCCGGTACAGCTCGCCGAAGACCATGGCGGTCTCCGTCGAGGCGTCCTCGCTGAGGTCGTACCGGGCGATCTCCGCCTCGCCGGCCTGGTTCACGACGCGGATGAACGCGTTGCGCACCTGGCCGAAGGACTGCTGGCGGTTCTCGGCGTCGTAGATCGAGACCGGGAAGACGATCTTCTCGACCTCCGGGGGTACGGCGGCGAGGTTGACCTTGATCTGCTCGTCGTCGCCCTCGCCCTCACCGGTGATGTTGTCGCCGGTGTGCTCGACGGAGCCGTCGGCGCTCTTGAGGTTGTTGAAGAAGACGAAGTTGGCGTCGCTGGCGACCTTGCCCGAGCTGTTCAGCAGCAGTGCGCTGGCGTCCAGGTCGAAGTCGGTACCGGTCGTGGTGCGGACGTCCCACCCCAGACCGACGATGACCGCGGTCAGGCCCGGGGCCTCCTTGGTCAGCGATACGTTGCCGCCCTTGCTGAGGCTGACTCCCACGAGTCCTCCATTGGTGTCCGGGGGCGGGGAGCCCCGTAGTGGTCGGATATCGGATCAACGCTTCGATCCTAGTGAGGGGTTCCCGCACCCCGCAGGCCCTGGAGCCGAAGAATCACGGGGTGTCGGCCGGGTCGTCCACGAGAGGGCACCGCGACCGCGGGACCCGCCGGGAACGCCGGTGGCGGCCGGGGTCAGAGCGCGTCGAGGGCCGAGACGTACGCACCGAGGTCGCGGGCGTCCGGCAGCGCGTTGACGACGGTCCAGCGCACGACGCCCTCCTTGTCGATGACGAAGGTGCCGCGCACCGCGCAGCCCTTGTCCTCGGCGAAGACCTCGTAGGCGCGGGAGACCTCGCCGTGCGGCCAGAAGTCGCTCAGCAGCGGGTAGTCCAGGCCCTCCTGCTCGGCGAAGACGCGCAGGGTGTGGATGGAGTCGTTGGAGACGGCGAGCACCTGGGTGTCGCGGTCGGAGAACTTCGGCAGGTTGTCGCGCACCTCGCACAGTTCGCCGGTGCACACACCGGTGAAGGCGAAGGGGTAGAACAGCAGGACGACGTTCTTGCTGCCGCGGAAGTCGGACAGCTTCACGGACCGGCCGTGGTTGTCCTTGAGCTCGAAGTCGGGGGCCTTGTCGCCGACCTGGATCGCCATCGTCGTGGAACCCTTTCCTGGGCTTCGCCGGAACCGGTTACGGCATTCGGGTGAGAACACACCCGGAACGCCGGTAACCACCCTACGCAGCGGCCACGACGCACCTGTGGACGGGCCGATGCGGGATCGGCCCGTCCACAGGTGATGAGAGGGTTTGTTGCGGTTCTCCGCTACCTCGACGAGGTCATTTCCTGGACGCGGTCACTTCTTGGACTTGGCGGCCTTGGGCGTCACCAGCCGGCTGCCACTCCAGTCCTTGCCCACGCTGACGCTCTTGCTGGCCGACAGACCCGCCGTCGTCGCGGCTTCAGAGATGTCACTCGGTTCCACGTACCCCGTCCGGCCGGTCTTCGGCGTCAGGAGGAGGATCGAGCCGCCTTCTTCGATGTACGTGGTGGCGTCCACCAGCGCATCCGTCAGGTCGCCGTCCTCGTCGCGGAACCAGAGCACCACGGCGTCTGCGACGTCGTCGTAGTCCTCATCCACCAGGTCGCTGCCGATGACTTCCTCGATGGACTCGCGGAGCTCCTGATCGACGTCGTCGTCGTAGCCGATCTCCTGGACCACCTGCTCGGGCTGGAACCCCAGCCTGACGGCAGGGCTCGTCCGCTCCTCCGCGTGGTCCGCGGTCGCGCTCACGGGTTGCCTCCTGATCATGTTTCGGGAATAACTCAGCCACGCGCGTGCGCGAAGCATTGGCCGTAGTCCACACGGGCGGGACGGATCGCGCAAGTACCCGGCGGTTCGGACCGCCGAAACGGTGACGATCCTGGCGGTGTCGGCGCAACTCCTGGCACGCGAGGCGAAGGGAAGGTGACGTGCACCACACCTATCTGCCCCGTTTGCGTATTTGAGAACCACCCAAGGGTACGAGACTCGAACGGGTGCCGGTTACCTCGGGGTAGAGATGACGTTTGCGGCCCCTAGGTACACGATGGGGGCGGTGCGGGTACTGGAGACAGCCCCCGACGGCCCACGACAGCCCGACACAGCCCCACAGCCCCTCTGACAGGTAAGGAACAGCGTGGCTTCCGGATCCGATCGCAACCCGATCATCATTGGCGGCCTTCCGAGTCAGGTTCCTGACTTCGATCCCGAGGAAACCCAGGAGTGGCTCGACTCCCTCGACGCCGCCGTCGACGAGCGCGGCCGGGAACGGGCCCGCTACCTCATGCTGCGCCTGATCGAGCGGGCCCGCGAGAAGCGCGTGGCCGTGCCCGAGATGCGCAGCACGGACTACGTCAACACCATCCCCACGCGGGCCGAGCCGTTCTTCCCGGGCAACGAGGAGATCGAGCGGCGGATCCTCAACGCGACGCGCTGGAACGCGGCCGTGATGGTCTCGCGCGCGCAGCGGCCGGGGATCGGCGTCGGCGGTCACATCGCCACCTTCGCCTCCTCGGCGTCGCTGTACGACGTGGGCTTCAACCACTTCTTCCGCGGCAAGGACGAGGGCGACGGCGGCGACCAGGTCTTCTTCCAGGGGCACGCCTCGCCCGGCATCTACGCGCGCGCCTACATGCTCGACCGGCTGAGCGAGCAGAACCTCGACGCGTTCCGCCAGGAGAAGTCGAAGGCGCCGTACGGGCTGTCCTCGTACCCGCACCCGCGGCTGATGCCGGACTTCTGGGAGTTCCCGACCGTGTCCATGGGTCTTGGGCCCATCGGCGCGATCTACCAGGCGCGGATGAACCGCTACATGCACGCGCGCGGGATCGCCGACACGTCGAAGTCGCACGTGTGGGCCTTCCTCGGCGACGGCGAGATGGACGAGCCGGAGTCGCTGGGCCAGCTGACCATCGCCGCGCGCGAGGGCCTGGACAACCTGACCTTCGTCGTCAACTGCAACCTCCAGCGCCTGGACGGCCCGGTGCGCGGCAACGGCAAGGTCATCCAGGAACTGGAGTCGGTCTTCCGGGGCGCCGGCTGGAACGTGATCAAGCTGATCTGGGACCGCACCTGGGACCCGCTGCTCGCGCAGGACCGCGACGGCACCCTCGTCAACAAGATGAACACCACTCCGGACGGCCAGTTCCAGACCTACGCCACCGAGTCCGGCGCGTACATCCGCGACCACTTCTTCGGTGACGACCAGCGGCTGCGCGCCATGGTCGAGGGCATGACCGACGACCAGATCCTGCACCTGGGCCGCGGCGGTCACGACCACCGGAAGATCTACGCGGCGTTCAAGGCGGCCGTGGAGCACACCGGCCAGCCGACGGTCATCCTGGCGAAGACGGTCAAGGGCTGGACCCTCGGCCCCAACTTCGAGGGCCGCAACGCCACGCACCAGATGAAGAAGCTGACGGTCGACGACCTCAAGCGCTTCCGCGACCGGCTGCACCTCCCGATCGCGGACAAGGAGCTGGAGAGCGGCGCGCCGCCGTACTACCACCCGGGGCGCGACTCCGAGGAGATCCAGTACATGCACGACCGGCGCAAAGGGCTCGGCGGGTACGTCCCGACCCGCGTCGTGCGCGCCCAGCCGCTGCCGCTGCCCGACGACAAGACGTACGCGAGTGTGAAGAAGGGCTCCGGTCAGCAGTCCATCGCCACGACCATGGCCTTTGTGCGGCTCCTCAAGGACCTCATGCGGGACAAGGAGATCGGCAAGCGGTTCGTGCTGATCGCGCCGGACGAGTACCGCACGTTCGGCATGGACTCGTTCTTCCCGAGCGCGAAGATCTACAACCCGCTCGGCCAGCAGTACGAGTCGGTCGACCGTGAGCTGCTCCTCGCGTACAAGGAGTCCCCGACGGGTCAGATGCTGCACGACGGCATCTCCGAGGCGGGCTGCACGGCCTCGCTGATCGCGGCCGGTTCGGCGTACGCGACGCACGGCGAGCCGCTCATCCCGGTGTACGTCTTCTATTCGATGTTCGGTTTCCAGCGCACCGGCGACCAGTTCTGGCAGATGGCCGACCAGCTGGCGCGCGGTTTCGTGCTGGGTGCGACCGCCGGCCGCACGACGCTGACCGGTGAGGGCCTCCAGCACGCCGACGGCCACTCGCAGCTGCTGGCCTCGACGAACCCGGGCTGTGTGGCCTACGACCCGGCGTTCGGCTTCGAGATCGCGCACATCGTCAAGGACGGCCTGCGCCGGATGTACGGCCCGGACAGCGAGGACGTCTTCTACTACCTCACCGTCTACAACGAGCCCATCCAGCACCCCGCCGAGCCCGAGAACGTGGACGTCGAGGGCATCCTCAAGGGCGTCCACCGCTTCAGCGAGGGCACCTCGGGATCGATCCCCGCACAGATCCTCGCCTCGGGCGTGGCCGTCCCCTGGGCCGTCGAGGCCCAGCGGATCCTCGCCGAGGAGTGGAACGTACGGGCCGACGTCTGGTCGGCGACCTCCTGGAACGAGCTGCGGCGTGAGGCCGTCGAGGTCGAGCGGCACAACCTGCTGCACCCGGAGGAGGAGCAGCGCGTGCCGTACGTGACGCGCAAGTTCAGCGGGGCCCAGGGCCCGTTCGTGGCCGTCTCCGACTGGATGCGGTCGGTGCCGGACCAGATCGCGCGCTGGGTGCCGGGGCCGTACCAGTCGCTGGGCGCGGACGGTTTCGGCTTCGCGGACACCCGTGGTGCCGCGCGCCGCTTCTTCCACATCGACGCCCAGTCGGTGGTCTTGGCGGTGCTGACCGAGCTGGCCAAGCAGGGCAAGGTCGACCGGTCGGCGCTGAAACAGGCCATCGACCGCTACCAGCTGCTGGACGTGGCCTCGGCCGACCCGGGGGCGGCGGGCGGCGACGCCTAGGGGGATCCGCGAGCGGGTGAGCGAGGGGCGGCGGAGCCCGATGGCTCCGCCACCCTTACCCGTTCCTTACGATGCGGGCATGGAGCAACGATCGGCGCAGGAACGCTGGGAGCGGTGGACGCGGCGTCCGCTGCTGGTGCTGGCGGTGGTGTTCGCCGTCGCCTACGCCGTGCCCATCGTGCGCACCTCGGCCGGACCGTCGCTGAAGTCGGCGTGCGCCTGGGTCGAGTGGGGGGTGTGGGCGGCCTTCGCCGTGGACTACGTGGTCCGGCTGGTGCTGGCCGAGCAGCGGCGGGTGTTCCTGCGTACGCACTGGCTGGATCTGTTCGCGGTGCTGCTGCCGCTGGTCCAGCCGCTCAGGCTGCTGCGGCTCGTGTCGACCCTGCTGCTGGTGGGGCAGCGGGCCCGGATGGCCTCGCAGGTCCGGCTGACGACGTATGTGGCGGGCTCGGTGGTGGGACTGCTGATCTTCGGCTCGCTCGCGGTGCTGTCGGTCGAGCGGGAGTCGCCCGAGGGGAACATCCGGTCGCTGGATGACGCGCTGTGGTGGTCCTTCACGACGATGACGACCGTGGGCTACGGCGATCACGCGCCGACCACGGGACTCGGGCGGCTGATCGCGGTGGGGCTGATGCTGGCCGGGATCGCGCTGCTGGGTGTCGTCACCGCGAACATCGCCGCGTGGTTCATCGAGCGGTTCGAGAAGGACGACGTGGAGGAGCGGGAGCAGACCGAGGCGATCCGCACCCTCACGGAGGAGGTCCGCGCCCTCAGGGCGGAGGTGGCGGCCCTGAGGACCGCGGGCCCGTCCGGAAGCTCCGCCACCCCCGGCCCCCCGGCCTATGCCCGTCCACCAGCGGACGCGGTGGGATAGCGGGCTGAGGCGAAGGGCGGCCGGGTGGGGAGGCCGGGGAGGAAAGTCCCTGCCTCAGAGCAACCCGTTCCCCGCCGTCCCCGAGAGCCAGACCAGCGCCAGCAGCGTGTCGATCGCTCCGAGGACGACGGCGACCAGGGCCGGCACCGGGCGGGGTCCCGCCCAGCTGCGGCCCATGGCCAACCAGCCGCAGACGATCGCCGCGGGGCCGAGAACGATCCCCAGCGCGAAGAATCCGGCGACCGCGCAGACCAGGCCGACAATGCCGAGCGTCGCGCTGTCCGGCCCGGTCCGCGACCACGTCCGGCCGCGTGAGCGGGGGTTCCTGCGCGTTCCGTGTCCGAAGCCCGCCATCGTCAACTCCCTTGCAGCTGGGGTTGTTTCGATGGTTCGGGTACCCGCCTCGCGCCGGTTATGCAGTGCCGGGCGAGGGTCTTTCGTCTGGCCTGATCCAAACGAGAGGCCCTAGGGCCGGCGGCGCGCTGTCCCCCTCCGGCAGCGCGCCGCAGCCCTGGCCGCCCTTCCATCCGGAGGGCTTGACCCACTGTGACCTGCGGCGCGTACCGGAGGCGAGAAACCTTTAGCGTTGTCACCCTGATAGGGGAATTCCGCTGAAGTTCCGTCAGGCGAAGTGGCGTGAGAGCCGGGTCAGATGTGGCCGACCCCCGCGCCCGCCTCCGCGTTCACCCCGCGCTTGGTGAGCAGCGCGACCAGCACGGCCACCACCGCGACCCCGGCCGCGACGAGCGACGCGAGGCTCATCCCGGAGATGAAGGTGTCGTGGGCGACGTCGGTGATCTTCGCGGCGACGTCCGCGGGCGTGCCCTGCGCCACCGGCGCCACCCCGACCTGAACGGCCTCGGAGGCCTGGTCGAGCTGGGCCGGGGTGAGTGCGGGCAGGCCCGCGCCCGTCCAGTTGCCGGGCAGGTCGCTGTCGACCTTGGAGGCCATCACGCCACCGAGGACGGCCGTACCGAGGCTGCCGCCGATCTGCATGGCGGCCTGCTGGAGACCGCCGGCGACTCCGGACAGCTCCATGGGGGCGTTGCCGACGATGACCTCGGTGGCGCCGACCATGACGGGGGCGAGGCCGAGGCCGAGGAGGGCGAACCAGACGGACATGGTGAGGCTGCCGGTGTCCGTCTCCAGGGTGGACATGCCGAACATGGCGACCGCCACGCACACCATGCCGCCGGCCAGCGGGATCCGCGGGCCGACCTTGGTGATCATCGCGCCCGCGAGCGGGGAGCCGACGATCATCATCCCGGTGAGCGGGAGGAGGTGCAGGCCGGCGTCGATCGGGCCCATACCGTGCACGTTCTGGAGGTAGAACGTCACGAAGAAGAGGCCGCCCATGAAGGCGATGGCCATCAGGACCATCAGCACCACACCCGCGGACAGCGGCACCGAGCGGAACAGGCCCAGCGGGACGAGCGGTTCCTTGACGAAGTTCTCCCAGAGGGCGAAGCCCGCGAACAGCAGCACCGAGCCGCCGATGAACGCCCAGGTCTTGCCGTCCCCCCAGCCCCATTCGGGCGCCTTGATGAGGGCCCACACGAGGCAGAACATCGCGCCGGAGAGCAGCACGATGCCGAGGACGTCGAAGGAGCGCGGGGCGTTCTCGGCGCGGTGGTCGAGCAGCATCACCACGCCCAGGGCGACGGCGAGGATGCCGACCGGCACGTTGATGAAGAACACCGACTGCCAGTTGACGCGCTCGACGAGGACGCCGCCGAGGATCGGGCCGCCGGCGGTGGAGGCGCCGATGACCATGCCCCAGATGCCGATGGCCATGTTGAGCTTCTCGGCGGGGAAGGTCGCCCGCAGCAGGCCGAGCGCGGCCGGCATGAGCAGCGCGCCGAAGACGCCCTGGAGGACGCGGAAGGTGACGACGAACGCGATGCTGTCGGACAGGCCGATCGCGCCGGAGGCGGCGGCGAAGCCGACGACGCCTATCAGGAAGGTCTGGCGGTGGCCGAAGCGGTCACCGAGCTTGCCCGCGGTGATCAGGGAGACGGCGAGGGCGAGGAAGTAGGCGTTGGTGATCCACTGCACCTCCGCGAAGGTGGCGCCCAGGTCCTTGGCGATGGCCGGGTTGGCGATGGCCACGATCGTGCCGTCGAGGGCCACCATCATGACCCCGACGGCGACGGTGATGAGCGTGAACCACGGGTGGCCGCGCAGCCCCTTGGCCGGTGGCTGGTCCGACGGCGACTTGTCCGCCGGTCCCGTCGTGTCGATGGTGGTCTGACTAGTCATGCGTCCGAGGCTAATGACAGCCACTGACAGTTGACAAACCGATTCACTAGTCGGTAACTGACACGTCACTTGCCGTGCCCCGGCGGGGCGGACGGCAGAAGGAGAGGGCCGCCATGGAGACCACCACGCCGCCACGGCCGGGACTGCGGGAGATGAAGAAACGCCGCACCCACGACGAACTGCTGCGGGCGGCCGTCCACCTGTTCACCTCGCAGGGGTACGAGCGGACGACCGTCGACGAGATCGCGGAGGCCGTGGACGTCTCGCAGCGCACCTTCTTCCGCTACTTCGCCGGCAAGGAGGAGGCCGCGCTCGCCCTGGAGGGCATCACGGTGGGGCGGTTCGTGGAGGGGGTGCGCGCCCGCCCGGCGCACGAGGCGCCGATGGAGGCACTGCGGCAGGCGGTCCTGGAGGGCTGGAGCTCGCTCAGCGAGGCCATCGAGTCGATCGCGTCCGTCGAGCAGTATCTGCGCATGTACCGGGTGATCGAGTCGACCCCCGTCCTGCTCGCCGCCCATCTGCGGCGCTCGGCGGAGACCGAGGAGGCGATCGCGCGGGTGCTCGCGGAGAGGGAGGGCCTCGACATGGACGCCGACCCCCGGCCGCGGCTGGCGGTGGCCGTCTTCGGCGCGGTGATGCGGGTGACGGAACGGCAGTGGATCACCGGCGAGGACTACAGCCTGGAGGGGATGCGCGAGCTGACGTCCCGCTACCTCGACCAGGTGGGACCGGCCCTGCTGGGCGGCTGGCGCACCGGAACGTGACGTACGACGTGATCGCGTCCGCCCCTGGACGGCGTAGGCCCAAGGAGTGCTATGACCATCGACACGCCGCATGAAACGTGATCCCCGTCACTCCTGTCACCCGAGACCTTCTCGTTCTCCTAGTGTGTCCTCCCAGTGACTTCCTTCGACACCTCCCCGCAACTGACGGTATGGCGCGCACTGCTCGCACTGGCCGTCGTGTTCGTCATGCTGGCGACCACCGGATGGACCGCCGTTCACCGGCACGAGGGGACCACCGCCCTCAAGTCCTCGCTCAGCGCATGGGAACGCGGCCGGGTCGCCGGACGGCAGCTGCCCGACCCGCAGGCGGCCCCCGCGCGGCTCGCACAGTTCTTCGCCTCGCTCACCGCGGTCCAGCGAGGCAGACTCGCCGAGCGCTATCCCCTCGCCGTCGGCAACATGAACGGCGCCCCCGCGTCACTGCGCTACCGCGCCAACCGGATCGCGCTCCAGGAACAGATCGGGGTGGAGCGGGCCCGGACGCGGGACAAGCGGCTCTCGCCCTCCGGGCAGTACGAGGCCGGGCGGCGCATGCACCGCCTCGAGACGATGACCGACGTCGACCGCCAGATCCTCGCCTTCGATCCCGAGGGCACCGGCCGGGTCGCCGAGGTGTTCGGCGACCTCGACCGCGCCGAGCGGATCTCCGTCGTCGTCCCCGGCGTGGACACGGCCCTGCTCACCTTCCAGCGCACCAACCGCAAGTACTCGGCGCCCGTCGGCATGGCCGAGGCCCTGTACGCGGCCGAGCGCGCGGCGGGCCCCTCGACGCGTACGGCCGTGATCGCCTGGGCCGACTACACCTCACCGGCCGGGCTCGGCATCGACTCGGCCACCGCGATGCGCGCCGAGCGGGGCGCCGTACGGCTGAACGCGCTGGTGCGCGGCCTGCCCGGCGGCTCCCCCGTCTCGCTGTTCTGCCACAGTTACGGCTCCGTGGTGTGCGGGGTGGCCGCACACTCCCTGCCGGACCGGGTGTCCGACATCGCGGTCGCCGGCAGCCCCGGAATGCGGGTGGAGAACGCCGCGCAGCTGGACACCGGCGCCCGCGTGTGGGCGATGCGGGACTCCGACGACTGGGTGCAGGACGTGCCGTATCTGGAGCTGGGCGGTCTCGGGCACGGCGAGGACCCGGTGGCATCCGGGTTCGGCGCGCGGGTGCTGTCGGCACGCGAGGCCAAGGGCCACGGAGGCTACTTCGAGCCCGGCACCGACAGCCTGCGCAACTTCGCGGACATCGGCACCGGCGAGTACGGCTCGGTGCGATGCGCCGACGACAATGACGCGTGCCGGGCGGACCTGCCCGGCACGTCCACGGCCGGACGCGCGTAGAGACGCAGGAATTGCGGTGCGCGCAGGGAGGGACGAGGGAGCGAGTGCCGCATACGATGAGCCGCATGGGTGACGTACTGGCCGGATTTCATGCCGCCTGGGAGTTCGAGTCCGACTCCGTCCTCATCCGCTACGAACGGGGCATCCGCACACCCAAGCTGTTCTCCGCGCTGGGCGAGCGACGGATCCCGCTGGCGGCGATCGAGGCGGTCACGCTCGAACCGGGCAGGCGCGGGACGGTGGTGCTGCGCATCGTGCCGCGGCCCGGCGCCGATCCGCTGACCGAGGCGGCGGCGGGGCAGCTCAAGGACCACAGCGATCCCTACCGGCTGGTGCTGCCAGCTGAACGGGACGCGCTCGCCGAGTACTACACCGACGAACTGCGGGCCGCACTGACGGAGTCCGGGCCCGCCGAGCGGTTCCTGGTGGCCGCGCCGGAGGCGCCGCTGTCGTTCAAGGCGTACGACGCGAAGGCGTCCTTCGACGGGCGGACCGTACGGTTCCGGTGGTTCTGGACGGGGGCCTCGTCCGCGAAGTGGAAGGCCGGCGACCAGAGCTTCGCCGTGTCGGAGCTGAGCGGGGTGGAGTGGCGCTCGCCCGAGGTCTTCGAGGGGCATCTGCGGCTGCTGCGCGGGGAGGACCTGCCCACGCAGGCCGACCAGGACCCGGCGACCGTGGTGTTCGGGCTGGGGTACGGGGCCGTGCACGAGTCGCTGCCGTTCGCGGCGGCCGTGCTGGCCGCGGTCCGCCGCGGGCGCGGGCCCATGGCCGCGGTGGCGGCCACGGGCCCGCGCCGCGATCCTGCGGACGTGGCCGAGCGGATCCGCCATCTCGGCGACCTCCACTCGGCCGGGCTGGTCACCGACGAGGAGTTCTCCGCGAAGAAGGCGGAACTGCTCGCGGAACTCTAGCCCTAGGGGCCTAGTCCCGGCCGGCCGAGGTGAGGGTCATGTCCGCGTACCGGTCGCCCGCGACCTTGCCCGCGATCGGCTCCAGGAGCGCCAGCTCCTGCGCGCTCAGCTCGACGGCGGTCGCCCGTACGTTCTCCTCCACCCGGCCCGCCTTGCGGGTCCCCGGGATCGCGATCACCGGCAGACCGTGCACGACGGCCTGCTGCTGGACCCAGGCCAGCGCAATCTGGGCCGGGGTCGCGTCGTGCGCCCGCGCGACCGCGCGGACCGGCTCCAGGAGGGCGGCGTTGGCCGCCGCGTTCTCGCCGGTGAAGCGGGGCTGCGAGCGGCGGAAGTCGTCGGCGGTGAGGTCCTTGTCGGCGTCGGCGAAGGCGCCGGTGAGGAAGCCCCGGCCGAGCGGGGAGTACGGCACC
The DNA here is from genome assembly GCF_002154575.1 of Streptomyces bobili. Lineage (GTDB taxonomy): Bacteria > Actinomycetota > Actinomycetes > Streptomycetales > Streptomycetaceae > Streptomyces > Streptomyces bobili. The sequence goes on from NZ_MUBA01000251.1 coordinate 32,333, forward strand.
AGGGCGACGCCCAGCTCACGGGCGGCCGGCACCACCCGGTCCTCGATGTCCCGGCTGAACAGCGACCACTCCGACTGCACGGCGGCGATCGGGTGCACGCCCTGCGCGGCCCGCAGTTCACCGGCGGTGACCTCGCTCAGGCCGAGGTGCTTGACCTTGCCTTCGCGCACCAGCTCGGCCATCACGCCGACGGTCTCCTCGATCGGCACGGCCTGATCGCGCCGGTGCATGTAGTAGAGGTCGATGACGTCGACGTCCAGGCGCTTGAGGCTGGCCTCGACGGCCTGGCGGATGTACGGCGCGTCGTTGCGGACGACCCGGCGGGTGGGGTCGCCCGCGGGGATCGACAGGGCGAACTTGGTGGCGATGACGACCTCGTCGCGGTGCGCCTTGAAGAACGGGGCGAGGAACTCCTCGTTGGCTCCGGCGCCGTACGCGTCCGCCGTGTCGTACAGGGTGACGCCCAGCTCCAGGGCGCGGTCCAGGGCGGCCCGTGACTCCTTCGCGTCCGAGGGGCCGTAGGCGAAGCTCATGCCCATGCAGCCGAGGCCCTGGACGCCCACCTCCGGACCCGTGTCGCCGAGTCGTGCCGTGGGGATCGTGCTGTCGGTCATCGGGTCCTCTCCGATTCGTACGCCCCTGTGGCGTCCGAGTAGAACGTGATCTTGCGGTCGAGTACGGCGAGGGTGTCCCGGAGTTCGGCGATCCGCGCCCGGACGTCCCGCCGGGTCTGTTCGAGCAGCTCGCGCCGCTCGCCGAACGTGCTCTCGCCCTCGCGCACCAGCTCCGCGTACCGGACCATGTCGGCGACCGGCATGCCGGTCAGCCGCAGCTTTCCGACGAGGTCGAGCCAGTCCAGGTCGCGGTTGCTGTAGCGGCGCTGGCCGGTGTGCGAGCGGTCGACGTGGGCCATCAGCCCGATCCGCTCGTACCAGCGCAGGGTGTGCGCCGTCAGGCCGGTGAAGGCGACCACCTCGCTGATCGTGTAGCTGTCCCGCCCGTCAGGGCGGGGATGCCCCGGCGGCGGGGCGGAACAGGCGTCCGCGGGGTGGTCTTCCTCGATGGTCACGGGTGTGGTCTGCAACACCGTCATGCCCTCCACGCTATGACCTTCGAGCGCACTCCAAGCAAGCGATTACGGTAAGAAATCCGAAGGTAGGCTCAGGGCCATGTCGCTCACGAGCCTCGCGCTGATCGAGAACTGGCCGGTCCCCTCCGCCGCGGCGGGCGTCGTACGGGCCGACGGCACGGTCCTGGGCACGCACGGCCCGGCCGGCCGGCGTTTCCCGCTGGCCTCGGTGACCAAGCCGCTGACCGCGTACGCGGCCCTCGTCGCGTACGAGGAGGGGGCGGTGGAGCTGGACGAGCCGGCCGGGCCGCAGGGGTCGACCGTGCGGCATCTTCTCGCGCACACCAGCGGGCTCGCCTTCGACGAGCACCGTGTGACGGCGCCGCCCGGTGAGCGCCGGCTGTACTCCAACGCCGGTTTCGAGCAGCTCGGGGACCACATCGCGAAGGCGACGGACATCCCGTTCGCCGAGTATCTGCGCCAGGCCGTGCTGGAGCCGCTGGGGATGACGGCGACCTCGCTGGAGGGCTCCCCCGCCAAGGACGGCGTGTCGACGGTGGAGGATCTGCTGCGGTTCGCGGCAGAGGTGCAGGCACCGCGGCTGCTGGATCCTCGGACGGTGGCGGCGGCGATGACCGTCCAGTACCCCGGCACCAAGGGCGTATTGCCGGGCTACGGCCACCAGAACCCCAACGACTGGGGCCTCGGCTTCGAGATCCGCGACTCCAAGTCCCCCCACTGGACCGGCGGTTCGTCCTCCCCCCGCACCTTCGGCCACTTCGGCCAGTCCGGTACGTTCCTGTGGATCGACCCCGAAGCGGGGGCCGCGGCAGTGGCGTTGGCGGACCGCGCGTTCGGACCGTGGGCGGCCGAGGCGTGGCCGCTGTTCACGGACGCGGTGCTGGCGGAGGTGCGGGGCTGAGGTCGGGTACCTCGACGCCGACGCGGCGGAGCTGTTCGGTGCCGTGCCGGCGCTGCTTTGCGTCACCGGATGCCAGCCGGGTGCCCAGCAAGCTGCTGTTGGTCTGCCAATCAGCGTCCGCCGAGCGGTTGGCGCTGGAGAATGCCGCCCAGGTGGCGCCGACGCGGGATGCGGGGTGGAGGGGGCAGGTCTACCACGGGGCGCCGGTCCCGTTCGCTGATCTCCTCCGCTAACCTCCCTCTGCACACAGCACCCAATGCGCGGGATCTCGGGGGAGAACAATGACAGGCGTTCAACAGGGCGGCCACTTCCGTCCCTTGGAGAGCGGTGACCCGACCTCGGTCGCGAGCTACCGGCTGGCCGCACGGCTCGGCGCGGGCGGTATGGGCACGGTGTACCTCTCGTACACGCCCGGCGGGCATCCGATCGCCCTCAAGACGATCCGTCCGGAACTGAGCGAGGACCCGGAGTTCCGCCGCCGGTTCCGTCAGGAGGTGCAGGCCGCCCAGCGCGTGCAGGGCTTCTACACCGCGCCGGTCATCGACTACGACACCGAGGACTCCCAGCCCTGGCTGGCCACCGCCTACGTGGCCGGGCCCTCGCTGGCCGCGGCCGTCGGCGAGCACGGGCCGCTGCCGGTGCCGTCGGTCCTGCTGCTGCTCGCGGGCATGGCCGAGGCGCTGTCGGTCATCCACGCTGCGGGCATCGTCCACCGCGACCTCAAGCCGTCCAACGTGCTGCTCGCCTCCGACGGTCCGCGGGTCATCGACTTCGGGATCGCCCGCGCCGCCGACGCCACCGCGCTGACCGGCACCGGCGTCTCCATCGGCACGCCCGCGTTCATGTCGCCCGAGCAGGCCGCCGGGAAGAAGGTCACGCCCGCCTCGGACGTGTTCGCGCTCGGTCAGGTGGCCGCGTTCGCGGCCCGCGGCACCGGCGCGTACGGGGACGGACCCTCGCACGCGGTGCTGTACCGGATCGTGCACGAGGAGCCCGATCTGAGCGGGCTGGCGGAGGAACTCGGCTTCATCGCCCGCTGCCTGGCCAAGGACCCGGCCGAGCGGCCCTCCCCCGCCGAGATCATCAGCCTGTGCCAGGAGGCGTCGCCGACGCCGCTGCGCCAGTCCGGGTCGTGGCTCCCGGAGGCCATCGCCGCGCAGATCACGCAGCGGGTGTCGGCCTCGGCCGCGCTGGCGGCGCCCCCCGCACCGACGGCGCCGGTCACCCAGCCCGACCTGAGCCCGCC
>NZ_MUBA01000252.1 GCF_002154575.1 Streptomyces bobili
GCGATGCCGAAGTCGGTGAGCAGGACCCGGCCGTCGTCGGCGAGGAGCACATTGCCGGGCTTGACGTCACGGTGCAGGACGCCCGCGGAGTGCGCGGCGCGCAGGGCCCGCAGCACCCACAGGCCGATCCGGGCGGCCTCGGTCGGCTCGACGCGCCCGTCCTGTTTGACGGCGTCGGCCAGCGAACGGCCCTCGACCAGCTCCATCACGATCCAGGGACGGCCGTCGTGTTCGAGGACGTCATGCACGGTGACGACGGCGGAGTGGTTGATCCGCGCGGCCGCGCGGGCCTCGGCCCTGGTCCGCGCCAGCAGGACCGTACGGTCGCTCTCGGAGACGTAGAGCGCGGCGGTCAGCTCCTTGAGGGCGACAGCCCGGTGCAGCAGCTCGTCGTGCGCGCGCCATACGCGGCCCATGCCTCCGCTGCCGATGGCGTCGACGAGCCGGTAACGGCCCGCAACCAGCAGGCCCTGCATCTGATTCACGTTGCCCCGCAATGCTCTTGACAGGGTCAGCGTAAAGACCGGCCCGCGTCCGGGGAACCAGCGGGGGGCCAAGGACACCGCACTGTGACGGTTGTCGCTTCTGCCTCCGCGACGGAACCATTCACACCGACCGGCCGACCGACGGGGTTACCGAGCGGTCGCTCAGCCCGTGTAGCGGTAGCTGGCCGACGCCTGCTCGAACAGCCGCGTCACCTCGTCCCGCTCGGCCTCCGGGCCGCGCAGCTGCACGACGTGGTACCGCCCGTCGAGCAGCAGCGCCACATTGCGTACGAACAGCTCACGCCCGTCGCCGCCGGTCCAGGTGAACTGCCCCTCGGCGGAGGTCCGTCCGCCCACCCGGATGGTGCGCAGCCCGGAGGCGGTGGCCCAGCTGGAGTCGCGGTACGGCTGCAACTCGCTCTCCTTCTCCCGCTGGTACACCATCGGGTCGCTGCCGTACTGCGCCGCGGAGTCCCGCCCCGGCACCACGATCAGCTCGAAACCGGCGTGCGTGTAGACGACTTGACCGCGCCCGTTCTTCGGGGCGCGGTCCCAGCCGTCGGCGACGGCGAGCTGGAAGCCCTCGGCGTCCTTGCGCAGGGTGAAGCCGCCGGGCAGGGCGCCGGACTGCGTCTCGGCGGCCCCGGAGGCGGACGCGGAGGGGCTGTTGCCCGAGGTGGAAGGGCTTCCGTCGGGGCTTCCGTCGTCGGGCCGGGGCTCGCTGCTCGCGTCGGGCGCCGGGTTCGCCTGGCCCGCGGATCCGGTCCGCTCCGCGCCGCCCGCGCTGCCGGTGCCCTCCTCGCCGGCCTTGGGCATGAACATCACGGCGTACGCGACCGCCGCCGCCAGCAGGAGCAGCACCACCACGACCAGGGTGCGGCCCAGACTGCGGGGCGACCGTCCCGTCTCCGCCGGGCCCCGCTTGTGCCGCCCGTGCGTCGCGGGCAGCCCAGCGCGCCGTCTGCGCACCAGCTCGCCCCTGCGGCGCACGATCGGCAGGCGGCGCGGGTCGGTGGGCGGTGCGGCGACGACGTAGGTGCCCGCCTCGGGTTCGGGCGCCGAGCGCACCAGCGAACGCAGCCAACCGCTCAGTTCCTCGAAGTCCAGCCGCTCGGTGGGGTCCTGACGCAGCAGCGACTCCACGACCGGCCGGAGCGGGCCGCACTCCTCGGCGAAGGCGGGCGGCTCGGCGCAGACCAACTGCACCAGCTCGGCCGTCGACTCCTCCGGATAGGGGGCGTGCCCCTGCACGGCGCGGAACAGCAGCGCGCCGAGCCCCCACAGATCGGTCGCGGGCCCGATGGGCGCGGCCAGTTGCCAGTTCTCGTGCACGGGCCCGGCCTGCTCGGGCGCCCACCGCTCCGTGACGGGCCCGACGACCGCCATCCGCGCCTGCCGCGCCCGCTCGGCCGCCAGGGCCGTGGCCGGCCCGCGCCGCACCGCGGCCCCGGCGGACGGCTCGTCCCACCGCGTCCCGGCAGGTCCCCCGCCGGTTTGCGCCGGCACGGGCACCGCGCCGGTCCCGAGCGCCGCCGGAGCCGGTGCGCCGGCCACGCCGTAGGGATCGGCGATCTGCCCGGACGGCGTACCTCCCACGCCACCCGGCCCCTGCGCCCGACCACTGCCGAGGACATACGGCGAAGGCGCCGCGCCCGGGATACCGGTACCGCTACCGCTACCGCTACCGCTACCGGTGTCGCCGTCGACGGAGGTGCGGGCACCCGGCAGCGCCGTCCGGCCGTCCTGCTGCGCCTCGTGCACCCGCGCCGCGGCCCGCGCGCCCGCGCGGTACGCGGCGATCGCCCCCGCCCGCGCCGCACGGATGTCCCCGCCCGTCTCCACGGGTCTGCGGGCCACCGCACCGGAGGCCCCGCCCGACGGCTCGGGTGCCGCGGCGGGCAGCCCACCGGCCGCCCGCGCCTCGATCGCGGCCCGCCGAGCGGCCTCGGGATCCACAGCACCGAGGTGCGGCTGCTGCACCTCCCGCTCCGGCGCCTGTATCTGCGCCTGCGCCCGGCCCTGTGCCTGCGCCTGCGCCTGTTCCTCGTCCATTGGCACCGGGTCGTACCCGCACAGCGCCTCTTCCGCCGCTCCGACCGCCAGCCCGGTCAGCATCACCCGGCCGTCGTCACAGACGAGGACGGTGCGCGCGGTGATGTTCCGGTGCACCCAGCCGTGCGCGTGCAGCACCCGCAGCGCCATGAGCACGTCGGAGGCGACCTCCGCCGCCCGGTACGGGGTCAGGGGCTTCTCCGCGAGCAGCGCCGCCAGCGGCCGGGCGGAGACCAGTTCGCTGACGACCCACAGGGAACCGCCCTCGGCGAACACGTCGAAGACCTGGTCGAGCCGCGGATGGTCGGGGATGCTCGCGGCGGCCTGCGCGGCCTCGACGGCCCGTCGTACGACGGGATCGGCGGGGCGGCGTGTACTCGCCTCCGCACCGGTGCCCCGCACGGGCCTGCGCGCGCCGCGCTCCCGTGCCGTGAACCCCTGGGGCAACCCCTCCGCGTCGAGCACCTCGGCCTCGACGACCTCCGGCAACGGCACCTGCCGCACCAGGACTTCCTGCCCGCTGTAGGTGTCGAAGGCCCGGGTCTCGGTGAGTTCGTACTCGTCGGACGGCGGCAGCGGCAGGCGGTAGCGGTCGGCGAGTACCCGTCCCGCATATTCGTCCACGATGCCTCCCCCGGCCACCCGGTCGGTCAGATCCGTTCGCCACACGGACCGTTTCCGCCGGCTCCAGCCGGACAGCTGGATGCGTACGGTCCGCAGCCACTCACGATACGTGCCGGAGGCAACCCGCAAAGAGGGGATGCGAGATCTGGACACACCGAACCCGCGCCGCGCGCCTTACGCACACCCGCCGGCGTCCGCGCCGAGCGCCTGCCGCAGGCGCGCCCGGCGCGGCTTGCCGCCCCGCGCTACGCCTTCGGCGTGAACGTCTTCGTGAACGTCTCCCAGGTGCTCACCCGCAGATCGCCGTCCCACGCGGCGGACTTCGCCGTATGCATCAGGGCATGACCGAGGTGGCCGTTCACCACGAATCCGCGGTCGATCGTGCGGTACGCGGTCCCGCTCTCCGAGTAGGTGAACTCCCAGTCGGCCGTGTTCCAGCCGCGGTAGTCCACCTTCTCTATGCGGACCCTCTTGTACTGGGAGCGCTTCATGGAGCGCTCCTGGTTCTCCCAGTCCGCGACCGGGTCGTCCTTGGGCGTGGTCGTCCACCCGATGAGCAGCTTCTGCCCGTCGGGCCCGGTGAAACGATCCCCCGCGGCGCTGGTGGACTGGTACTTCCACCCGGCCGGCAGCCCGATTTTGTAGCCCTGCTTGCTCGTGTGTGTCGTCACGGCCGCACCGGCTCCGCTGCCGGAGGTGCCCGAACCGGCTCCACCGGCCGCGGCGGTGCTGCTGGGCGAGCTGCTGCCGGAGGCCGATCCGGACGCCGCGGACTCCGGCGCCGAGCCGTCCGCCCGCGCCCCGCTGTCCTCGTCGTCCTTGGTGTCGGCGGCGGCACTGTCGCTGGCGACGGCCTGGGAACCGCCCCCGCTCTTCGCCCCGTCCGGATCGTCCTCGCCACCACCGAGGGTGAGGGCAAGCACGGTGCCGAGCACGGCGAGGGCCACGACCACGGCGATGATCACCAGCGTCCGCTTCGGCACCACGTCGGTCAGCGGCGCCCTGGGCACCGGCCGCGGCGGCAGATCCGGCGGTGTCATGACGGGCCATCCCGAACTGCGTGGCGCGGGCCCGCCGTTCGCCCCGCCCTGGCCGGGAGCCGCTCCGGTCGCGCTACGGGAGACCGGCACGGAGGCGGAGGCCGCGGTGGTCGTCGCCTTCGCGGCGGCGGTCCCTTCGGCCTTGGTGGCCGCCACGGCAGCCGCCGAGGTGACGGCCCCGGTGGCGGCACCGCCCCGCGTCTCCTCCTGCGTGCCCAGGGACCTCGATGCCCCCGAAGCACCGGAACCGCCTGACACGCCGGGCGCGTTCGACGACTTGGCCCGACCGGCGGCGGCCGAGGTGGCCGCCCCGGCCGCGACAGCGGCCTTCCGCACGGACCGCAGGGCCCCGCGCAGCTTCTCGGCCGCCTCTCCACCGGACGAGCCGCCGGACGAACTCGCCGACGAACCCGCCCTGCTTCCCGGTCCATCCGGCTGCATCGGCAAGGGCACGACCTTCGTCGCGTCCGCCGCCTCGGTCTCCCGGCGGTCCGGCGCGTGAAGCACCGCGTTCAGCTTCGCCCGTGCCCCGGCGTCGTCGAGCCGCCGCACAGGGTCCTTGGTGAGCAGGCCGTAGATGACGTCCCGCAGCGGACCCGCGTTCTTCGGCTCGTCCAGCGGCTCGGTCATCACCGCGGTCAGCGTCGCGATGGCGGAGCCCTTGTCGTACGGAGGTGTCCCCTCGACCGCCGCGTACAGCAGGCCGCCGAGCGACCACAGGTCGGCCGCCGGTCCGGGCTTGTGACCGCGGGCGCGCTCCGGGGAGATGTAGGAGGGCGCGCCGACCAGCATGCCCGTCGAGGTGATGGACGGGTCGCCCTCGACCTGGGCGATGCCGAAGTCGGTGAGCACGACCCGGTCGTGCCGGCCGAGCAGCACGTTGTCGGGCTTCACGTCCCGGTGCAGGATGCCCGCCGCGTGAGCGGCCTCCAGCGCGCCGAGCACTTCCAGGCCGATCCGGGCGGCCTCGCGCACGCCGAGGGTGCCCTCCTCCAGGGCCCCGCCCAGCGACCGCCCGTGGATCAGCTCCATCACGATCCACGGCTGCCCGTCGACGACCGCGACGTCATGGACGTTCACGACGGACGGATGGTCGAGCCGGGCCGCGGCCCGCGCCTCACGCCGCATGCGTTCGAATGCGTTGGCCCGTTCACGTTCGGGAAGATGGTCCGGTACGCGCGGCTCCTTGACGGCGACCTCCCGGTCCACCGTCTCGTCCTTGGCCCGCCATACGGTGCCCATGCCGCCGTGCCCGAGCTTGGCGAGGAGCCGGTAGCGGCCCGCGATGAGCCGCCCGACGCCGGGTTCCTGCGGTGCGGAGGCGACCTGGGCGGGCATCGCGTAGGGGTTGTCGGGGTGCGGGGCCTGAGGTGCTCGCGCAGGCTGCTGCACATCCGCCGGCTGAGGCGTCTGCGGAACAGACGGCTGCGGAACGGGCGGTTGCGGAACAGACGGCTGCAGGACAGGCGGTTGCAGAACAAAACTCGTCGTGTCGTCGGCCCCGTGGCCCGGTCCCCCGTTGTGGCTCATGCGTCCATCCATATCGCGCCAGGCGGGCCGATATCCACCGGCGGCGCTCACCGGTCACAGACCCGTGACGCGGACCGTCCTTTATCTTCCCTTTATTCCGGTACGAGCGTGTCGACGGCCACGTCGAAGTACTCCCGTGCCTCACGCGCCTTCCCGACCGGCGCCGACACCCACACGTCGTACAGCCGTCCGCCGTCCTCCCAGCACAGGTCGTACGTGTGCCGGGCGCCCTCGGCGGCGTCGAAGCCGTTCCAGGTGAACTGCCAGAGAGCGGCCGGCCGGCCGGCGCGGGTGGTCTCGGTGACGCGGCCGTCACGGTAACCGGGGTTGGTGTCCGGGCCCTTGGCCGCGGCCCGCTCCATCACGCCCAGGGGGCCTCCCCGCTGCGGCACGGTGATCTTGATACCGAGCCGGAAGACCTGCCCCGGCGACAGGTAGAAGACCCGCTCGCCCTGTGGATCACGGGTGAACCCCTCCGGCACGGCGAGCGCGAACCCGGCCGGGTCGTCGACGACCCGATAGCCGGAGGGGGCGGTGGGACGCCCGTGGGAGGGCGTCGGCGTACCGCTGGGCGTGTCACTGTGGGTGCCACTGGGAGTGCCGCTGGACGTCGTACCCGTCACGCCCGGCGCTCCCGGTGTACCCGGCGTCCCGCTCGGCGCCCCCGGTACTCCCGGTGCCGAAGTCGACGGCGTGTCGCGCCCGTCGCCCCCGCGGTCGAGCAGCAGGGCCGCCGCGGACACGCCCGCGCCCGCCATCGCGGCGACCAGCAGCGCGGCCACCAGCACGCCCCTCGTGGACCGTTCGCGCCGCGGCGGGTCCGAGGCCGGGCGGTCGGGCCGCTGGTGAGGGAGGTCGGCCTGCGTGGGCGTGTACCCGGTCCGGCCCGACGGCGTACGCCCGGTGTCCAGGAAGGCGCGCAGCATCCGCTCCGCCTCCTCCGCGGCCAGCCGCCGGTCCGGATCCCGCTCCAACAGGCCTCGTACGACCGGCAGGAGCGGCTCGGCCTGCGGCGGCGTACGGATGTCGGCGAAGACGACGGCGTGCAGGATGCCGCCGAGCGAGTCGCGGCGGAACGGCGACTCGCCGCTCAACGCCGTGCACAGCAGCGCGCCCAGCGACCACAGGTCGGAAGCGGGACCCGTCCGCTCCCCCGACATGCGTTCCGGAGCGGTGTACTCGGGCGAGCCGACGAAGGAACCCGTCTCGGTGAGGGTGGTGGCACCCGCGACCTGCGCGATGCCGAAGTCGGTGAGGACGGCGCGGCCGGTGGCGGAGTCGACCAGGACGTTCGCGGGCTTGATGTCCCGGTGCAGCACCCCGGCCGCGTGCGCGGCGCGCAGGGCGCCGAGCAGGTCGGCGCCGATCCGGGCGGCCTCACGCGGGTCGATCGGGCCGCGCTGCGCGATCCGGTCGGCGAGCGAGCCGCCCTCGATCAACTCCATGACGATGTACGGCCGTTCGTCCTCCTCGACGACATCGTGGACCACGATGATGTGCGGGTGGCTGAGCTGGGCGACCGCGCGGGCCTCGCGCAGGGTCCGGTCGCGGCGGGCGCGGGCCTGCTCGGCGGACAGGGCGTCGTCCTGGACCAGCTCCTTCACGGCGACACGCCGTCCCAGCAGGCGGTCCGTCGCCCGCCACACGATCCCCATGCCGCCGCGCCCGAGCCGCGCCTCCAGCCGGTAGCGACCCGCGATGACCCGGACGTCGTCCCCCTCGGTCCCCATGCGCCCATCATGCCCCACCGGACGCCGCGCCTCCGGGGCGCCGACCGGCCAACTCCCGGACGTGGCGCCCCCACTCCGGCGGGGGCGGGTTCAGGAAGTGCTCGGAGGCTCCCGCCAGCTCTGGAGGACCGAGGTGAACTGCCGGGCGGTGCGCGCCCAGTCCTTCGCGGGCGAGGACATGTAGATGACGTACTCGGTGCCGTCCCGCGAGATGTACGTCTCCTCGATCGCGTGCCGCGGACCGGGGAAGTCCGTGTCCTTGGCGAGCGCGGTCCAGGTGTACTCCCACCGGGCGCCCTCGCGGTCGCGGTAGGTGTTCCGCTCGAGGGTGACCTTCTCGTAGTCGACCAGCCGCTTGAGCTGCTGGTGGAGGTCGAGCTGGTGGGCGTAGGGGTCGTCGAAGTCCGGGGAGGCGTCGATGGCGATGCGCACGAAGTGCTTGCCGCCGTCGGGCGAGTAGTCGATCTGCTTGAGGTCGCCGTCGTCCTGGAACACCGACCGCTCCCAGCCCGGAGGCAGCGAGAGCCCGAAGCCGAGGGGGTCGTGGATGTCCTTCCAGGAGTCGGGGCCGGTGCTCTGCCCGGACCCCTTGCCCGTGGGGGTCGGGCTGGGGCTCCGCGAGCCGGAGCCCTGCGCCGTGGCGTCACCGCCCCAGGTCCGCAGGGCCATGGCCGTACCGCCTCCGACCAGCGCGGCGACGACGACCACGAGAGCGAGGACACGCAGCCGGCGGCGCCTGGGCGGTCTCTGGGACGGCGCGGGCCCGCCGGGTCCCAGCCCCGTCGGGCCGATGGCGGTCGGGCCGTCGGCGACGGCCTGGGCGTGCGTGCCGGAGGCGGCGGGAACGACGGACGGCGCGCCTGCGTGCGCTCCGGAAGCCGCCCCGGCGTACGGACCGGAGGGCGGGTACGGCGTACCGCCGCCGCTCGTGTGGGCAGCCCCGCCGGTCGTCGGGCCGGTCGCCCCGCCGGTGTGGCCACCGGTGGCCTCGCCACCCTGCGTGCCGTGCCCCGCCGGTCCCGTGTACTGCGTGGGTATGTACGCCTGCGCCTCGTCGGGCCGACGGCCCTCCGCCGCCTCCGCGAGCAGGCGTTCCGTACCGTCCGTGTCGGGCCGGGCGGCCGGTTCCTTGCGCAGCAGCGCGGCGATGACGGGCGCGAGCGGGCCGGCGTACCGCGGGACGGCGGGCTCCTCCTCGACGACCGCCTGCATCGTGGACAGCGGCGAGGTGCGGCGGAACGGGGAGAGTCCCTCCACCGCCGTGTACAGCGTGGCGCCGAGCGCCCACAGGTCGGAGGACTGGCCCGGGTCCTGGCCGCGGATCCGCTCGGGGGCGAGGAAGTCGACGGAACCGACGACCTCTCCGGTGCGGGTGATGGTGGTGTCGCCGTCGATCTGGGCGATGCCGAAGTCGGT
>NZ_MUBA01000253.1 GCF_002154575.1 Streptomyces bobili
CGGCCGCTGGAGTCCGCGGCGTTCTGCTTCGCCGAAGCGACGCCGCGGACTCCAGCGGCCGCGGCTGGACGGTGAAACCGAGGACCGGCACCCATCAGGTGGCGATCGCCTTCATGAAGAACCGCAACTCCGGCCCCGGAAAGGCGGTCTACCTCACCAGCGCCGCCGGCACGGAGAACACCAATGTCCACGTCGCCCCGTACGGCAAGGACCGTCTTCTCGTCTCCTGGGAGTCGATGAAGGGCGCCAAGTGCGCGAGCGGTACCTGCACCGGCACGTTCACGGGCACTCACCTGCGTCTCGTCGACTGGAACGGCAAGGCCCAGAGCGCGGACAAGGTCGTGAACGCCCGCATCACCGGTGACATCGCGGTCCTCAAGGACGGGACGCTGACCTGGGCCTACGCCCCCGTGACTCCGACCTACGCCAAGCCGCTCACCGGCGCGTCCCCGACCACGACGACCCTGAGGGTGGCCCGCCTCAAGCCCTGAGGCTCCGGTCGAGAGGGCCGAGCCCTCGGCGGCGTCGGACGCGGTCGCTCACCCGTCCGACGCCGCGCCGGTGACCCGTACACCGTCCGAGGTGAGGTGTACCCGGACCTCGCTCTCTCCGCTCCAGCGGACATGGACGATCCCGTCCTGCGTCCGCACGGACACCAGATCCTCCAGGGGAACCGGGTCCGCCTCACCGGTGAGCCGGGCGAGGGCGACGAACAGCGAGTCGCCGTCCCCGGTCACGCCGGTGAGCGCCTCGTCCAGCCCGGCGACGGGCACGAGTTCGGCCCGGACACCGTCTTCCGCCGCTGCCCAGCCGGTCACCCGCACCGGCGTTCCGGGATCCGTGCCGGCCACCCGGTGCACCCGCACCTCCGCGGCCCCGCGGGCGAGCACCACGCTGGTCACGCGGGCTCCGCCGCCCGAGATGTGCCGCGAGGCCGCCCAGCCGTCTCCCACTCCCAGCGGTTCGATCCCGGTGCGGCCGGGATCGTCCCCGACGACCACACTGTTGTCGTACGAGGAGGAGGGCGCCGTCACCGTCGAGTACGCGAGCCGCGTGTAGAACGGGTCGTACCGCACGTCCTCGCTGCCGTGGTTGTGGAGGCGGACGACTCCGTCCGAAAGGGTCGACTGCAGCAGCCAGTTGGGCGCGGAGAGCGGAGTGACCGCATCCGTCCGTTCCACCGGTCCGGGCTCCTCCACCGCTGTCCACACCTCGTGCTCGGGCGGAAGCAGCAGCCCCAGGAAGCCCTTGCTCGCCCAGTAGGGGGATGCCGGGCCCGAGTATCCCTGCAGCACGTCCGGGTCGGGGCCGTGCCAGCCGAGGCTCAGCAGCCCGCGTTCGTCGACCGCGCCGCGCTGGAGGAAGTAGCGCAGCGCGCCCGAGGCCAGGCGCCTGGTCTCGCCGGGCGGCAGCGGGGTGTGGCCGGTCAGGGCTCCCAGCCACAGCGGGACAGTGGTGGCGAAGCGGTAGGTCAGGGAGCGGCCCTGGCGCATCGGGGCGCCGTCGCCGCCGAACAGCCGGGCGTAGTCGGTGAGGTGCCGCGAGAGCCGGCCGCCGTACAGCTCCAGCAGCCGGGGGTCGCCGTCGAGCCAGGCGTGCAGCACCGGATAGAGGTGCATCGCCCAGCCGTTGTAGTAGTCGAAGGCGCGTCCGGCGCCATCGGTGTACCAGCCGTCGCGGACGTACCACTGCTCGATGCGTTCCAGGCCGCGGTCGACCGCTTTGCGGGCAGTATCCGGTTCATGGTCGATCGCATACAGAAAACCGCCGACCGTCACCGGGAACAACTCCCAGTTGCACGGCCACGGTTCGGCCGTGAGCGCGTCGGCCAGCCAGTCGGCCGCCCGCTGCCGTACGCCGTCGTCCAGCCGGTCCCAGAGCAGCGGACGGGTCAGCCGGAGTGCGAGGGCGATCGAGGCCGCTTCGACCAGGGGCTGGCTACGGTCCCCGATGCGCGGCCAGGCTCCGGACACGCCCGCCGCGAGGCCGTCGGCGTAGCGCTCCAGGGCACTCTCGTCGCGCCGGAAGGCCGCGAGGAGCAGCGTGCGGGCGTAGCCCTCCAGACCGTCGGAGACGCGGCCGGACCAGCTCTGCCGGTCGCCGGGAAGGTGGTAGAAGGCGCGATCCTCCGTGGCGTACGGCTCGACGGCGGCCAGCAGGGAGTCGGC
>NZ_MUBA01000254.1 GCF_002154575.1 Streptomyces bobili
TGAGCGGTGAGCGGGGAGCGGTAACCGGGTGTCGGATGCCGTTCCCCTCGATTTCCCGCGATTGCCCTTGATGTCCATCCATGTGAGGAGTGGCCGTGGAGTTCGGGTTCTCCGCTCTCGACGAGGCCTTTCGGGGCGAAGCCCGCGAATGGCTGGGGCCGCGTGTCCCGTACGCCGGCGAACGCCGGGCCTGGGAGCGGGCGCTCGGGGCGGACGGGTGGATCGGGATCGGGTGGGGGGAGGGCGGCTACGGGAACCGGGTCGCGAGCCTCACCCAACAGGTCGTCTGGGCCGAGGAGTACGTGCGCTCGGGGGCGCCGGGGCGGTCCGGGCACATCGGGGAGAAACTGCTGGCGCCGACGCTCCTCGCGCACGGCACGGCGGAGCAGAAGAAGCGGTTCCTGCCGCCGATCGCCGCCGGGGCCGAGCTGTGGTGCCAGGGATACAGCGAGCCCGGCGCCGGGTCGGATCTCGCGGGCGTGCGGACGCGGGCGGAGCGGGCGGCCGACGGGTCGTACCGCGTCACCGGGCAGAAGATCTGGACCTCTTTCGCCCACGAGGCCGACTGGTGCTTCGTGCTGGCGCGCACCGATCAGGGGTCGGTACGGCACCACGGGCTGAGCTTTCTGCTCGTGCCGATGGACCAGCCGGGGCGCGTCGACGTGCGGCCGATCCGGCAGCTGACCGGGACGAGCGATTTCAACGAGGTCTTCTTCGACGGGGCACGCGCGCGTGCGGAGCATGTCGTCGGAGCGGAGGGCGACGGCTGGCGGGTCGCCATGAGCCTCCTCGGCTTCGAACGCGGGGTGTCCACGCTCGCCCAGCAGATTGGCTTCGCCGAGGAGTTGGGGCGCGTGGTCCGTACGGCCGGGGAGACCGGCGCCGCCGACGACCCCGTCGTACGCGAGGCGCTGGTGCGGCTGTGGGCGGAGCTGCGGACCATGCGGTGGAACGCGCTGCGGACGCTGGGGGGTTCGGCCGGGCCCGGCGCGCCCAGCGTGGCCAAGCTGCTGTGGGCGGGCTGGCATCAGCGGCTCGGCGAGCTGGCGGTGCGGGTGCGGGGCGCGCAAGGGGGCGTGGGTCCGGCGCCCTGGTCACCCTCCGCGCCGTACGAACTGGACGAGACGCAGCAGCTGTTCCTGTTCTCGCGGGCCGACACGATCTACGGCGGCTCGGACCAGGTCCAGCGCACGATCATCGCCGAGCGCGTGCTCGGACTGCCCAGACAGCCCAAGGGATGGGGGACGTGATGCGGGGCGTGCTGTTCGACGGGAAGCGGGCCGAGGTCGTCGACGACCTGGAGGTACGGGAGCCGGGGCCGGGGGAGGTGCTCGTGGCCGTGTCCGCGGCCGGGCTGTGCCACAGCGACCTGTCCGTGATCGACGGGACGATCCCCTTTCCGGCGCCGGTGGTGCTCGGGCACGAGGGCGCGGGCGTGGTGGAGGAGGTCGGCGCGGGCGTCACGCACGTGGCGGCCGGTGACCATGTAGCGCTGTCCACGCTCGCCAACTGCGGGACGTGCGCGGAGTGCGACCGGGGGCGGCCGACGATGTGCCGGCAGGCCATCGGGCGGCCCGGCCGGCCGTTCTCGCGGGGCGGGCGGCCGGTGTACCAGTTCGCGTCCAACTCGGCGTTCGCGGAACGCACCGTCGTCAAGGCCGTCCAGGCCGTGCGCATCCCGAAGGACATCCCGCTGCCGTCCGCCGCGCTGATCGGCTGCGGGGTGCTGACCGGCGTGGGAGCGGTACTCAACCGCGCGCGCGTGGACCGCGGGGACAGCGTCGTCGTCATCGGCACGGGCGGCATCGGGCTCAACGTGCTGCAAGGGGCGCGGATCGCGGGCGCGCTGCGGATCGTGGCCGTCGACGCGAACCCGGCGAAGGAGGAGGTGGCGCGGCGGTTCGGGGCCACCGACTTCCTGACCTCCGCGGAGGGCGTGCGGGAGCTGCTGCCGACAGGCGCGGACCATGTCTTCGAGTGCGTCGGCCGGGTGGAACTGATCCGCCAGGCCGTCGACCTGCTCGACCGGCACGGCCAGGCCGTACTCCTCGGGGTACCGCCCGCGACCGCCGAGGCGTCCTTCCGCGTCTCCTCCCTGTTCCTGGACAAGTCGATCCTGGGCTGCCGCTACGGGGCGTCCCGGCCGCAGCGGGACATCGCCCTGTACGCCGAGCTGTACCGCACGGGCCGCCTCCTCCTCGACGAACTCGTCACCCGCACCTACCCGGTGGAGGACTTCGCGAAGGCGACGGCGGACGCGGAGGCGGGGCGGGTGGCGCGGGGGGTGCTGATGTTCTAGAGATCGCCGCCAGCCTGACTCTCCTGGGCCTGTCCGAGCTGGTCCTGCCCGCCCTGCTTGAACAGCGTGGCATCGGCGTCGGCTGGTCAGGCCCCTTGCTGACCGGGATGGCCGTGGGCGGCGGGCTCGGTGCGTTCGCCTACGGCCTGCGGAACTGGCCGGGACGGCTGCGCACCCGCAGCGTGGCTCTGATGGGCGGGACGTCGGTCTGTGTGACCCTCGCCGCGCTGATACCGGACCTCGCCGGGATCGCGCTCGCCCTGGCCGTCGGCGGCATGCTCCAGTCCGCAGCGATGCTCACCCGCAACCTGTCCCTGCGCGAGGCCCTCCCACCGCACGCCCTGGCCGCCGGCTACTCGGTCATGTACGCGGCCGCCGGCGCGGGCTACGCGGCCACCGGTTCCCTCGCCGGTGCGCTGCTCCCCGTGGTCGCGCCGTCCACGGCCGTCCTGGCCGGGGTGGCGGTGACCCTGGTGCTGACGGGCGTCGGCTGGTGGGGTGAGGCGCGGCACGCCGCCCGTTCAGTGCGGGGCGCCGACACGGCCGTAGCTCCGGTGGTTCTCGACGACTCGCGTTCCGATGGCTTCGGCGCCCTCGGTGACGGCGGTGACGGTGGTGACGGCGGTTCTGGTGCGGAAGGTGCGGCGATAGGCCGTGGGGGTGACCCCGAGCGCCGCCTGTAGGTGCTGGCGCATCGACTGGGCTGTGCCGAAGCCGGCGTCCCGGGCGATCTGGTCGACGGAGAGGTCGGTGGACTCCAGGAGGTGCCGGGCGCGTTCGACACGCTGCTGGGTGAGCCACTGACCGGGGCTGACACCGACCTCCTCGCGGAAACGGCGCGTGAACGTCCGTACCGACATGGCCTCCTGGGCGGCCATGTCGCGCAACTGGATCGGCTGATGGAGACGGCCGAGCGCCCACGCGCGCGCGGCGGTCGTGCCGGACTGCTGCGGATCGGGCACGGGCCGCTCGATGTACTGCGCCTGCCCGCCGTCGCGGTGCGGCGGTACGACCGTGCGGCGGGCGACCTCGTTGGCGACGGCCGTGCCGTGGTCGCGGCGCACCATGTGCAGGCACAGGTCGATGCCGGCGGCTACGCCCGCCGAGGTCAGCACGTCACCGTCGTCGATGAAGAGGACGTCGGGGTCGACCCTGACGCTGGGGAACAGCTCCTGGAGACGGGCGGCGTCGGCCCAGTGCGTGGTCGCGGGGCGGCCGTCGAGGACTCCGGCGGCGGCGAGGACGTACACGCCGGTGCAGATCGAGGCGAGGCGGGTGCCGGGTCGGATACGGGCCAGCGCGGCGGCGAGGTCATCGGTCAGGACGCCCTCCTCGAAGACCGGGCCGAGTTCGTACGACGCCGGGACGATCACCGTGTCGGCGGTGGCCAGGGCCTCGGGGCCGTGCGCGACCTGGATGGCGAAGTCGGCGTCCGTCTCGACCGGGCCCGGCGGCCGGACCGAGCAGGTGACGACCTCGTAGAGGTGCCGGCCCTCGGGGTCCTTGGGGCGGCCGAAGATGCGGTGCGGGATGCCCAGCTCGAAGGGGAGCAGGCCGTCGAGGGCGAGGACGACGACGCGGTGCGGGCGGAAGCCTGCGGAAGGGCTCATGGCCCGATCCTAATGAATGTCGTCCTTCGGGCCACTCGCTCGGGGAGGTCGCGGGCCCGAAGCTCTATGACGTGACTCAGGCAGACGCGACGCAGGCGGACGTGACGGAGAAGGACGGGAATCGGAGGAGCGGGCCCGGGACAGCCGGGCCCGGGACAGCCGGGCCCGGGGCGGACGGGTCCGTGGCGGATGCGGCTGGTATGGCTGATGTGGTGGACGCCATGGGCGGGGTCTCCCGTGCCGGGAAGCGGCGGCCGCGGATCCACCGGGCGTGGTTCGTCGCCGCCGTCACCTTCGTCACGATCATCGGCGCGGCGGCCTTCCGCTCCCTGCCCGGCCTGCTCATCGAGCCGCTGAACGACGACTTCGGCTGGTCACGCGGCACGATCGGCGCCGCCGTCTCGATCAACCTCGCCCTCTACGGGCTCACCGCCCCCTTCGCGGCGGCGCTGATGGACCGTTTCGGCATCCGCAGGGTGGTGGCCGTCGCGCTGACCGTGATCGCGATCGGCTCCGGCCTGACGGTGTGGATGACGGCGGCCTGGCAACTGCTGCTGTGCTGGGGCCTGCTCGTGGGCCTCGGCTCGGGCTCGATGGCACTCGCCTTCGCCGCCACGGTCACCAATCGCTGGTTCACCGAACGCCGCGGCCTGGTCAGCGGCATCCTCACCGCCGCATCCGCCTCCGGCCAGCTGATCTTCCTGCCGCTGCTGTCCTGGATGATCACGCGCTACGACTGGCGCCCGGCGGCGGTGACGGTCGCCCTCGCCGCCCTCGCGGTCGTGCCCTTCGTCTGGCTGCTGCTGCGTGACCATCCGGCGGACGTCGGGCAGATGCCGTACGGGGCGAAGGAGTTCGTGCCCAAGCCGCCCCCCGTGCGGGGTGCGGCGCGGCGTACCGTCGCGGTGCTGTTCTCGGCGGTGCGCACGGGCCCGTTCTGGCTGCTGGCCGGGACCTTCGCGATCTGCGGCGCCTCCACGAACGGCCTGGTGCAGACCCACTTCGTGCCGGCCGCCCACGACCACCACATGCCCGTCACGGCGGCGGCCTCCCTGCTGGCGGTGATCGGCGTGTTCGACGTGGTCGGCACGATCGCCTCCGGCTGGTTCACGGACCGCTTCGAACCACGCCGCCTGCTGGCGGTGTATTACGCGCTCCGCGGCATCTCGCTGCTCTTCCTGCCGATGCTGCTGGCCCCCACGGTCCACCCCCCGATGATCTTCTTCATCGTCTTCTACGGCCTCGACTGGGTTGCCACCGTCCCGCCCACCCTGGCCCTGTGCCGCGAGCACTACGGCGAGGACAGCGCCATCGTCTTCGGCTGGGTCCTCGCCTCCCACCAGGTCGGCGCGGCCTTGGTCGCCTTCCTCGGCGGCGTGGCCCGCGACACCTTCGGCTCCTACGACGTCGTCTGGTACGCGGCGGGGGCGCTGTGCGCGGCGGCGGCGCTGATGGCCCTGGTGATACGGCGCACGCCCACAGGCCCGGCAGTGCCCGCGGCGGCGGTTTGAGGGGTGGGCGGGCCGCGGTGGGACGCACTCCTGCCGGGCGGGGCTCCGGTGGTGGCTCGGGTGGGAGCGCCTTCTATCCGCGGTCCGTGGATGGTGTGTCGGTGTCGGTCGAGGGCGTCGGGGGTGTCGGGGGCGACGTGTGGAGGATGTCGCGGGCCTGTTCGGCGGCGCGGGTGATGCTTTCGGTGACGAAGTCGAGGAAGCGCGCGACGTTTTCGAGGCGGACGGCGGCCGGGGTGCGGGGGCCGAGCGCGATGGTGCCCTGTCGTGCGATGTCGACGATCTGTGCGGTGGAGCGGGCGCTCGCCATCATGGACTGGTACCAGATGTCGTCATCGACGATGTAGCGCTCGCGGCGGCGTTCGTCGCGTTCGCGGCGGATGAGGGCCTGGCTCTCCAGGAACGTGACCGCCTTCGAGATGGAGGCCGGGCTGACCTGGAGGCGCTGGGCGAGTTCGGCCGCGGTGAGACTGCCGGTGTCGGTGATGGTGAGAGCGGCCATGACCCGGGACATCATCTTGGGCATGCCCGAGGTCATCATGACGGTCGTGAAGGTCTCCTCGAACGCGGCGACGGCCTCCACGTCGCGTCCGTCGACCGGCGAGGGCGCCTGCGCCCCGCGGGGGGCGGCGGGCCTGCGGCGGTGGGTGCGGTGTTCGGTCGCGCGATGGGCGAGGTCGGCGCGGTAGCTGGTGGGGCCCCCGTTGCGCATCACCTCACGCGTGACGGTGGAGGTGGGACGGTCGAGTCCGCGGGCGATCTCGGCGTAGGCGAGGCCGTCGGCCAGTCCCGACGCGATCTGCTGACGTTCGGCCTGGGTGAGTCTGCCTCCCGGCATCACGGTCTCCCTTGTGCTCTGTGCTGGTCTCTCGATGTCCCGATGCCCCGAGCATAGCGTTCACCTTCAGTCTATTGCAACGGTTTCGCGTCGGCGTTGCATTAACTTTGAATACAGGTGCAACGATTATTGTCGCTGACCTGCAGTGATGGTGATTCTGTGCAACGAACTCATTGTGGGATCCGTGAACGCAACGTAGCGTTTCCGGTGTCAGAAACAACGAGCCGCAGGGAGAGCACGATGCAGAAGTTCGCCACCACCGCCCCGATCTCCGCCATCCTCGACATCCCCGCCGGACGCATCCAGTTCATCGCGGCGGACCGCGCCGACACCACCGTCGAGATCCTGCCCGCCGACCCCTCCAGGAGCCGCGACACCAAGACCGCCGAGCAGGCGACGGTCGCCTACGTCGACGGTGTCCTGCGGATCACGGCCTCGGCCCCCGGCAACCGGCTGACCGGCCCTTCCGGTGCGGTGGAGGTCACCGTCCAACTGCCCGCCGGCTCCCGTGTCGAGGCCAAGGCCGCGAGCGCCGAGCTGCGCGGAGTGGGACGCCTGGGCGAGGTCGTCTTCGAGGGCGCCTACCGCCAGATCAAGATCGACGAGGCGGAAAGTGTCCGTCTCACCGCGATCGACGGCGACGTCGAGATCGGCCGGCTGAACGGCCCGGCCGAGATCAGCACCGCACGCGGCGACATCCGTATCGCGGAGGCCGTACGCGGCACGGTCGTCCTGCGCACCCAGTCCGGCGACATCTCGATCGCCGCCGCCACCGGCGTCTCGGCCGCCCTGGACGCCGGCACCGGCCACGGCCGCGTCAGCAACGCCCTCAAGAACGACGGCACCACCGAACTCGACATCCGTGCCACCACGTCCCACGGCGACATCGCCGCGCGCAGCCTGTAACCCATTCCGCACCTCGCAAGACCCCGCAGCTCGTAGGCCCCAGCAACCTGTAGAAGAGGAGCCCCTTTCATGACCAGCTTGGCGATCGCGGCGAACGGGCTGCGTAAGTCGTACGGGGACAAGGTCGTCCTCGACGGCATCGACCTGGCCGTCCCCGAAGGAACGGTCTTCTCCCTGCTCGGCCCGAACGGGGCCGGCAAGACCACCGCCGTGAAGATCCTGTCCACACTCATCACCGCGGACGCCGGTGACCTGCACGTCGGCGGTCACGACCTGGGCGCCGAACCCCAGGCGGTGCGGGCGGCGATCGGTGTCACGGGTCAGTTCTCCGCCGTCGACGGCCTGATCACCGGCGAGGAGAACATGCTCCTCATGGCGGACCTGCACCACCTCCCCAAGAACGAGGGGCGGAAGGTGGCCGC
>NZ_MUBA01000255.1 GCF_002154575.1 Streptomyces bobili
GCGTACGCCGCCCGGCCCGCCCCGAGCGTCGCGGAGGTCGCCACGGGGCAGATCCGCCCGAGCGGCCGGTCCCGCCGGCTGGCGCCGACCGCCGTCGCCAGCCGGCGCAGCAGCATGGCCACGTCGGTGCCCTGTGCGCCGTCGTAGGTGTGGAACTCGTCCAGCACCACGTACGCGACGTCGGCGCCCTCCCACAGCGCCCGGTCCTCACCGCGCTGCAGGAGCAGGTCCAGCATCTTGTAGTTGGTGATCAGTACGTCCGGCGGGGAGACGCGCATCTCCTCGCGCCGTGTCATGACCCGCCGGAAGTCGGTGTCCGGCCGGTCGCCGATGTAGAGCCCCGCGGTCACCTGGGCGAGGTCGGGCGCGGTCAGGTAGTCGCTGATGCGGCCCGCCTGATCGGTGGCGAGCGCGTTCATCGGATACAGCAGCACGGCCTTCACGCCACGTCGCCCGAGAGCCTTCTGCCGCCGGCAGTGGTCGAGCACCGGAACGAGGAACGACTCGGTCTTGCCGGAGCCCGTGCCGGTCGTCACGAGCGTCGGCTCGGCCTCCCTGCCGCCCAGCGTGCTGAGCCGCTGCCACGCCTTGGCCTGATGCCGCCACGGCGTGAACCCGGGCCGCCACTCCAGATGGCGCTCCCACCCGTCGTCCGCCTTGTGGAACGGCGTCCTGATCCGCAGATACGGCCCCCGGAAGATCCCCGATTCCGGATCCCCCAGGAACCGCTCCAGCGCTCGCCGGGTGTCGTCGTCGGCCAGCGCGTAGGTCGTCGTGAGGTACTGCGTCAGACTGCCCCGCAGCTGCGCGGCGGCCAGAGTGGGTTTCACGACGCTCCCCTTACGTCTGCGGATCCCAGGGCGCTCCTGTGGCAGCGGGCGCCCCGTGTGGTGCGGATCAACCGTATAGGGCAGGTCGGACAGTCTGTGACGGGACGGGTACACCAGCGGACCGTTCCCGCCCGGAAGAGCCGGTGACAGCCCTGCCCTTCGCCCGAACTGTGGCTGATTGGCGCCCTTTCGGGCTTTCCTTACTGGTTTCACCCTGAAGGAAGACGAGGGAAGCGCGGGAGAGCGCGCAGAACGCAGGAGAGCGAAGGAAGAACCGAGCACGGGCAGCGCCAAGGGGGAACGCCATGTCCGTACCGCCGTACGTCCCCGTCCTGCCGACCCGGCCCCACGCGGCAGCCGCCTACCGCACGCTGGCGCCGGACGTACAGCGTCAGGTCGCTCCGTTGTGGACACTGCCGCCCCGCCCCGGCGTGCTGCCGAAACCACTGGCCGAGCGCATCGCCAAGGAGGCCGGCGACATCGCCACCGCCCAGCGCCTCGGCGCCGGGTGGCTGGACGCCCCCTTCGCCGACGAGGAGGAAGCAGCGGTCCTGGCCGACGTCCTTACCCCCGACTGGTGGGACCACCGCAATCTGCGGCCGGTCACCGGCCCCGGGCGGCCCGACGCCCAGCAGTCACTCGCCCTCGCCGCGGCCCGACACCGTGAGGACGGACTCGGTATCCGCGTACGGCTCCCCGGCGACTGGAACGACCGCACGGCCTCGGACGTGGCCGCGCTGCTCGACCGCCTGCCCACGGGTCACCCCGCCGACCTGTTCCTCGACCTCGCCACCGTCCTGCCCGACCGCCCCGACGCCGCCAAGGAAGCCCTGCGCGCCCTGGACACCCTGATCCAGCTCACCTCCTGGCACACCATGACCGTCGTGGCGGGCGGATTCCCCGAACCGCCCGACGACTTCCGGGAAGGGGTTCCGTACGAGGCCCCGCGCACGGACTGGGAGACCTGGCACGAGATTTGGCACAGCGAACGCTCCTACCTGCCCCAACTGCGCTACGGCGACTACGGGATCCATCCCGCCACGTATGTCTCCCAGACCCCGCCCGCGCGCGGCGGAGGACCGCCGTGGGGCATCCTCCGCTACACAACCGCCCGCTCCTACCACCTGTCCAAGGTGCCGCACGGCAGGCAGTACGACGATGCCAACCGGGAGGCCGCGCGCCGCCTCACCAGCCTCGCGGATTTCCGAGGCGTGGACGCGGGAGCGGGGGAGAGGTGGTTGCGCGACCGGATCGCAGGCTCCGTCAGTACCGGCAACCACTCCACGTGGAACCGGGTGGGGAACGTCCAGCACATGACGTTCGTGACGAATGCCCTACGTGGGAACACTGGTTGAATGCGGCACAGGGGCTTCTGTCGGCGCCGCGACTCCCCGGGTAGCACGCATCCGCAGGTCACGGCGGTGGCGGCCCTATCTCCCTTGCAGCAACCAGCAGTTGGGATAGGATTCCGAATCCCGTTCCGTTCCTGCAGGGCGTGGGCGGTGGAGCCGGATCGAATCCACCACGTCGAGGGGGATTGCGTGGACCCGAACGTGCTAGCGCTTGCCGGAACCGCAGGTACGACTGTGGTTGCCTTGCTGGCCACCGATGCGTGGGAACAGACCAGGCGTGGGGTCACGACGCTGTGGCGGCGTTTCCGGCCAGAGGCGGCGGAGGAGATCGATGGACTGCTGTCCAGGTCACGTGCAACCCTCCTGGACGGCGGGGAACCGGTCGGCGTGGAGAGTGAATGGCAGCTTCGACTCGGGGCCCTGCTCGCCCAGCATCCGGATGCGGCAGCTGAACTGGACTCCCTGCTGCGGGAGCTGGCCGCAGAACCGAGCGGCCAGACAATCAGCGGAGGAGTGCACCTCAAGGCCCACGCCGAGGGAAGCGGGCAGGTCTACCAGTCCGTACGCGACCAGACCGTGAACAACTACCGATGACGATGTATGGACAAGTCACCTGACCCTCTGGCCGGTGAGATCCACCTTTCCGGAACGGCGTCGGACCACGGTGGCGTGTACCAAGCAGGCCGCGACCAGACCGTGACTCACTTCAGCGTGCATGTCGGGACCGCACCGGGCCCGATCGGGTCCGCGCAGATCGACCGCCGCGTCACCACCCAGGCTGCCCAGCAACATGCTCAGCGCGTCATTGAAGCGCTGGCGCTTGCGGTGGAGCATTTCCGCAAGAGATGTGTGGAGTTGGCGGAAGAGGCACGGAGGGCGCGGGCCGAAGGTCGTCGTGAGGCACTGCGAGAGGTCCAGGAGAAGCTGCGGGACGCGGAGTTGCGTGTCATTCGAGCCCAGGAGAAGAAGAGGGAGGCCGAGCGAGAGCGTGAACGCCTGGAAGCCCTCGTAGCCAGGACGCGCTATGAAGCAGAAGCAGAGAGGCGGCAGCCGACACCCTTGTGGGGACAGCCGGACGACGAGCGTACCTTTGAGGACGTCTTGGCCTCGGCTGACGACGAACTAAGGCTCATCCGAGCCGAGTTGCGCACACTGGCCAGTGACTTTGGTCGAGGTGAGGCGCCGTCTGGTGGCAACGGAGTCGTCAGCGGTGAGGTTGTGCCGGAGCCCCGGCCCAGCCAGAACCTCGCCGACACAGGTCCCGAAACCGCGTTGCCGGTCGGTTCCCCGAAGTCGTCTACCGGGGGTTCGGGATCACAAGCGGCGCGCACCGGGTCGCAGCGCCTCGCGCCGACAGTTCGTCTAGGACTTGTCCGGCGCTATCTCGGGCGCGTGTTCTTCGGTGCGGCCGGCCTGCCCATGCCCATGGCTGGCGCGGCCATACGGGCGGTGTACTCGCGGGAACCCGGTGTGGCGGTGGTGTGGAGCGTCCTGTTCCCAGTGGCTGCGGGGATCCTCGCTGTCGCCGCAGTCTCTCTGCTCATCCTTTTCGCTCGGCTGGCTTATGCCTGGCCGAAGGATGACGGATCGATAGCGCTGAGTTGCTTCTTCCACGCCGCACTGGGCGTCGCGCTGTTGGCCGTGGGTATCTTCCTGAGCCCTGCGACCGCTCCTCTGCTCACTGACTGCGGCCGGTTGATCGCCGAGTATGTCGGCCCGCTGTAAAAGGGGCCCAGTTACCGCACCGGCCTGGTGCGAGAACGGAAAGGAACAGCCACTCGGACCCGATCGCCTGAGCGAACTCCGGGACCGGTGGCGTCAGCCGCCCTCGTATTCCATCCCCACGCATCCCGGAGACCGACCGCCATGACGCGCCCGCGCTACGACCAACGCGTACGAGCCTTCGTCGAGGTTTGTGGCGGTCCTGACGAATGGCAGGAGGCCGAGAGGCGCTTCGACGCGCACGGCTGGCCCGTTCGTGGGTTCCATTCCGAAGGCGAAGGGCCTTTGGCCGCAGCGCTGGAACAGGACCCTGGGGCGCGCGTGTACGAAGTCGAAGTCCGCCTGTTCGGCGCGGCGAAGGGGTGCGACCGTGGGGCTGCCGACCGGCTGCGCAAGGTCATGCGCGCGGCCAGAGTCGAAGCGTACGTCCGTCGTGCCGAGCCGCTGCAGCGTGACCGCGAAGTGCTCTCGAACTGGCGCGTCTTCAGCACGGACCACAGGCACCCCGGCGGGCATCCGAGGTGGAGACGACTTTTACTGCGCAGGGCCGTGCTGCTGGGCAGGTACGACATTGACGGCATCGTCTCCGGTACGCCGCGCCAAGCCTTGCGATTGGCACGCGCCGAGCGCTTTGGCCGTGCAGCACCCGCGGCTGTGGCTGTCAGGCCGCTCGACGGCCGCTGGCGGGATTCCGTGAGGTACTGGCGGGAGGAGGAGTTCGAACGCCGACTGTTCCGCTTGGTGTTCTGGGCGCTACTGCCGGCCGCGGCACTCGTCTTCGCTTCCGGTGCCATCGGCCTTGCCCAGTGGATCTGGGTCCTTGTGGCATGCCTCGGCGTGTCTCGAACCGTACGCGCGGGGTCGGAGCTGTACCGAAAGAGCAGGCCTGCAGATGTCGGGCTTGCCCTGCTGCTCGTGGTGCTCTTCACCGCCATGGGCCTGGGTGTCTTCGACAGCGAGGGGACGGGCTGGACACCGGAACAGATCGTGGTCACCGCGACCGTGATCGGTGTCATAGCCGGCCTGAGGCTTCTCGTTCGACAGTGGACCTGGGGCGAGTGGGTCGCCTGGGTGGTGCCCTTGGTGGCGACCCTGGCCATCTCCTCGTTCGTCGCCGCCGGCTCCGTCCTCCATGCCTTGTACGCCGACGGGCTGAGCCTCTCTCCGGACGACCTCGCCGTACCGCCCATCTGGCAGGTGCTGGCCGGGGTGAAGCTGCTCATGATGTTCAGCCTGGTGATGGTGCTGCCCGCCTGGTGGGGCTTCGCTCGGCACCGACACCACGGATACGCCGCTCCGGGAGACGGCTTCAACATCGTCCTCTACGTGTCCGTCCTTCTGCTGATGCTCGGCGGCGCGACGGTGCAGGCTCTCCAATCGGCCAAGGCCGCCGTGAACCGGACGGTTGCGGCGGCCGAGCGGGGTGAGGAACCGCCGTCCTATTTCGGGGTCGAACCGGCATGGACGTGTGTGAAACCCATAGTCGAGCTCGACCGGTTGTCGGGCGAGGGCCCTCCCCTGAATCCGCGCACTCCGTACCTGTCCTTCGGAATATCGGGAGACGACGCGGTGCTCTGGGGCCGGTCGGCCGAGAGTCCGGTGAAGATCCCGGCGAGCCAGATATGGATGAAGCCTGCCGAGTCGGGGACGGCGCCCTGTGCAGTAGGTGACACCAAGTCAGAAAAACGCTAGCTCAGCCCATACTGTCTTTCCGGGTGCGTTCACGCGTGGCGTCGTCCCCCAGGCGTCGGCCAGCGCTGCGACCAGCAGCAGGCCCCGGCCGGACTCGGCGTCGCCGGGCGGTTCGTCGAGAGACAGGGGCGGTACGCGTTCCGCGCGAGTGTCGGACACCTCGATCCGAACAGTCCTCTCTCCGGCGATGAGCCGCACCTCGAAGTCCCGTCCGGGCACGTAACCGTGGCATACCGCGTTGGCGGTCAACTCTGCCGTGATGAGGGTCAGTGTTTCGTTGGTGGTGGACGTGTGGGGATGGCCCCATGCGTCGAGCCGGTCCGCGACCAGGCGGCGGGCGAGGCGGGCGCCACGCGGAGTCGAGCTGAAGCGCATCGTGAACTCGTCCGTCGTGGTGCCCAATTCTGTCGCCCGCGTTGCGGTCGTAGCTGTAGAGGTGGGTGCGTGCTCGCTGTTCATGGCGCTTACGCTGCCGGGCGCAACCTGATGTGCCCAGGCCCGACGCGCACACAGCGAGGCGCCGTAGGCGACGGTGTGTTTCGTGTACGCGGAGGTGTGCGGCAGTGAGCCTTTGGATCTACTCCCCGTACTCCCTCAGCAACTTGTTGAGGTTGCGGATCTTGTCCACGTCCCCTTTCGGCAGGGGATCGCTGCTGTTGAAGTGCATGACGTTGTTGCGGATCCTGCGGATCTCCTCAAGCCGCGCGATGAACACCTTGCGGTCGAGCGGCCATCCGAGTTGTTCCCACAGCTCGGGGTTCTCCAGTACGCGTTGGTAGTCACCGACGGTCATGTCGCCGAAGGAGGCGATGCGCTCGCTCTTCGGGTCGCAGAGCTTCGTGACCTCGGGCAGGGTGAAGGCCCCCACGATGACCTGTCGCAGCCTGCGGTCCATCTCCCCGATCAGGAGGAAGTGTCCGGCCAGATCGCCGTAAGCCTGGGCCACGTCGGCGGCGGTGACGATGCCGGCGATGGCGTTTCGCTGGTCCCTGACGAGGACGAAGTCGTGCTCGGCCAGTGTGGGGAGGACGTCGATCAGGTCGTGGTCGTAGCGGACGTCCCGCGCGTCCACGATGGCCTGGGAGAGGTGGGCGCCGGGATCGGCGTGCCGGGCGCGGGCTATGGATTTCCACGAGACGGTTCCCCGCAGGTTGTGCGGACCGGCGAGGACGGGCAGTTGGGAGAAGTCGTGGAGAACCATCAGCGTGATGACCTCCTCGAAGGTGGCCGTCGGTTTGACGCTGACGACACCGCCGAGTGCGGACGGCAGGGTGCCGACGGTCAGCCCGGTCTCGCGTGATTCCTGTTCTTCCGACGTACCGGCCGGAACGGTGACGGTCGCCGGAGACCCAGTGAGAGGAATGTCCTCGGGGTCTTCTTCCGCGGCCTTGACCAGGTGCACCGTGGCGGTCAGGGGGACCTTGTCGAACTCGGGCGAGGTGATGAGGCTGTGGTTGGCGAGTTCGGCCTCGATCTGCTCGTTGACAAGTCCTCGTCCTGTCGCGCCCCACCAGCCCAGCAGCTCCTGCACGGAGAGGGGGAACGGACTTCCTGCCTCGGCCGACTCACGGGCCTTCTTCAGCCGGGCGTGCCGCTCGCTGGGTGACAGCGATGTCTGTCGCTGCTCCTCCGGTTCCGTGGGGTCGGCTTCCTCGGCGGCCCGGTCCAGCAGCTCCTGGCGCAACTGCATCAGGAATCTGCCGTCGTCCACCTGCCACGCCTCCCACCCGTCGAACGACCCGTACCCGACGGCGACCATGGCCGCCTTGGACGGCGAGCGGAACTCCTCCCCGTCCGCCAGTCGGATCCATCCCCGGGACGTGACCGTGGCGTCGTGCTTCTCGCCCATCCGGGGCCGCACGAACGTCAAGCGCTCGCCCGCCGCGAGCAGCCCGGCGCTGAGCAGATCGGCGAGGGTAACCCGCCGTCCGTCCAGGAGATAGCGGGCGCGGGACTGCGCCTCTGCGGGACCGGCGGTGGAATCAGTCATGTCACCTGCGCTTTTGCTGGTGGAGGGGGGCCGAGCTGTCCATGTCAGAGGTGGTGCCCGATGTGGGCGATACGGATCGTCTTCTCCTCGTGGACGAGCCGGAAGTAGATGCGGCCGGCGTTGCGGTTGAGGTTCCCGTGGAGTTGGAAACACTCCTCCTTGCCGTTGTCGTCCCACATGCGTTCGCTGCGGGCGTTCTCGTGCTCTCCTCTGATGTTCGGAGCTTCCCAGTGCGGGCCGGTGGGGGAGTCGGGATCCCACTGGGCCGCAGTGGCTTGAAGCTGTCTCAGCAGCTGGCGTGCGCCCTTGAACCATGTCGGGTCGAGGTTCTCCAGATGGTCCTGCACATGAGGGAGGAACTGGAGGTTCGGGAAGAAGTCGGCGCGGCCCGACCACAGTTCCGCGCCGGAGGTCACATGGTCCAGGCCGCTGAGGCGCCCCCACGCCTCGTGTTCATCGAGGTGGGCCAGGCGCGAGGCATGGCGCACCTGTTTCGAGAACGCCTTCGCCACGGGCTCACCGGTTTCGGGGTCCTCCGACAGCTCCTCGATGTCCAGTTCCAGCCAGGGCGTGTCCCAGTGCGGGGCGAGCGGCAGACTCACGGCCATTCCCTTCGCCAGCCGGGCCGCGCCGAGTCCCTGCACGTCCAGCCCGTTGTGGCGGTGCCACAGGCCATCGTGGTGGGGAGACGCCGCCTCGTGGAGAGCCGCGGTGAAGGTGGTGCAGCGGTCGCGCATCCGCTGGATGAATCGATGCTCGTCTCGGTTGCGGGCATCATTGCGCCACTGTGCGTAGTAATAGCCCCGCGCGAGTTCCGCCTGGTCGAGGGGGCTCTGCGTCGCGAGACTGATGGCCCGCCAACGCCGTAATTCTTTCAGCACCGCCACGAAGGTTCGCATGCCCTCCGCGACCTCGTCCGCCCCGCACTCGGACGCACAGGACAGTTCATTGAGAAACACCTGCAGCGGCACGCCCCACCCCATTCTTGTTCCGCGCCGATGGCCCCGCCCCCCGGGGCACTTCGATGACTCCGTGCTCCCGCTCAGTCGAGCAACTGGTCGAGGGAGTTCTCCCACTCGTCGAAGAAACCCTGCGGCCACTCGGAGAGCCGCCCGTCCGGCCCGATGACCGGGCTGACGACCTCCGAGGTCTGATCCTTGCGACGGAAGTAGTGCACGGCGGTCGCGTCGGTATTCAGCAGTCCCTGCTTGACACGGAGCCGCAGCCCGTTCAATACGTGGTCGCTGTGTGTCTCCATCACGATCTGCGCCCCACTCGCCGCCGCCGCGCTCGCCAGGTACGCCATCCAGGTCTGGCCCTGCGGATGCAGGTGCGCCTCCGGGTTCTCCAGCAGGATCAGCGAGCCGGGCTTGGCCGACAGACAGGCGACGACGATCGGTAGCACGTACGTGAGCCCGAATCCGACGTTGGTCGGCCGATAGCGGTTGGAGGCGAAAGCACCGGAGCCGAAGCTGTAGCTGAGCCGGACCGCGTCCGTGCCGGCGATGTCCTCCGCCTTCAGGGTCACCCCCGGGCACAGTTTCTGCATCCATGCCTGGGTCTGCCCGAGGAGGCTGGTGGAGGAGGCGTCCGTGAGGATCAGCGGCCCTGCTGCGACGGGCTCGTCCTGGTGGATGCGCAGGTAGTTGACGGTGTGTTCGCCGTGCGGGCCCAGGAAGCCCCGCGTGGTGACGGCGTGGTGCGATCGGGGATAACTGACCTGTGGGGAGACGCGGTCGGCCTTGAGGTACTGGAAGCCGGGACCGAACAGGGTGGGCAGCACTTCCGCCGGTTCGCTGAACGCCTCGATGCTCTCCCCGTGGCCGTCCTGGAGCAGCTTGAGGTGGTCGGCCTCCAGCTCGTAGAGCGCGGTCCACTGCGCCGCCGCTCCGTCGCCCCGCAGAGCGAGCGCGATGTGCGGGCCGGTGTCGTCGTACGACTCGTGCCGTACGTCCTGCCCCGTGCCGAGTTGCACCAACTCGTCGTTGAGGAGCAGCCCGGCATCCCGGTCGCCTACGGGGGCGAGGTCGCCCGACTCGTGCGACTGCCGCAACAGAGCGAGGGCCTGGAGTACGGAGCTCTTCCCCGACGAGTTGAGTCCGGTCAGCAGGGTGAAGGGGGCAAGGCGCAGCTCTTGGAGGGCGAATGCCTTGAAGTTGGTGAGGGTGAGCGACTCAAGCATCCGTGTTCTCCAACACCTCGCGGAACAGCTCTTTCATGGACTGGAAGCGGTAGTTGACCTTGTCGGCGTCGCCGGTGCCGGAGGAGATGGAGTCGAAGAAGAACGGGTCGTTCATCAGCTCGTGGAACTTCTTCTCCACCATCGGCGCTCGCTCGCGCAGGATCCTGACCTCTTCGGGGGTGCACATCGACACGTTCACTGCCTGCACCTCGAACAGGGCCTTGTTGATCGGATAGCGGCGGCTGACACCGCTGAACTGCTTGCGGAAGGCGCGGTACCCGAAGATTTCCCCGCACTCCAGCATCGCGAGGTAGAAGCGCCTTTCCAGATCCGTCAGCGCGTCATCCGGAAGGCCGTTGAGGGTGTGCATGGCATCGCGGAGAAATCCGTCGAAGTCCTGCGTGACGTATCGCTCCGGCGGAGTCATGGTGAACGCCAGGAAACGCAAACAGAGTTCACGCTCAGCCATGCGCGCGGGGTTGACACTGTGCCCGGTCGCATCGAGGAAAAAGGAGCTCTCCGCCAGCTTGGCCAGAAACGCGCGCGCGGGGCCGGGAATCAGAGCATGCCGCAGCTCCTGCCGCGTGAGCGGCTGACCACCCGTGTTGATCCGCGCGAAGATGTTGAACCTGGCTTCCTCCGGCGTGCCCCGCCGGATGAGCAGGACGGAGAGCTCCGTCTCCAGAATGCGGGTCTGCATCCGTCCCGGCAGATCCTCGAAGCGGCTGTCCTCGTATTGAGTCAGGTATTCCAGGTCTCCCAGCCGCAGTGGCTCCAGGCCTGCGGCCTCGGGCTTGACGAAGCGGACGATCGTGGTGAGGCGCTGCACCCCGTCGACCACGGACCAGGACTCGTCGTCCTCCTCCGCCACGTACAGCGTGGGCAACGCGATGCGCAGCAGCAAAGACTCGATCAGTCGGCTCTGAGCCCTCTCGTTCCAGATGCCGGACTTCCGCTGGAAGTCGGGCTGGAGGTCGATCAGTCCGCGCTTCAGCCGCTGGATGACGAGGTCGACGGTGGGGTTGCGAGGATGGACCTCGATCAGTTCCGGGTCGAACGGCATCCGGCCGGCTTCGCCGATGTCCTCGACCTCGATGCCGGTACTGCGTCCGGTATCGGTGAACTCGACCGCCACCTCGTCCGGCGGGGGCACCGCGTGATCGGTGGACGTGGTATCCGACGACTGTTCCGGCTCCGGCACCGGAGCGCTGCCGACCAAGATGTGCCCCTCCGTAGACGCGTGCCCAACAGAGCTCGAACGTGTCCGTACAGTAGCCGATCGCTTACCGGCGGCACCCTCGGACCTGGAGGTCTGCGCGGCGGCCGTACATCAGCACCAGCGGGAGTGGCGGCAACCGCCCCAGTCACCACCGCCGGACGAGCCGTTCGACGAGCCGGGCGCCGCAGACAACCACGACCACCGCCGATTGGGTCGAGGCTTACTCGGCATCGCGGGGAACGGCCTCGGCCCCAGTCGATTCCGTAGATCTCGTGTCAGTGTTCTCGTCCTTCTCGCCTGCCTCGATGGGGACGTGGCGCCGCCGTTGCAGTTCATCGCGTTCGACGTCGGGGATCGTCATCGACTCGGCGAGCACGGCGGCGAGCGCGTCCACTTGAGCGTTGTCGATGTCAGCGTGGAAGAGCCACCGGATGTTCTCGTCGCGCGTGATGAGGTCGATGGCCAAGCGCGCGTTCTTGTCCTGTGTCGTCGCTGCTCGGACGTATCGCACGTGGTCGATCGGGATGACCTGACGGATCTCGCCTTGCTCGAGGAACGCGTTCGTCCTGGCCGTGAAGATGCGGCGATCCGTGACGGCGACCAGTGTCTTCGCCGCGGTCTTGTCCCTCGCCGCCGCCAGCTTCTCCTTCGCCCCGCCGAGGATCGCGGAAATCGGACCGACGGCATCGAGCTGGTCGGGGAAGCCGAGGACACGTACGGTCTCACCGTCCTCGAGGAACCATTGCAGGATGCGGAGGTACGGCTTGGAATCCAGCGATGCGGGTGCGCAGACGACGTCCGGAACCTCGAGCGGAGGGGCCGGCGGATGGAGAGCGTCGGCAAGCGGCGCGATCGCCTCCAGAAGACGGGCGGAGATGTCGCGGGCTGCCTTTACGTCCTTCCGCTTCCCCGGAAGCGGCCATGCGTCGGGTCCTGGAAGCTCGGCGATGATCCGCAGCTCTCGCGTCAGCGCGTATATGAGGCTCGTCGTCTCGGCGAGAGCGGAGTCGAACTCCGCACGGGTGTCGCGCGCGATGACATCGACGAGCCGTGCCTCGTCAGCGTCTTCGCGTCCAGCGGCTCTCGCCCTCCCGGCGCGGAGCGCCTGATACCCGGTCCATGCCTTGACGGACGACAGGAGGGCGTTGGCGTCGAAGACGATTGCCTCGGCGTTCGTCTGGAGATACTCACGGCGGCGACTCGGGTCGGCCCCATCGATCTGTCCGACGTGACCACGGACGTTCAGCCGGTACAGCTCAAGCTGCTTACGCAGCGACGCCTCACTACCCGCGACGTTGTCCCACAAGGAGGTGGGGACCGATTCGACCTCCCGCGCCTGGTCGACCGCGCGATCGATGGTGGTGACGAGCCCTGTCAGTTCGGTCCACTGCTCGTTGCGGATGGCTGCGAGTACCTGGCGTGTCAGCGCGATGTTGGTCCTGACAAGGCCTGTGACCTCGTTCAGCTGCATCTGAAGGCCGACCATGGCCAGTGCCGGCCCGATAGAGGCCGCGCTCTGTGCCCTGGGTACCGAAGTCACAGCCTTGAAGCGGGCCGCATGCACGATGCGGACCCGACCACCACTGCGGAGGAGCACCGCTCCGAGGTTCGCGCCATCCTTGACGGCGAGCGTCGCGCCGGCATTCAGCCAGGCCTGTGTCTCGGCGCCGAGTCTGTAGAGCCCCTGCACGCTGGCGAATGCGTTTCCGAGGTTGCCGGCCACGGTCGCCGTGTTCCCGATCGAGGCGAGGATCGCGGATATCTGGCTGCGGTCGGCAGCCGGCACGATCCCGAAGTCGATCAGATCGGGCTTGAGTTCCGCCGGAACCTCACCGCAGACGACAGTAACCCCTGGAAGCACCTCCACCAGGACCGTCGATTCCGCCGTCGGGTCGTTGTCCGAGTCGGGTGTCGGATCGTCCACAGCAGGAGAGTCGGCGGTTTTGCCCCGGTCGTTCTCCTCAGGCTCGGCGATCTCCATCGAGTCCGAAAGGTCCTGCATGTGGTTCCTCCCCCAAGAGCGCGCAACGGCCGGACGTCGTCGGCGTTCGCCGCCGAAGTCTACGGCTCGACACGTCGCGGCCCAGCCCGAATCCACCAGCTGATTCCGGACCGGCTGGTGCCAGGCATGGGTACACCCGGCGGCGCGGGAACCGCTCCCGCGCCTCCCCGAAGCCGCCTGGGAAGCCTCCTTGCGGACGGGGTCCCTAATGCCTCGCAGTTCCCTCCTCACAGGGATGACGGGACGTCCAGGGGCAGTCGGGAGGCCCTGTGGTCGGCTGTCCGCCCAGCTCGGTACCGGGACGCGGGATCCCGTGACTCGGTCGTGCGCGATGTTCTTCAAAGCCCTTGGGGAAACAACCAAACCCACCGAACCCGGCCTGAGCGTGCGCGAGTTGGGGCGCCACTCGTTCGAGTGATGGGACCGTCAGCGAGTCGGGCGGGTGAGGTACGGTCGCCGCACACAACCGCAAACAGAGAACGGCCCCCGGCAGGACGGCAATCCCGGCGAGGGCCTGACCAACCAGGAAGATAGTGGCTTCCCGATGGCTGATCCGCAGTCTAACGCGGCCCTGCCCGCGTACCCGTCGCCCGAGCACTCGTTGCCCGCGCCTCCGGAACTCCCCCCGGACGCGCCCCGCGCCGGAGTTCTCCACGTACGGCACCGCCACACCGAGCGCTACACCGTCGTCGGCAACCACCTCGCCCAGCACCCCCGCCTCTCCGCCACGGCGATCGGTATCGGCGTCCACATCCAGTCCCTGCCGGATGGCGCCTCGGTCACCATCAAGGCGCTGACCCTGCGCTTCCCGGAGGGCGAGGTGACGATCGGCCGGGCGTTGCGGGAATTGGAGGCGGCCGGGTATCTCGTCCGCCGCCGGGTGCCGCTCGGGGGTGGCCGCATCGCCACGCGTACGTTCTTTCTCGATCATCCCGGGGCGTTCGTACGAGCCTCTGGGCGGGGCAGCGGCTTGGAGGCGGTCGCCGCCCCAGTCCCGTCCCCTGCCGCCGGGGATGCTCCCGAGCCTCGTCCTGCTTCGGGGCCGGTGGCTGTTCAGGGCCTGGCGCAGGGCTCGCGGCCTGACTCGCAGCCGGCTTCCGTTCGTACAAGGCGTGCTGCACTGGAACCCGTTGTGGTGCCCGGCGGACCGGCGGCCGAACTGCTCTCGCGTCTGCGTCTCGCCGATGCTCGGCTGCTGCTGTCCGAACGGGACGTTCAGCGGCTCGTGCCCGCTGTTGAGACCTGGCTGGCGCGTTCCGCGACGCCGGACCAGATCACCCGCACGCTCACCGCGGGCCTCCCGTCGGAGACCGACCCCATCCGCAATCCGGCCCGGCTCCTCGAATACCGATTGACCACCCTTCTTCCACCGCCGTTGCCTGCGGGACCTGCCCATACGGCGACGCTGACGTCTCCATCGCAAGCGGTACCGCTGGTCACCTGCGATGGCTGTGAACGCGCCTTCCGCTCGCGGGATCCGCGTGCACTCTGCCGCGATTGCAGGGAACGCCATGGCCGCCACCAAGCCGAACCGATCCACTCGGCGGCTTGAGCCGGTACCGGCAGGAGCACTTGTGCGGGTGAACTTTCGAGGTTCGGCGGTGTGGTGATCGTCTGCTTCCTAGCGTGGGCGTCGGTCGATACGGGCGGTGGAGGTGAGCGGGCGCGTGAGTGAACTGGCACGGGAGCCGGACGGAACCGGGGCTGCGGGCATGGGCTCGGACGGCGAGGCGGAGGCTTCATCGCCGTCAGAACCAGGGTCCGGCATCCTCAGGGTATTCGGACGGCAGCTGAAACGGTTCCGGCTGCGAGCCGGGCTGGAACGCGCCGAGTTCGGGTCGCGGACCGGGTACTCGGCGTCCACCATCGCGGCGTTCGAGCAGGGGAGGCGCGTGCCGTCGCCCCGGTTCATCGACGTGGCGGACGAGTTACTGGACGCGGGTGGCGTCTTGCAGGAGATGAAGGAGGAGGTCGCGCGGGCGCAGTTCCCGGCGTTTTTTCAGGATGCGGCTCGGTTGGAGGCGGAGGCGGTTGAGCTGCATGTCTACGACACACACTTGATCAACGGGCTTTTGCAGACAGAGGAGCATGCGCGGGCCGTGTTCGCGATGCGCCGGCCGCTCTTAGCCGAGGAGACGATCGAGCAGAGGGTGATCGCTCGGATGCTCAGGCAAGAGATCTTCTCGCGATGGCCCGCACCGCTGATGAGCTTCGTCATCGAGGAGGCTGTGCTGCGCCGCCCCATCGGCGGCGCTGAGGTTCATCGCGGCCAACTTGAGCAGATCCTGCTCACCGGGCAGAACCGCAACGTCGAGATCCAGGTCATGCCGTTGCAGCGGGAGGACCACGCGGGACTCGCAGGGCCGTTCACCCTGATCGAGACCAAGGTGGGGCAACGGATCGCATACGCAGAGGTTCAGAAAAGCAGCCATCTCTACACCGAGCGGACACCCGTTCGGGAGCTTGAGGCCCAGTATGGGATCATCCGGGCTCAGGCTCTCACTCCACGAGAGTCGATGGCTTTCATCGAGGGACTGCTGGGAGAGCTATGAAGGGCGCAACGGAACTGACCTGGGTCAAGAGCACCTACAGCAGCGGTGAGGGTGGCCAGTGTGTCGAGGTAGCCGCCCGGTCTCAGGCAGTCCATGTGCGGGACTCCAAGGACACTGCCCGCCCGGGGCTGGCTGTTGGCGCGGACGCGTGGGCGATGTTCGTTGGGTACGCCGTAGACCAGATCATCTGAGCTGCACGGCGGGGTTGTGAACGGCTCACCTGCGGCAGGGACTTGGGGCGGAGTCTGCGGACCACTGGCCGAGTTCGTGAACGAAGTCCTTGTAGGAGCGGTTCGTACCGGTCGGGCCCGAGGCCAGTACGCCTAGCGACCGGGCCTGCTCGGCGACCGTGGGCCCGTCACTCTCCCGGAAAGTCGGGGAACCGAGCCTGCGCTTGAGTTCTTCCTTGGGGCTCTTGATGGTTCCGGTGTCGCGGCCTTGGAATGGCGCGGGAACCTTCCAATTGGGCCGGACGGCTGGGAAGGCGTCCGGGAAGAGTAGGAGCCACGCCTCAGACTCCCAAGCGGCAAGCGCCAGTGCCGAGTTGCAGGGGCTTTCGCGGGAGAGGGCTCCAGCGACATTGGCGCGTATACGTCCGTACGCCGCGTCCGTGTAGCCGTCCAGGTCCTCGTGAATCACCAGGCCGACCAGCGGGCCCTTCGCCCGGAGCGCCCGGCCCTTCGCCTTGCCGATGATCGCGCGGATGCGGGCTGCGAGTTCGGGACCGGTGGCCGTCTTGAGTCGGGTCTTGTCGCTGATCTCGACGAGCCGGGCGTTGCTGAGGTCCGGGTGGTGCTGCTTGATGATCTCGGCGACGATCCGGCAGTCATTGGAGTCCTCGCCGGCGAGCACGATGACACCGCGTCCCTGCGGCCCTCTCCTCCTGGCCGTCACAGCTCGTCCCCCGTGAGGTCGCCCCCGAGGACGCCGGAGAACCAGAGTTCGCCGAGCGGCAGGTCGCCACTCTCCTCGACGATCGCACGCACCTCGTCGGTGGTGATCGCGGGGATGAGGGAGGCTCCCTCGTCGTCGCGCTCGCAGATCACGATCTCCTCGGGCTGAAGCCGGTCGGTGAGCGCCGGAGAGTGCGTGGCGACGATGAACTGTGTGAGGGCGCTGGCCTCGCGCAGTCGATCGACGATCAAGTTCAGGGCCTGGGGGTGCAGGCCGTGATCGATCTCCTCGATGCAGGTGAGCGCTGGGGGCGCGGGATCGTAGAGCAGAGCCAGGAGGCCGAGGAGCCGTACGGTTCCGTAGGAGGCGTCGGCCAGAGGAGTGGGCCGGCGCAAGCCGCGTTCCACCAGTTGGACAGCAACTTGAGCGGCACGACCACCGACCGCCGCGAACTGGATGTCCTCAAGCTGTGGAAGCACGGAACGAGCGTCGTCAAGAAGTCGCCCCCAGAGGGCGGAGTCTTCGTTGAGGAAGTTCAGGAAAGCGGCCAGGTTGTCGGCACTGGACGACAGGTCGCCGTAATAGCGGTGATCGAGGCGAGACGGCTGACGTGCCGCGTCCACATCCACGTCGAAGACACGGAATGACGAGAGCCGGTCTGCCATCATCGCGACCTCGGTTCCGCCCTCCGTGCTTGCAAGGCGGGGCAGAGTGGACAGACCGCTACTGAGCCGTTGGATGCCGAACTCGCTGCTGTCCTCAAGCTTGGTGCTGGACCGAGTATCGACGACGGTGGCCCGCTCGCCCGACACGGTGATGCGACGGCCGCGCCCCTTGGTCCGCTTGAACTGGAAGCTCTCACTGCGGGTGAGCCGGTAGCGGCCGTGGTCCCTGTTGCTGGGGGCCGAGTAGCGCCGGACCTTGAGGTCGTATTCGTCGGGAGCGTTAGAGCTGGAGTGGATCGTCCATGTCCCCTTGAGCCGAATCCGGAGGGTCGTTGGCGGCTTGGCCCCACCCCAGAACGCGACCTCGTCGAACCCGCCACGGCCTTCAAGGGCGGGTTCGAGGTCGGTGCGGATGATGTCGGCGAGCAGGTCGAAGACCTTGAGGACGTTCGACTTACCGACACCGTTCGCACCTACGAGAACCGTCAGCGGACCTAACGGGATCGTCACGTCCCGCAGACTACGGAAGTTCTCCACGTGCAGTTCGAGCAACTGTCCTGGCATGGACGGAACCTATCGGGAGGTGTGGGGCGGGATGGGGTACGGCAGGGTGGCGTCGGCACGCGCCGCTGAGGGTCAGCCATCCACCGGCACCTCGCGCTTGTCGTCCCTCGGCTCGGGCGGAGTCCACCGCCCTGCCGCAATCTCGGCATCCAGCAGTGCCTGGAAGTGAGCGTGCGCGCCTCGCATCTCGGCCTCCCGGTCCGCCTTGTAGAAGGGGGCCTTGTATCCGTCAGGGGGTGCGACGGCTGCAGGATTAGTCAAGTGGTCGATTAGATCCAGGTATTCCTCCTTTGTTTGGCCGTGACCATATGCATAGTAATTCTTCGCGATCTTCCGGCCCGTGTTGTCGAAGTACATGTCCGATTCATATTCGGATAGAACTTGGTAGCGGGATCGATAGATTGCGGCGAGCTGGTCGGCGCTGATTCCCAGCCATACGGATACAAGAGCATCCAATTCGACAAGCGCCGCTCTACGTTCATAATCAGTGCGCAGCGGGACGCTGGGTGTCCAGTCGGAAGTCAATTTCTCGGCAAGCGGAGCGATTTGTGCACCGTTTTGCCAGTTATAAGCCCACTTCTCGTAGTGCGGCCATGTGGGATGGAAGAGATCGCGCCAAAGAGAAGCGTAGGTACTAGTCAAGCAATTCAGGCGCAGAGCGCGCAGCAGAAGAGCGTGGGTGAGTGGATGGCTGCTAGTGGCAGCCGGCATCCGCATGGCTTCGGCAACCTGTAGGTGTGAGCGTCCAGTCAGGCGCAGGAGATAATCTAGCGGGAGGGAAGACCAGAAGCCTGCATTGATGACGGTGTCGAGGTCGCTGGGGAGTGCCAAAGAATGCACTGCATGCACATGGGCTGACCCTGGGGGAATTATGGCTGCGAACAAGCTGCGCTCGGTATTTTTGGGATCGATCATGGCGCGCCAAGCGAGGCGGAAATATTCCGTGTAAGGTCGTCCATTCCATCGATCTTGTGCGGCGATATATTTATCCTTAGGGCAGGCGACGGTGTAAGTAGTGCGAGGGAGTGAGTCAATGGGAAGTGTGTTGAGGTTCCAGCTCCTCCAATCCTTGCTATTGCGCATGGGTAGATTCGGCTGTTTCGCGAATGGTGTAGCTACGGCGATGTGGGGACCCTGGAGGACTACTGCATCCCAACTTGCTGGTGATCCAACGTGGTAGCGGATCAGTCCGTTCTGCTTGCTTGTCGCCTCGTGGTATCCGCTGCTGATGAGCGGTGACAGGTGTCCTAGTCGGATCTGGGAATTGGCCAGTGCGGCGATGGCGCCTTGCTCAGCTGTGGTGATTGGATGAAGCAGCTGTGTTTGTTCAACGGGGATCGCTGTGTCGCCGCTCAGCTGCCGCCACTGTGCAAGCAGGGAGTCGGTGACTCTTACTGCCCTCGTTCTGTGTGGCCGCACATCCCATGTTCCTGCATGTTTCTGTGCAGGAATTTCTCCTGAGCCGTCATGTGATAGGGAATCGGGGAGCACTTGTGCGCCGTGCAGCTGACTGAGAGAGTAGAAATCGATTTGTGGTTTCAGCTCGCCGTAAATGTCCATTCCGAAAGCCACGGCGCGCCCGATTTCGAATGCCCAGTTGGCTGAGTTGATGAAGGTGGCATGCAGTCGCAGATGGTGATATGCGGCGGCTCTTAGTCTTCCCTCTTTAGTCCCGTCCAAGTGAGTGTCCGGATGAACCATTCCGGCGATTCCACCGGTGCCAATATTCTTCCATGCTTGACACATGAATGAGCGATAGAGATTCGGCTGTGTGCCGGCGATGAGGGGATAAGTGGATTGGGATCCCAGGCTTTCCACCGTACCGGCGTGCGTGGCCAGTTCATCCAGGAAATACCTTGTCCCAGTCTTGGGTGCCAGGACTTCATTCTTGCGCTCTCGCCACTCGTCAACCTCTGGTTTTTCTTCAAGCATGAACCAAGGTTCCATCTCGGCCATAACGGAGGATTCTTCCCAGCGTGGGCGGAACCAAGGCGGATTCCCCACCTGCAAGTCATACCCGCCCTTGGCGAACACCTGCCCAAAGTCCAACTCCCAGTGGAAGAACCCCTGTGCCCGCGCCACATCCCTCGCCACCGAAGCCCAGGGGAACCGCAGCTCCAGCTGCTGGAAATGCTCCATGCCCATCAAATCAGGCAGCGCATCCTCATAAGGCTCAAGCTCCTCCAGCGACCCGAACTCCGCCACCAGCGAGTCGGCCGGCACATCCTCCGTGCCGATCAACGCCTCCGCGAACTCCAGCCAGTCGTCCAGCCCCGCCAGCGGCACCGCCGCCCGCTTCCGGGCTCCCCCGATGGCCTCCTTGCGGCGCCCCGTACGTCGGCGCTCCACCGAGGCCGCCGTCAGCTCACCGCCGCCCGTGATCTCGCCGAACAGATCCTCCGTCTCCCAGGACATCAGAACACCCGACTCGTCCGCCGCCCGCAGCCCCTCCGCCACAGCGCCCGAAGGAAGCTCCTCAGCTCCACGCTGATACACCGCCGCCGTACCGTCCAGCAGCCCAGCCTCCTGCACAGGCCAGAACCACAGCGCGCACCACGCGTCCATCAGCGTCTTCAGCCGCCAGTACGGGGTGTCCGGAGCCGTCAGGTCGGCGACGACCTTCTCCCGCTGCACCGCGACCTCCGGTGACCGTAGCCAGCCGTCCTCCACGCCCCACACGTCGATCCGCCGCGAGATGTCCCGCTCGGAGATCTCCAGGCGCCGTACGACCAGCCCCCACAGGAACTCGACTCGGCGCGCCGCCGCCTGAAGTCGCTCCGCTTGCTTGGCAGTTGGCGTGCGCGTGATCATCTTGCGCCAGTTGCCCAGCGTCCGAGCCGCCTCCGGGGCGAGGGCCTTCGCCTCCTTCTCAGCGGCGA
The DNA here is from genome assembly GCF_002154575.1 of Streptomyces bobili. GTDB lineage: Bacteria > Actinomycetota > Actinomycetes > Streptomycetales > Streptomycetaceae > Streptomyces > Streptomyces bobili. The sequence continues at coordinate 20,544 of NZ_MUBA01000255.1, forward strand.
CCGCGCCCCACTCCTTCGCGGGAAGGAGGAAGTGGTGGACGGCGTTCTCCGTGACCCGCTGTACCGACCCGCTCCGGTTCGTGCGCTCGGTCACTGTCACCGGGAGGCCGTTCGCCGCCTCCGTCAGCGGGAAGCGCTCCGGCGTGGTCCCCAGCCAGGCCGCCTTCTTCAGCTTCTCCGGCGGGTACACCTCACGCCGGCCGCCGATCAGCGAGTTGCCGCGCCGCAGGTGAAGGCCGAACCACGGGGCCTCCATGCCGGGGTGCATGGTGTTCAGCCACAGTGACACCTCCGCCAGCTCCACCGCCGTCTCGTTGAGGTCGACGCCGTAGGAGTTGTGCAGGGCGACGTACGCCTTGGCCTTCTGGAGCTCGATCGCGTACTTCTCCGTGTCGATCGGCGTGCCCAGCTCCTCCTGGCGGCGGCGCAGGTACTCCGCCGCGACCTGGTTGATCGCCTCGTTGAGGAACGCGCCCGAGCCGAGCGCCGGCTCGCAGATCTTCCAGTCGAGCAGTTCGCGCGCCTCGGTCGTCGTACCGTCCTGGTCCAGGCGGTGCTGGAGGGCCAGTTGGACCGTGACCTTGGTGAGGGACTCGGGGGTGTAGTACGAGGCGGAGGTCTGGCGGTCGCGGCCGGAGAGGCGGTAGACGAACGAGCCTGGGGCGTAGCGGACGCGGACGTCCTCGCCGGTCTCCTCGTCGCGACGGGGCACGAAGACATTGGGCAGGTAGTCGTCGATCTTCGACTTCGGGATCAGCCAGGAACCGTCCTTCGGGTCGCCGTTCTTCGCGACCTCGTACAGCTCCTCGTCCCCCGCGATGAAACCGTTGTACGACATCAGGCCCTCGTACACGGCCCCGAGCTGGTTGATGCCGAGCTGGGCGTACGAGATGAAGCCGCCGCGCTCGCCCTTCTTTCCGCGCGTGATCATCAGCAGGCGCAGCACCTTGTAGAGCGTGGCGTTCCGCAACCGGGTGTCCAGGAGGCGGCCCGAGCCTTCAAGGCCGTCCTCGGCGTCGTAGTCGTCATGGGGGTGCGGGATCGCGCCCAGGCCGATCAGCCGGATCGACTCCCGTTCGAACAGCTTGGAGTGCAGCGGCTCGAAACGCAGGCCCACGTCCTCGCTGGCCTTGACGTCCACCTCGACGCCGTCCACCTCCGGGGCCGAGGGGCCGTGCGTCCGGCGGGAACGGTAGCCCTCCTGCACCTTTCGGAAGAGCAGGTCCAGGGACTCGTACAGGTACGTGCCCTGCCGGGACTTCTCGTCGACCAGGTCGCGTTCGGCGATCAGTTCGCCGAGGCGGCCGAGGCCGTAGCCCTGTTGGTACTCGGGATAGTCGGCGGGCAGGATGCCCAGCTCGGGGCGGGCCTCCGCGTAGAGTAGGAACAGGATCCGGTAGAGGTAGCGGAGCGACTCGCGGGTCAACTGCTTGCCGAGGTCGGACAGTTCGCCGATGTCCTCGGGGCGTACGCCCTGGTCGCGCAGTCGGGCCAGGACCTCGCCCGCGATCAGCTCGACGCTCAGCCGCAGACCGTCGCGCAGTTCGCTGGAGACGCCCACCGCGTGCTTGGTGGACTTGCCGACGAGTTCGGCGAGCGGGTTCTCGCCGCCTTCCTCCGGCGTGCGCAGCGAGTCCGCGCCGAACAGGGCGGCGATCGTGTCGAGTTCGCCGCCCGCCTTGGTGTCGTTGCGTTGCAGGGCCGCGTCCAGGGAGACGGCGAGGTAGCGTCCCTCGCCCCACACCATCCGGTCCGCGAGGACGACGACCCCGCCGACGAGCAGCAGCACGTAACGGGGCGCGTCCTCGCAGGCGAAGAGGAACGAGGCGAGCTTGGAGCCCGTCGGTACGGTGTTGCGGCCGTCCAGCGGTACCGGCTCCAGGAGGCGGCCGGGGCCCTCCGGGTCGAGGGCGGCGTCCGGTTCGGCGGCCCAGCCGCAGTCGACCGCGACCAGGCCCTTCTCGGCGTGCGCCACCCGCACCTCGTACGGCTGGTCGGCTCGCGTGACCGTCATCGTGCGCGGCTTGGCGTCGTAGCCGAGTGCGCGCAGCACCTCCGCGTTCAGGGTGCGGACCCGCTCGCGCCAGGCGGGGGAGTCGTACGTCGCCGAGTCGTCCTCGGTGTCCTGGGCGGCCGCCGCGCCGTCCTCGTCCTCGGGGAGGGCGAAGGAGGAACGGGCCCGGAAGTAGGGGCGGCGCAGCTCTCGCAGGCCCGCACGAGGGGTGACCGGCAGAGCGTCGGCGTCCGGTTCCCCCGGCGCGACTTCGGACGTCCCGTCGGCCCCCGCCGCGGCCGCCCGCTCGGCCTCCGCCTTCGCCTCGTCCTCGCGCTGCTTCCAGGTGGCCAGCAGGCCCGACTTGAGGTCCTTGGGCAGCACCTCGGCGAGGTAGTGCGCCGAGAAGTAGTCTCCTCGGTTGACCAGGGAGTCGTACGTCATGTCCGGTCTCTTCTCAGGGAATCACAGGTCGGGAGGTCTGGGGGGCGGCCGGTCGGGCCGTGGGCGGGCGCGGGCTCAGGCCGTGGACGGCGGACGCGTGGGCGCCTCCGGGTCGGGGACCAGGACGGCGAGGACCCGCATCAGGGGGCGGCCGGTGGTCAGCAGCGAGTCCGCGAACGAGGCGAGCGACTTCTTCGTCCGCTCCCCGGCGAGGGTGGGCTGCTCCCAGTCGCCCAGGCGGGCCTTGTAGTCGTCGATCGGCTTACGCAACGGCTCGTCCCACGCGTCGCGGTGCCGGTCGAGGAACTGCTCGGCGGCGGCCAGGGCGTCGGGAATGCCGGCCTCCAGCGCGGTCGCCGGTTCGCTGTGGCGCATCGGGTTGGCCATGGTCGGTCCGACTCCGGAGTGGCGCAGCAGTCCGACCATGTCGTCCTCGACCGTGCCGCCCCGCGTCACGCCCATCCACTTGACGACGGTCGGACGGCCCAACGCGTTGGAGTAGACACCCTGGACGAGGTACGTGGGCTCGGGCACGTCCGCCGTGATGATCAGGGCCTCCTGGCGGCCCAGGCGTACCAGGACCTTGTCCGTGAGCCACTCCACCACCGGATGCAGATCCGTGAGGAGGGAGATCTCCGGCCAACTGGAGTTGGACGACTCGCGGGCCCGCTTCAGGGAGTGCTCGGCGAGCCGGCGGTTGAAGGTCACCAACAGTCGTTCGCGCAGGCGCTGTTCGCGTACGTAGTCCAGCGGGAGCGCCTTGAGGCGGTGCACCAGGTCGGTGGGCGGGCGGAAGGACAGCAGACCCGACTCGGTGTCCCGGTGCAGGTCCAGGCTCGTGGTCGCGTCGGGGAACACCTCGCGCAGCGCCTCGTCGAGGAACTCGGCGGTCGACGTGAACAGCCGGGGTACCGCCGCGTTGCCCGCTCCCGTGCCGCCCGGTGCCGACGCGCCGGCGGCGCTTCCCTCGGCGTCCTGCGGATCGCCGTCCTCCGCGCCTGGCTCGACGTCACCCACCGAACCGAAGAAGTCCGCCAGGAAGTCGTCCATGGCCGCGTCCGCCTCGGCCTCCGCCCTGCGCGTGTCCAGCGACTCGTCCACCGTACGGCCGCGCAGCAGATCCTGGATGAGGGACTTCTCCTCGGCCTCCGCCCGGTACAGGCCCGTCACCGCCTCGGCCGTGCCCAGCGCCCGGTGCGCCTGGTCCTCCCGGTCCAGCAACCGCTCCGCGACCACCGTGTCGTCCTTCGCGCCCTCCACCTCACTGGTGAGGATCAGCGCGCGGAACTGCGGCTGATGCGCCTGGCCGTAACGGTCGATACGGCCGTTGCGCTGCTCGATGCGGATCAGCGACCACGGCACGTCGTAGTGGATCAGCTGGTGGCACTGGCGGTGCAGGTTGACGCCCTCGGACGCCACATCGCCGGTCAGCAGGATCCGTACGGGCGCGTCCGCCAGACCGAAGTCCTCCACGCACTGCATCTGCTGCTCGTCCGACAGGCCGCCGTGCATCACCCGCGTCGACTCCTCGGCCGCCCGGCCCCGGAAACCGAGCGCCGCCGGAAGCACCGTACGCAGCCACTCAAGGGTCTGCACCCGCTCGGAGAAGACCACCACCCGCGCGTCCGACTTCGGGCCGACACCGATCGCCCTCAGCTGCTCGACCAGCGCCGCGAACTTCGCGGAGTCCGACTCCGTCAGTGGCGCCACCAGGTCCTGGAGCGTGCGCAGTGCGGCGAGTTCGGCACGGGTCGCCGTCGGGTCGTCCTTCTTCTCCAGCGTCTTGATGCGCGCGGCCACTGTCGCCTTCAGCGCCGCGTGCGAGGACAGGAACGACTTCAGCAGCGTGTACGGGAAGAGGGGTACGGCGCTCACCGAGGTGCCGTTCTCGCCGGGCAGCCAGACCGTCGCCAGCTCCTCGAAGATCTTCTCCTCGGCGGGCGTGGCCGCGCACCGTACCGACTGTGAGGGGCCGCGGTCCGCCCACTGGCCCTTCATCTGCTCGCGGACCTCGGGGCTGATCTTCGTACGGCGGATGAAGAGGTGCTCGATGTCCTCGGCGCGGTAGTGCTCCGGATCGCGGATCGCCGCCGGGTCGAGGAGGCTGATCAGCTCCGCGAACGACTTGGCGTCGCCGTTGTGCGGGGTTGCCGAGGCCAGGATCAGGGCGTCCGTGCGCGGGGCGAGGATCTGAGCGAGCTGGTTGCGCAGGGAGCCGCGGTTGATCAGGTTGTGCGACTCGTCGATGACGACCGCGTCCCAGTTGATCCGCTCCAGATGATGCTTGTACTGGTCGGTGTTCTTCAGGGTGTCGATCGAGACGATGACCCGCTTGAAGTACGTGAACGGGTTCCGGCCCGCCGGGATCTCCCGCTGGATCCGCTCGATGCCGACCGAGTCCAGCCGTACGAGAGGGATCGCGAACCGGGTCCACAGCTCGTGCTGGAACTGCTCCAGGACATGCTGCGGGGTGACTACCAGGATCCGCTCGCCACGCCCCCGCCGGATCAGCTCGGCCAGCGTCAGACCGATCTCCAGGGTCTTGCCCAGGCCGACCACATCGGCGATCAGCAGCCGCGGGCGCAGGTTGCGGCCCGACAGGGCCAGCTCGGCCGGGCGACGCTGGTAGGGGAGGGAGTCGAGGAGGAACGAGTCGGCGAGGGCCAGCCGACGCTCGGACTGCGGCAGCGCGGTCTTGCGCAGGACCGCCTCCAGGAACAGACGGGAGCGGCGGAAGTTCGACGACTCGTCCCGGACCAGCTTCGTCCGGCGCGGGTCGATCAGCTCGATCGTGTCCAGGCCGGTGAAGAACACGGCCTCCTGGTCCCGTACGAAGTCGGACACGCCCACGACGTCGACCTTGGCGCCGTCGTGCTCGGTGCGCACGGAGTTCCGCACGAGCCACACCTCGTCGCGCACGAAGACCTGCGCGCCTGCCGGAAACTGGTCCTCCCCGGAACCCACCGGTGCGGTGCTGCTCTGCTGGGCGGTCACCCGCTGCCTCCCCTGGCCGTCGTGCTGTGCTGTTGTCGCGGTCGCCGCCCGGCACGGACCGACGTACCGCTCACGCTGTTGTACCGCTCCACTGTGCCGTATGGGCTGCAAAGCGCGTGAACCACCCTCACTGGGACAGACCCGCAGGTCAATGGCTCGCGGTGCGGAGAAGCCGCGGGTCGGCTTCTGGAGGGGTGAGCAGCGCCGCCGCGCCGACGCGCTTGCGTGCCGTGAGGGTCAGAACGCGGCCCGTGCCGCGTAGGCCTCGCGCAGCTGCTGGGCGGTGCGCCTGGCCTGTGCGGAATGGCGCAGGGAGCGGGCGGGAGGCCGGCCGGTGCCACGAGCGCGCCGTGGCATGTTCTGTGCGTTACTCGGGTTCTCCTCCTCCTGGTCACCCCGCTCGTCCTGTGCGCTCTGTGGCGCCAGGACTGTCGACTCGGGTTGGGCGGGCAGCCCGACGGGTGCCTGATGCGGTGAGGTCAGGAACAGAGTGGGTTCGGCAGCGGACTCGTCGGCGGGCGCGGACCGTGGTCCATTACCGGGGGGTGTGTCCGCCGGATCGGACAGCGCGGGGGCAGGAGGCGTGACGTCTTGCGACGCCACTGCCGGAAGCACTGAGAGAAACTCCTGAAGCGGCGCGGCGGTGTAGGTGGTGAGACGCCGGCGAGCCTGGGCCAGCTTCAGACCCTGCGCCTCGACCAGAGCGCGGCACTGCTGGACCACCTTGCTGACCGTGGGCCGGTCCTCAGCCCGGTGGGACAACATGGACGTGAGTAGAGGTGCCAGCTCGGGCGGCGTGCCGGTCAGATCGGGCGCGGTCGCCGGATCGGTCACCATGTGGAAGAGCACATGGATGTTGTTCGCGTGGTACGGCAGATGGCCCGTCGCGGCGAACAGCAGCACCGTCCCCAGGGCGTAGACGTCGACGGCGCTCGTCAGCGGTTTCTCGCCGTTGGCCTGCTCGGGCGGCATGCAGGACGGGGTCCCGACGACTGTGTTGGCGGCGGTGAGGGAGGCGCTCGACTCGGCGAAGACGGCGAGACCGAAGTCAATGATCTTGGGGCCGTTCGGTCCGAGCAGAATGTTCGCGGGCTTCAGGTCGCGGTGCAGCAGCCCCTGCTTGTGCACATAGCCCAGGCCCTCGGCGATGGTGGCGCCGAGGGACAGGACGAGAAGCGCGGGCAGGGGACCGTGCGTCATCACGTGCTTGCCGAGGTCCGGTCCCTCCACGTACTCGGTCGCCAGCCACGGCTGCTCCGCGTCCGCGTCCGCGTCGAGGAGCTGTGCGATCCGCGCGCCCCAGACCGTCTTCAGGATGTCGATCTCCTGCGCGAAGCGCAGTCGGGAGGTCGAGTCGACGACCGACGGTTTGATGACCTTCACCGCGGCGGGTTCGCCACCGGGCGACTCGCCCAGATACACCTGCCCCATCCCGCCCTGCCCGATCCGGCCCAACAGCTCGAAGCCGCCGATCTGTGCCGGGTCTTCGGGGCTGAGCGGCGTGGTCTGCACGTGTCTCCTCTGGTCGGGTCCGCCGGGCGGGAGCTGTCGCAGCGGCTCCGCAACAAGCTAGCCGATCCGGCCGACAGCCTGAGCACATCGAGCGGACCGTCTCAACCCCGATGGCGATGAAGCCCCCGGCCCGGACCGCTTGGGAACGGCGGCGGCTGGTCCTGCCGGTCGGCAGCAGGCGTGGTGGTCCGCGTCCCCTGTACGAAGGCTGATTCCGTAGCCCCTGAACGTGCCGCGTCCTGCCCTGTCCTCGCGACAGGGCGCGCGACTTCCAACGAGGGGGCGCACCCGCGCTCACGTAGCCGTCAAAGTAGCCGTGGGAGTGGTCACATGGCATGTTTGCAGGTCATCGCGCTGCGACGACTCTCCCCGGCGTACAGCCCGACTCGTCTGCCGGCCCACGTGATGAAGGGGCCGGCCCCGACGGCAGGGAGTGCCGTCGGGGCCAGCCCTTTTTCTGTGTCCGTTCCTGTGCCGGTTCCTGTGTTCGTCAGCCGGCGGCCCACGGGTCGAAGGAGATGCCTGCGGCCGCGTCCCTCTTGGCCCGGCTCAGCTCTTCGTTGAAGCGGCCGTCCTTCAGCGGGAAGTTGGCGTCGCCCCAGGTGGCTGAGTTCATCCTGCCCCGGAGGTCCACGCTGCTGCCGTTGTTGAAGTTGTCCCAGCTGACCAGGCGCGGGAAGTCCCAGCCGCCGTCGCCCCAGGCCTCCGCGCCCTCGCCCGACCCGGCGAAGCGGAAGACGTGGGTGGACACGCCGTCCTTGTGGTAGACGACCTTGAGGCGGACCCCGTCCCTCGGGACCGCGCTGAACTGCGAGGTCGTGTAGCTGCCGTGGTGGGAGACGGACGCGTACGAGGGCGTGCTCGCGCCCTGCTGGATCCAGATCACCGCCGCCTCCCAGTCGTGGCGGTGTGACGTGGCCGTGCAGTCGGCACAGCTCATGTCCTTCTCGAAGTACAGGGTGTAGACGATCCCGCACCAGCCGTTGTTGCACTTGGCGCGCGAGTAGGTGTTGGCGTTGCCGAGGTGGCCCGAGCGGCACTGGCCGGTGATGGCCCCGCTGTCGTCGAGGCCGCCGTTGAGGTTGCCGTTGTTGTCGATGGCCGCCACGGGGAGGCAGCCGTCCGAGTCGTAGTCGAAGACCGGCTGGAACTGTTTCTGGAACGTGGTGGCGCGCTCGGACAGCGGGGTCAGCACGCCGGCGTGCGCGCTGCCGGTCAGGCCGATGGTCAGCGCGAAGGCGCTGGCCGCGACGAGCGTGGCACGCCCGAGGCGGGCGAGGCGGGACGTCCTGCTCTTCTTCAGTGCTTGGGGCATGGGGGGTTCACTCCACTTGCTCTGCGCGGGGACACCGGTGATCAGGCTTGGCGGGACAGAGACTGGCAAGCGGAGAGTTGATCGGCACCTGGTTTCACCAGGGCAATCAAATGTCGCGCGCGGGCATCACGCGGGGCGAGGGCGCGGCGGCGCTGCGGGTGTTCACGCCGGGCGCCCGACCGGCCGAGACGTACGGGCATCTGCTGACCCCCGCGGGGGACGAGCTGCGGGTGCGCATCGCCGTACGCGCCGGCTTCTGTCCCTGTGGGCCCGGTTCGTCACAGGGAGACCTCGGCCCAGACGGTCCTGGTGAACCTGCTGCGCTGCTCGCAGCCCCAGCGGGTGGCGAAGGCGTCGACAAGGAGGAGACCACGGCCGCTTGTTGCCGTGTCGGGTGGCGGCGATGCGGCAGGGGTTGAGTCGTCGGGCAGCGGGGGCAGCGGGGGCAGCGGGGGCAGTCGGTCCGGGCGGGTGTCGCTGACCTCCACGCGGACTTGTGATGCGCAGAGGGAGAGGCGTACCTCGAAGTCCCGGCCGGGGGTACGGCCGTGGGTGATGGCGTTCGCGGCGAACTCGGCGGTGATGGCGACGAGGGCGCGCGTCACGGGAACCGTGCGAGGGAAGCCCCACTCTTCGAGTTGCTGCTCCACGAGGAGGCGGGCGAGACGGGCGCCTCGGCGGGTGGGGCTGAGCTGGACTCTGAAGAGGTGTGCCGGGG
>NZ_MUBA01000256.1 GCF_002154575.1 Streptomyces bobili
GAAGGAGGTGAACTCGACCTCACGGGCCAGTTCGAACCGGTCGATCGCCTTGATCAGCCCGATCGTCCCGACCTGGACGATGTCCTCCATGGAGTCGCCCCGGCCGCGGAACCGGGAGGCCGCGTACCGCACCAGCGAGAGGTTCATCTCGATCAGCGTGTTGCGCACGTACTGGTGCTCGTGCGTGCCTTCCTCAAGGACGGCGAGCCGGTCGAAGAAGGGGCGGGACAGCTCCCGCGCGTCCCGCGGACTGACCGCGGTGGGCACCTCGACGACCGGAACCCCTCCCCGCAGGTCGTCGGTGGCCTGCCCTGCTGTGGCCGTTCGTTCCTGTGCCGTCACGGCCTTCATCGCGTTCACTCCGTTCGTCGGGGCCCGCCGAACTGCCGGGGTTCGTCGAGCCGTTCGATGACGCAGTCCGTCTGCCCCCGCTTCGGCGACTCATGCCGCGACGGGCGCGTCACTGCCTCGCGGTGACGTGAACGAGCCAGCGGCCGGGACGGCACGAAGCCCCCCGAATGCGGGCACGGCGGCCGGGTATCAGGTGCTGGGGAACCCGAGAAGGGAGCAGCGTGACCATCGACAGAATCTGGTCCTATCCGGCGGACAGCGGCCATGCCGAAGGGCAGGACCTCACGGGGTACGGGGTGATCGGGACCGACGGCACCCTGGGGCACGTCGAACGAGAGGACGGCCACCACGGGATGTGGCACCTGGTCGTCGACACGGGCGTCTGGCTGTTCGGCAGAAGTGCCGTCGTCCCGGCGGGCGTCGTCACGTCCGTCGACGGGAGCGGCCGGCGGATATCCCTCTCCTGCACGGTGGACGAGGTGAAGGAGGCGCCCCGCTTCCGGACCGACAGCGAGACCATGGACCCCGCCTATCTGACGGCCGTCGCCGACTACTACCGGCGGCTCACCCCGCGCGGGACCACGACCGCGTGACCGCGGCGGTGACCATGCCATGAGGGGAGAAGAACTCGCGCCCGCCCGAGCGGTGACCGCAAGGGTGACGACCGCCGCCGCGCGGGCCCACGTCCGCGCGGCGGTGGACGCCCGCTGGAACGCGACGGCCCGGCCGGCCGTGGAGCGGGACGTCATCGACCTGCTGCTCGTGGTCTCGGAGCTGGTCGCCAACGCCGTCCGGCACGGCGGCGGCCTGGCCGGCTTCGAGGCGTCCCCGGCCGCGGACGGGATCCGGCTGTCGGTGCACGACCACAGCGACGTCGTCCCCGAGGCGGCGTACGGCCCCGGCGCCCTCCCCACCGGCCACCCACGGCAGCGGCTACGGCTGGCCGCTGATCATCCGGCTGGCCCGCGACATCAGCATCAGCCCCCGCCCCTCGGGCGGGAAGACGATCAGCGTCTTCGTGCCGATCAGGACCGACCGCGGCGAGGCCTCCTGACCCCGGCAGGCGAACGGCACCCTCGCAGCGCACCCCGGTAGAAGCGCGGCTCACCACGGGAGAAAGACGTGCACGTCCTTTCCCTCGTCCGCGGACACCACGCTCACCTGGCTGCACAGCGTGTGGATCAGATGCCAGCCGATACCGCCGCCCCCCGCGTCGGGATGGAAGGGCCGCGGGGCCGGCGCCGTCGGGTTGGTGTCGTGCAGCGTCACGTGCACCCCGTCGAAGGTGGGGCGCAGCTGCAGTACGAAAGGGCCCGGCGCGTACTGGACCGCGTTGGAGGCCAGCTCGGTGACGATCAGCACGATGTCGTGCCAGCACTCGGGCGTCGCGGGCGGGGTCGCGCGGTTGAGCGCGCGAAGGAACTCCTCCGCGGCCAGCCGCGCACCCGTCACGTCCTGCGGTTCACCCGCGAAACGGACGGTGCGGCTCGGCACGGCCCAGGAGGCCGGTGAGTCGTTACCACGGGGCTCGGTCGCCATGTCGTCGTGCGGCCCTCTGTCGCCGGACCGTCGTCCTTTCTCTCGCGGCTCACTCGTCGCCACTCCACAGGGTTCCCTGGCCGGAGCGCCCTACGCACCCGGCCCCCGGCGGCCGGGCCCGGCCACGCGGGGCGACCGGACGCCCACCCCGCGTGCCCACGACCCGCGGCCGGTCAGCGGAACACGTCGTCCGAATCGTCCCAGCTCAGCACCTCGGGCACGGCATTCTCCCGCGGCGCCCGCGTACGGGCCTGGTACATGGCCTCGATCTCGGCCGCGTAGTGCCGCACGATCGAGTCGCGGCGCAGCTTCATCGACGGCGTGAGCAACCCGTTGGCCTGGTCGAACGGCTCCGGCAGCACCCGGAAGACCCGGATCGACTCCGAGCGGGACACCGAGCTGTTGGCCGTGGCGACCGCCCGCCCGATCTCCTCCCGCAGGGCGTTCTCCTCCCGCACCTCGCGGCTGGAGCTGTCGCCCCCGTGCATCGACGGCAGGTTGCGCCGCCAGTGCGCCAGGAACTCCGGGTCCAGGGTGATCAGCGCGCCCACACAGGGCCGGTTGTCTCCCACGACCACCGCCTGATGGACGAGCGGGTGCAGCCGCAGCCGCTGCTCCAGCGCGGTCGGGGCCACGCTCTTGCCGCCGCTGGTGATGATCACGTCCTTCTTGCGGCCGGTGATGGTCAGATAGCCGTCGTGGTCGAGGTGGCCGAGGTCTCCGGTGGCCAGCCAGCCGCCCCACAGGGTGGCCCGCGTGGAGGCGTCGTCGTTGACGTAGCCCTGGAACAGCGACGGGCCGCGGACCAAAATCTCCCCGTCGTCCGCCACCTCGATCTCGGTGCCCGGCAGGGCCTGCCCGACGGTCCCCGTCTTCTCCCGGCCGTACGGCTGCATGGTGATGCCGCCGCTGGTCTCCGTCAGGCCGTAGCCGTCGTGGACGTAGATGCCGATGCCCTCGTAGAAGAGGGACAGGTCGGGGTGCAGCGGCGAGCCGCCCGATGTGCCGCGGTGCACGCGGCCGCCGAGGGTGGCGCGGAGCCTGCGGTACACCGTCCGTTCGAACAGGGCGTGCTGGAGCCGCAGGTCGAAGCCGGGGCCCGAGCCGCGCCCGAGCCGCTGCCGTTCGACGGCGGCCGCGAAGTCCCGCGCGGTCTCGGCGGCCCGCTCGAACAGCGCGCCGCGGCCCGCCTCCTGGGCCGCGCGCAGGAAGTTCTTGTAGATCTTCTCGAAGACCGACGGGACGCCGTACAGATAGGTCGGGCGGAAGGTCCGCAGCGCCTCGGCGAGCGCCTCCGCGCTCAGGTCCGGTTCGTGGCCCATCAGAATGCCGCCGCGCAGGCACAACCCCTGGATCATCAGCCCGTACACGTGCGAGAACGGCAGGAAGGCGAGGACCGACGGCTGCTGACCCGGCGGCGCCGCCGTGCTCCCCCAGCCGGCCAGCAGGGTGTCGCAGGGCGAGGCCAGACTGCGGTGGGTGAGCGCGCAGCCCAGCGGACGACCCGACGTGCCCGAGGTGTACGCGATCACCGCGGTGGAGTCCGGCAGCACGATCCGGCGCAGGGAGTCCACGGTGGTCTGCGGGATCACCTCACCGCGCCGCGCGAGTTCCTCGAACGCCCCCGCGTCGAGCTGCCAGACGTGCCGCAGGGTCGGCAGGGTCGCGCACACCGAGCCCACCGTCATCACGCTCTGCTCGTCCTCGACGACCACGCCGACGCAGCGCGCGTCCCGCAGGATCCACTCGACCTGGTCGCGGGAGGACGTCGGGTAGACGGGTACGACCTCGGCGCCCACCGCCCAGAGGGCATAGCTGAGCACCGTCCACTCGTAGCGGGTGCGCGCCATGACCGCCACCCGGTGGCCCGGCGCTATCCCCGACGCGATCAGGCCCTTGGCCAGGTCCACGACCTCGTCGCGCAGTTCGACGGCCGTCACCTCCTCCCACGGACCGGAGGAAGCGGACCGGCGCGCCAGCACCGGCAGGGTCGGGGTGCGCGCGGCTGTCTCGAAAACGCTGTCGGCGAGCCCTCCGGTCAGGGGCGAGGCGGCTGGGGGAGCGGAGGCGACGTCGCGCATGCGCTGCTCCTGACGGGTACGGGGTGTGACTCCGCCGATGAGGACAGTTATCGACGGTGGTCGAATGTAGCCCAGGCAGGAGCGCCATGTGGCCGGGAACAGATAACTATTCCGCGTTGATGATCTCGGCGGCGCCTGTTGGTGAACCCGGTGTTCGGGGGACTCGGAGAACATGACGCACATCAACCCCGACCCCGACCCGGACCGCACCACAGGACTGGAACCGGGCGGCGGCGTACCGCCGGGCGAGACCCCGCCCGCCGAGAGCAGCATGCCTGAGGCCGGGCCCCAGGAGACCCACAATCCCCCCACGGGCTGGGCCAAGGGCCCCCTCACCCTGATCCTCGTCCTCGCCGTGCTGGTCGCGGCCTTCTTCCTGGCCTACGCCCTCGTCCTCATCCTCTGATCACCGGGAACCGGCGCGGGACGTCAGCTCTGTGTGTGCCGCACGCAGGCGGTGACGACCTCGCGCAGGCTGCCCGTGTGCTCCCACACCTCCTGCTGCACGATCGCCCCGTTGCCGTGCCGCAGCAGGCCGTCGCAGCCCGTCCGGACCCGCTCCAGGTCGCCGCTGTCGGCCAGCGCCTCCGCCACATGATCGACCAGGGCCCGCACCACCGCCTCGGCGGGCGCGTGCCGCATGGTCGCCGGGTGCAGCAGATCGGCGGTCAGCCCGGACTTGGCCGCCCGCCAGTCGGCCAGCCGCAGCAGGCTCACACTGTGGTCGACCGGCTCCACACCGGCCTTCCACTCGCGGGCCGCCGTCTCGACGAGGGCGCGCACCAACGTGGCCACCAGCACGGCCGTGTCCGCGTGCAGACAGACGTCCGCGACCCGGATCTCGACCGTCGGATAGCGCGCCGACAGCCGCGCGTCGAAATAGACCATCGCCTCGTCGAGGATCGTGCCGGAGGCCACCATGTCCGCCACGCGCCGGTGGTAGCGCTCCGCCGAACCGAACAGCTCGGTCGGACCGGCCGACGGCCAGCGCTGCCACACCCGGCTGCGGTAGCTGCTGTATCCCGTCTCCTTGCCCTGCCAGAACGGCGAGTTGGCGCTCAGCGCCGACAGCACCGACAGCCACGGCCGGACCCGGTCGACGACCGCGACGCCCTCCTCGTCCGACTCCACCGACACATGGACGTGGCAGCCGCAGACGAGCTGCTCACGGGTGGCGATGCCGTACTGCTCCGCCATCCACTGGTAGCGCCGGTTCATGCCGACGGAGGGGCGCACCGGCAGCGGCGACGTCGCCAGCGCCGCCACCGTGCACCCGATCTCCCCGGCATGGCGGGCCGCCTCCCCGCGTATGCGGACGATCTCCTCGGCGAGTTCGTCCATGCCCGACTGCGGATGGGTGGCGAACTCCAGCATCTGGTTGTGCAGTTCCTTCTCGAAGACCTGCTGCTCCGCCCGGTCCCGTGCGGCGCGGGCTAGCACCGCGGCGGATCGGGCCTGCGGTTCTCCGGTCTCCGGGTCGACCAGGAGGAGTTCCTCCTCCACTCCGACGGTGCGCACGTGATGCGGCCCTCCTCCTGCCGTTGGTACGCACCCGACTGCCCCGTCGGGACCGGTTCACACGGACGTGGGCGTCAGCCAGACCGTGGCGAGCGGCGGCAGGGTGAGGGTGATCTCCCCGTTCTCCGGCTTGATTCCGTCGAGCAGCCGCACGTCGCTGCCGCCGTACCGCATGTCGTCGGTGTTGAGGGTCTCGTACCAGACGGGGATGTCGTCCGGTACGGCCATCCGGTAGTCGTGCCGGACGACGGGGGAGAAGTTGCTGACCGCGAGGAGGGGGACGCCCTCGGCGTCGTAGCGCAGGAACGCGAAGACGTTGTCCTCGGCCGCGTCGCAGAGCACCCAGCGGAAGCCGCCCGGGTCGGTGTCCCGCTGCCACAGCGCCGGCGTCGCCCGGTAGCGCGTGTTGAGGTCGCGGACCAGGTCCCGTACGCCGCGGTGGTCGGCCTCGGGGCCGTAGCCCTCGTCGAGCAGCCACCACTCGGGGCCGTGTTCCTCGGACCACTCCGCGCCCTGGGCGAACTCCTGGCCCATGAAGAGGAGTTGCTTGCCGGGGTGGGCCCACATGAAGGCGAGGTAGGCCCGGTGGTTGGCCCGCCGCTGCCACCAGTCGCCGGGCATCTTCGACACCAGCGCCTGCTTGCCGTGCACGACCTCGTCGTGCGAGATGGGCAGGACGTAGTTCTCGCTGTAGGCGTACACCATGGAGAAGGTCATCTCGTGATGGTGGTACTTGCGGTGCACCGGCTCCTTGGCGATGTACTCCAGCGAGTCGTGCATCCACCCCATGTTCCACTTCAGCCCGAACCCGAGGCCGCCGCTCTCGGTCGGCCGCGTCACCCCCTCCCAGGCGGTGGACTCCTCGGCGATGGTCACGACGCCAGGGTTACGGCGGTAGACCGTCGCGTTCATCTCCTGGAGGAACGCCTTAGCGTCCAGGTCCTCCCGGCCGCCGAACACGTTGGGCGTCCACTGTCCGGAGTCCCGCGAGTAGTCGAGGTAGAGCATGGAGGCGACGGCGTCCACCCGGAGCCCGTCCACGTGGAACTCCTCGCACCAGTACACCGCGTTGGCGACGAGGAAGTTGCGCACCTCGGTGCGACCGAAGTCGAACTCGAACGTTCCCCAGTCCGGGTGCTCGGCCCGCTGGGCGTTCCCGGGCTCGTACAGCGGATCCCCGTCGAAGCGGGCCAGCGCCCAGTCGTCCTTGGGGAAGTGGGCCGGCACCCAGTCCACGATGACGCCGATGCCCGCCCGGTGCAGCGCGTCGACGAGGTACTTGAAGTCGTCGGGAGTGCCGAGCCGGGCGGCCGGGGCGTAGAAGCCGGTGATCTGGTAACCCCAGGAACCGGAGAACGGGTGCTGGGCGACCGGCATGAACTCCACATGGGTGAAACCGAGATCGCTGACGTACGCCGGAAGCACCTCGGCGAGCTGACGGAACGTCAGTCCCGGCCGCCAGGAAGGCAGATGCACCTCGTACACCGAGAACGGCGCGACATGCACCGGCACGTCCCCCCGGTGCGCCATCCACTCGGCGTCGTCCCACTCGTAGTGCGAGGCGTGCACGATCGACGCGGTGTCCGGCGGGACCTCGGCGCACCGGGCCATCGGGTCGGCCTTGAGGAAGCGGTCGCCGTGGCGCGAGGTGATCTCGAACTTGTACCGGGTGCCCTCGCCGACCCCGGGCAGGAACAGCTCCCACACCCCGGACGAGCCGAGGGAACGCATCGGGAACGCGGTGCCGTCCCAGTACGTGAAGTCCGCGGCGAGCCGCACCCCCTGGGCGTTCGGCGCCCACACCGTGAACCGGGTGCCGGTCACGCCCTGGTGGGTCATCGGCTCGGCGCCGAGCGCCTTCCACAGCTGCTCGTGCCGGCCCTCCCGGATGAGGTGCAGATCGAGATCGCCCAGCGCCGGCAGGAACCGGTAGGGATCGTGCACCTCGCTCTCGTCGCCCTCGTACGCCACCAGCAGCGTGTACGCCGGGACCGCGGCCAGCGGCAGGACCGCGGTGAAGAGGCCGTCGCCCTCGGAGACCAGCGGGGTGCGCCGGCCGTCCACCAGGACGGCGACCGAGCGCGCGAACGGGCGCAGTGCCCGGAACAGGACGCCGCCGGGCACCGGGTGCGCTCCCAGCAGGGCGTGCGGGTCGTGGTGCGCGCCCGCCAGCAGGCGGCCCCGGTCGGCGGGGTCGAGCGCGGGCGCCACCGGCGGGCGGGGGCCGGCCGACTCGGGCAGAGATGTGTCACGCAGAGCCATCGGTCAGCCTCCTCGGACGGCGAGTCGTTCGATCGCCGCCATGGGTACGGGTAGCCAGTCGGGACGGTGCCGTGCCTCGTACAGCACCTCGTACACGGCACGGTCGGTTTCGTAGGCACGCAGCAGGGCGTGCTTCTTGCGGGGGTCCCAGCCGGCCCGCTCCGCGTAACCGGCGCAGAACGCCTCCCGGCAGCGGCGGGCCCACTCGGGACGCCAGGGACGGCGCTGCCGGGCGGCGTAGTCGAACGAGCGCAGCATGCCCGCGATGTCGCGGACCGGGGACTGCGCGCTGCGCCGCTCGGCCAGCGGCCGGGACGGTTCGCCCTCGAAGTCGATGACGAACCACTCGCGTCCGGCGTGCAGCACCTGCCCCAGGTGCAGGTCGCCGTGGATGCGCTGGGCCGGGGGGCCCGGATCGCAGGCGGCGAGCGCGCCGAAGGCGGTGGTGAGCCCGGGTACGTAGGGGCGCAGCGCCGGTACGTGGTGGGCGGCGGCCTCCAGCCGCTCGGTCATCCCGGCCGCCGTCCGGGCGTTGTCGCCGAGCGGTCCCGCGGGGAAGGCCGCGGCCAGCGCGAGGTGCACCTCGGCGGTGGCCCCGCCCAGCGCGTGGGCCTGTTGGGTGAAGTCCTCCCCGCGGGCCAGGGCGTCCAGTGCCAGCGTCCAGCCGTCGGAGGCGTCGGGCAGGAACGGCTGCAGGACACCGAGCGTCGCCTCCTGCGGATGGGTGGTGCCGTACCAGGCCACCGGGGCCGGTACCCGGCCGCATCCCTGCCCGGCCAGCGCGACCGGCACCTCCAGGTCCGGGTTCACGCCGGGCTGGATGCGCCGGAACACCTTGAGGATGAACGCGTCGCCGTAGACCAGCGACGTGTTCGACTGCTCGGCCTCCAGCAGCCGGGGCGCCAGCCCGGCCGGCACGTGGACCGACGGGTCGGACTCGAAGGACAGCGGGCCCAGCGGTCCCGGATGCCGCATGCGTTCCAGCAGCAGATGCGCCGACCGCGGGTCCTGCAGCGCGTCGTGCACGGTCAGTCCGGCCAGCGGACCCTCCTCGACCCTGCCGATCAGTGCCCGGCCCAGCCGGGGCGACAGATGCTCCTGGATGCCGAGGAGCAGCTGGTAGCAGTCACCGGGCGGGGGCGTGCCGCCCGGTGAGGGCACGCCCGACTGGCCGGTCTGCACCAGCAGATGCAGACAGCCCGGATACAGCTCCGTCATGGACAGCAGACGCAGGTCGTTGAGGGGCCGGTCCTTGCCCGCGAACCAGCGCTGCCGGGGCAGCCAGTCGCGCAGCAGCGCCCCGAGCGTCCCGGTGGAGCGGACGCCGACGACACTGCCCGGGCTCAGAGGTGCGGTCTTCTGCATGGTGACGCGTCCTTCCCTCGGCGCACGCTCACAGGCGCCGGCCGACGCGGGATGCGGCTCGGGCGAGCCGGAACCAGTAGAAACCGTGTCCCGCGAGGGTGAGCAGGTAAGGCAGTTCACCGATCGCGGGGAAGCGGACCCCGCCGAACAGCTCGACCGGGTGGCGGCCGTCGAAGCGACGCAGGTCCAGTTCGGTGGGCTGGGCGAAGCGCGAGAAGTTGTGGACGCACAGGACCAGGTCGTCCTCGTACTCGCGAAGGAAGGCGAGGACGGCCGGGTTGGAGGAGGCCAGCTCGGTGTAGGTGCCGAGGCCGAAGGCGTGGTTCTGCTTGCGGATCTCGATCATGCGGCGGGTCCAGTGCAGCAGCGAGGAGGGCGACTCCATCGAGGCCTCGACGTTGGTGACCTGGTAGCCGTAGACGGGATCCATGATCGTGGGCAGGTACAGGCGTCCCGGATCGGAGGAGGAGAAGCCCGCGTTGCGGTCCGGTGTCCACTGCATGGGGGTGCGGACGGCGTCGCGGTCGCCGAGCCAGATGTTGTCGCCCATGCCGATCTCGTCGCCGTAGTAGAGGATCGGCGAGCCGGGCAGGGAGAGCAGCAGGGCGGTGAAGAGTTCGATCTGGTTGCGGTCGTTGTCCAGGAGAGGCGCGAGCCGGCGGCGGATGCCGATGTTGGCGCGCATGCGCGGGTCCTTGGCGTACTCCGCGTACATGTAGTCGCGCTCTTCGTCGGTGACCATCTCCAGGGTCAGTTCGTCGTGGTTGCGCAGGAAGATGCCCCACTGGCAGTTCGTCGGGATGGCGGGTGTCTTGGCGAGGATCTCGGACACCGGGTAGCGGGACTCGCGGCGCACGGCCATGAAGATGCGGGGCATGACGGGGAAGTGGAACGCCATGTGGCACTCGTCGCCGCCGGAGGCGTAGTCGCCGAAGTAGTCGACGACGTCCTCGGGCCACTGGTTGGCCTCCGCGAGGAGCACGGTGTCCGGGTACTGGGCGTCGATCTCTTTACGGACCCGTTTGAGGAAGGCGTGGGAGGCGGGGAGGTTCTCGCAGTTCGTCCCCTCCCTGGCATACAGGTAGGGCACGGCGTCGAGCCGGAAGCCGTCGATGCCCAGGTCCAGCCAGAAGCGGAGGGCGGCCAGGATCTCCTCCTGCACGGCCGGGTTCTCGTAGTTGAGGTCGGGCTGGTGGGAGAAGAAGCGGTGGAAGAAGTACTGCCCCCGCACCGGGTCGTACGTCCAGTTGGAGACTTCGGTGTCGACGAAGATGATCCGGGCGTCGGCGTACTGTTTGTCGTCGTCGGCCCACATGTAGTAGTCGCCGTACGGCCCGTCGGGATCGGTCCGGGATTCCTGGAACCACGGGTGCTGGTCGCTGGTGTGGTTCATGACGAAGTCGATGATGACGCGCATGCCGCGCTGGTGGGCGGCGTCGGCGAACTCCACGAAGTCGGCGAGGTCGCCGAACTCGGGGAGTACCGAGGTGTAGTCGGAGACGTCGTAGCCGCCGTCCTTCAGCGGTGACTTGAAGAAGGGCGGCAGCCACAGGCAGTCGACGCCCAGCCACTGGAGGTAGTCGAGTTTGGCGGTGAGTCCCTTGAGGTCGCCGACGCCGTCGCCGTTGCTGTCCTGGAAGGAACGGACGAGGACCTCGTAGAAGACGGCACGTTTGAACCAGTCGGGATCGCGGTCCTTGGCCGGGGTGTCCTCGAAGGTGTCCGGGACGGGGGAGTTGACGGTCATGACGCTCGGGAGTCTCCGATCTGCGCTGTGGGTCACCGGACGTGGAACACGTGGGCCGGCGTCCGGCCGGGCTCCAGGCGCACGTAGTTCTCGCTGCTCCAGTCGTAGGTCCGGCCTGTCAGTTCGTCGTGCACGGACAGGACCGCGCCCTGGCTTCGGCCGAGGTGCGGCAGGTGCAGGGAGACGGTGGCCTCCTGGGTGTGGTGCGGGTCGAGGTTGACCACGACGAGCACGGTGTCCTCGCCCGCGCGCTTGCTGTAGGCGATGACGGAGTCGTTGTCCGTGCCGTGGAAGCGGAGGTTCCTGAGCCGGTGCAGCGCGGGATGGGCCCGGCGGATCTCGTTGAGCCGTGTGATCAGCGGGGCGATGGTGCGGCCCTCGCGTGCGGCGGCCTCCCAGTCCCGCGGCCTGAGCTGGTACTTCTCCGAGTCGAGGTACTCCTCGCTGCCCTCCTTCACCGGGGTGTTCTCGCACAGCTCGTAGCCGCTGTAGACGCCCCAGCTGGGGGAGAGGGTCGCGGCGAGCACGGCCCGCGCCTCGAAGGCGGGGCGTCCGCCGTGCTGGAGCTGGGCGTGCAGGATGTCCGGGGTGTTGGGGAAGAAGTTCGGCCGCATGTAGGAGGCCGCCTCACCGGACAGTTCGGTGAGGTACTCGGTCAGCTCCGCCTTGGTGTTGCGCCAGGTGAAGTACGTGTACGACTGCTGGAAGCCGATCTGGCCGAGGGTGCGCATCATCGCGGGCCGGGTGAACGCCTCGGCCAGGAAGATCACGTCCGGGTCGGTCCGGTTGATCTCGCCGATGACCCGCTCCCAGAAGACGACCGGCTTGGTGTGCGGGTTGTCCACCCGGAAGATCCGCACGCCGTACGACATCCAGTGCCGCAGCACCCGCAGCGTCTCCTTGACGATGCCGTTCATGTCGGCGTCGAAGGCGATCGGGTAGATGTCCTGGTACTTCTTCGGGGGGTTCTCGGCGTACGCGATCGTCCCGTCCGGCCGGTGATGGAACCACTCGGGATGCTTGTGCACCCAGGGGTGGTCCGGCGAGCACTGCAGCGCGAAGTCGAGCGCGACCTCCAGGCCCTCCTCGCGAGCCCGTTCGACGAACCATCCGAAGTCCTCCAGGGTGCCCAACTCCGGGTGCACGGCGTCGTGTCCGCCCTCCGGCGAACCGATCGCCCACGGCACACCGACGTCGTCCCGGTCGGGGGTCAGGCTGTTGTTGCGGCCCTTGCGGAAGGTCGTACCGATCGGATGGATGGGCGGGAGGTAGACGACGTCGAAGCCCATCGCGGCGATCGCGGGCAGGCGCCGGGCGGCCGTGCGGAACGTGCCGTGCGGACGTTCCGGCGTGCCCTCCGAGCGCGGGAAGAACTCGTACCAGGAGCCGTACAGCGCCCGCTCCCGCTCCACCAGCAGGGGCATGGCTGCACTGGCCGAGACGAACTCCCGGAAGGGATGGCGGGTCAGGACCTCGTCCACCTCGGGGGCCAGCGCCGCCGCATACCGTTCGGCCACCGGCAGCGAGTCGTCGAGCAGCCGCCGCGCAGCCTCCCGCACCACCGTCCGCGCCGGACCGCGCGGCGCGCGGGCCGCCGCCCGCTCGTACAGGTGCCCGCCCTCCTCCAGGACCAGACCCGTGTCGATATCGGCCGGAATCTTGATCGCCGCGTGCCGCCGCCAGGTCGTGACCGGATCGCTCCAGGCCTCCACGGTGTACGTCCAGTGGCCCACCTCGTCGAGCGTCACCTCGGCACCCCAGCGGTCGGTGCCCGGCGCGAGTTCCCGCATCGGCGTCCACGGTCCACGGCGGCCGTCCGGGCTCTTGAGGACCACGTTCGCGCCGATGGCGTCATGGCCCTCGCGAAACACCGTCGCGGTGATCTCGAACGTCTCACCGCTCACGGACTTGGCCGGCCGCCGGCCGCACTCCACGCGCGGATGGACGTCCCGCACCGGGATACGGCCGATCGCTCTGGTGGACCTCACGCTGCACCTCCGCAGTACTGA
Source organism: Streptomyces bobili (assembly GCF_002154575.1). Classification (GTDB taxonomy): domain Bacteria; phylum Actinomycetota; class Actinomycetes; order Streptomycetales; family Streptomycetaceae; genus Streptomyces; species Streptomyces bobili. The sequence continues at coordinate 12,873 of NZ_MUBA01000256.1, forward strand.
AAAAGGTTCCTGTCGCCCGCTGTCGGATGCCCCGGCCGCTGTCGGCCGGGGCACTACCGTTCCGCCGCCATGCGCAGCGTCGGCCGGGTCGCCGCGATCCGTGCGACGCCGCTCCTGCGGGTCGCCCCGCCGCGCAGCAGCCGGGTGTCCGCGCCCGCGCGCAGGTACTGCTCGGCGGCGTCCGCGGCCTCGCGCGCGCAGCGCTTGCCCATCAGCACGCACAGGGTGTAGCCGCAGTCCTCGAAGGTGGCCCGCACCGCGCGGTCGCCCGGCCGCGCGAGCATCACGCGTTCCCAGGCGCGGTAACTGCGCAGACGTCTGGCGACTTCGGTCTTCGCTGGTAGCAGCATGGCGCTGTTCACCTTCCGGGAGTTCGAGAGGTACGTCGCCCCGCGGCGAGCGGGTCGGCCATGTAAGCAGAGGTGCGAAACCGTCAAACCTCCCGAGGCCTTCACTTATGGTGCACGGCCGACCACCCAACGTCCTGTTGGATCTTGATTGTGGTGCGCTCGTGTTGCACGAATGGCGTAGCAGCCCCACTGTGGTTGTGACTCAGGAGCGATCAACGCTCACGCTTCGTGTTCGGGGCTCGGCCCGTCGGGCCGGGAAGGGGCGGAGCCTCGCCGGTGAGGAGACGAACGAGATGAAGACCGCAGTGCCCTGCTACTACCACCTCGACGTGGACGTGAGCCCGGACCGGGTCGGACAGGTCAGGCGCATCCTGGCCGCACACCTGAAGTACTGGGACCTCGAAACACTGGTCGAACCCGTATGCGGTGGAACCGAGATGCTGCTCCGGGCCATCGACGAGCACGCCACGGACAAGCACACCTCCATCGAGCTGTGGTGGAACGGCCAGCACCTGATCACGGCAGTCGGCGGCGACGACCGGGACCTGCGCCCGGACCAGGACCTGCGCGGCTGCCTGGAGCGCATCGCCGCCATGAGTGACGGCTGGGGCTGCTGCACCACCGACACCGGCAGCAAGGTCATCTGGTTCTCGCAGCGGGCCCGCGCCGGTGAACGCGTCCCGCTCGTGCCGACCCTCCCGGAAGGCGACCTGAGCGAGATGCTCCAGGTGCCGCGCGAACTGCCCGTCGCGGCCCTCGCCGCCGCCGAACAGACGCACGGCGTCCTGGAGGGCGCACGGTGACCTCCCGGACGTACCGGAACGCAGGGGTGCCCGCCTGGAGCGGGCGCCCCTACCCGTTGGGCGCCGACTTCGACGGGAACGGCACCAACTTCGCCCTGTTCAGCGAGGTCGCGCACCGCGTCGACCTCATCCTCTTCGACGATGACGGCAGCAGCAGCCGCAGTGTGCCGCTGACCGAGGTCGACGGCTTCGTCTGGCACGTCTATCTGCCGGGGGTCGGCCCCGGCAGGCGCTACGGCTACCGGGTGCACGGCCCCTGGGACCCGGCCGCCGGTCACCGCTGCAACCCGGCCAAGCTGCTCCTCGACCCCTACGCGCGCGCCGTCGACGGGCAGATCGACAACCACGCCTCACTGTTCGAGCGGGCCGGGGACCGCCCCGACCCCGCGGACAGCGCCGGGCACACCCTGCTCGGCGTGGTCACCGACCCGGCCTTCGACTGGGGCGACGACCGGCCGCCGCAGCGCTCCTACGCCGACACGGTGATCTACGAGGCCCATGTGCGGGGCATGACCCGCACCCACCCCGACGTCCCGCCGGAACTGCGCGGCACCTACGCCGGACTCGCCCACCCCGCGGTGACCGGGCACCTCACCTCACTGGGTGTGACCGCAATCGAACTGATGCCCGTCCACCAGTTCGTGCAGGACGGCGTCCTGACGGACCGGGGCCTGTCCAACTACTGGGGCTACAACACCATCGGCTTCTTCGCCCCGCACAACGCCTACGCCGCCCACGGCACCCGCGGCGAGCAGGTCACCGAGTTCAAGACGATGGTGAAGGAACTGCACGCGGCCGGCCTCGAAGTGATCCTCGACGTCGTCTACAACCACACCGCCGAGGGCAACGAGAAGGGCCCCACGCTGTCCTTCCGCGGCATCGACAACTCCTCGTACTACCGCCTCGTCGACGGCGACTGGTCGCACTACTACGACACCACCGGCACCGGCAACAGTCTGCTGATGCGGCACCCCTACGTCCTTCAGCTGATCATGGACTCGCTGCGGTACTGGGTGACCGAGATGCACGTCGACGGCTTCCGCTTCGACCTCGCGGCCACCCTGGCCCGCCAGTTCCACGAGGTGTCCCGGCTGTCGGCGTTCTTCGACCTGATCCAGCAGGACCCGGTGATCAGCCGCGTGAAGCTGATCGCCGAGCCGTGGGACGTCGGCGAGGGCGGCTACCAGGTGGGCAACTTCCCGCCCCTGTGGTCGGAGTGGAACGGCCGTTACCGCGACACCGTCCGGGACTTCTGGCGGACCGAACCGGGCTCGCTCGGTGAGTTCGCCTCCCGCCTGACCGGCTCCTCCGACCTCTACGCCCACAGCCGGCGCCGCCCCCGCGCCAGCGTCAACTTCGTCACCGCGCACGACGGGTTCACCCTGCGCGACCTCGTCTCCTACAACGACAAGCACAACGAGGCCAACGGCGAGGGCAACCGGGACGGCGAGAGCAGCAACCGCTCCTGGAACTGCGGGACGGAGGGCGACACCGACGATCCGGCCGTGCTCGAACTCCGCGCCCGCCAGCAGCGCAACCTCCTCGCCACGCTGCTGCTGTCACAAGGCATCCCGATGATCTGCCACGGCGACGAGCTGGGCCGCACCCAGCGCGGCAACAACAACGCCTACTGCCAGGACAACTTGGTCTCCTGGATCGACTGGCGGCCGGCCCGGGAGCGGCGCGACCTCGTCGACTTCACCCGGCGGCTCATCGCCCTGCGGTCCTCCCACCCGGTGCTGCGGCGGCGCCGCTTCTTCCGCGGCGAGACCGTCACCCACGCCGGCCAGCCCCTGCCCGACCTGGTGTGGCTGCTGCCGGACGCCCGCGAGATGGCCGATCGCGACTGGCAGCGCTCCGACGCGCACTGCGTGGGCGTGTTCCTCAACGGCGACGCCATCGCCGAACCCGATCCACGCGGCCGGCCCGTCGTCGACGACTCGTTCCTGCTGCTGCTCAACAGCTACTGGGAGCCTGTCGTGTTCCGGCTGCCCGGCGCCGAGTACGGGGAGCGCTGGGCGGTCTGCGTCGACACCGTGGAGCCGGACGGCGGACCGGACGAGACGGAGTACAAGGCGGGCGCCGAGGTGACGGTGGAGGCCCGCAGCCTCGTCGTGCTCTCCCGTCCGCCCCGCCGCTCCGAGTAGCGGCGGATCAGCGGGCGGCCTGCGCGGTCACCGTGAACTGGGCGCCGTCGGGGTCACGCAGTACGGCCTCGTCGGCGCCCTTGACCAGCACACTGCCGCCGTGCCGCTCGGCGTCCCGTGCGCAGGCCGCCACGTCCGGCACCGCGAAGTGGACCTGCCAGTGCGGCCGGATCGTCGGATCGGGAGCCGCCTCCAGGGCGCCCGACTCGATCCGGGCCACCACACCGCCCTGGCTGCGCAGCACGACCTCGCCGCCCTCGTAGTGCACCTCGCAGCAGCCCGGCCGGTCGCTCGCCCAGTCGAGGATCTCGCCGTAGAAGATGGCGGAGTCGAAGGCGTTGCGGGTGTGCAGCCGGATGAAGGCGGGGGCCGCCGTCCGCCAGGCCTCCCAGTTGCCGATCAGCTCGCCCTCCCAGACGCCGAAGGTCGCGCCGTCGCGGTCGGCCAGCAGCGCCGCCCGGCCGGGCGGCAGCGAGATCGGCCCGACGGCGACCGTGCCGCCCCGCTCCCGCGCCCGCGAGGCCGCCACGTCCGCACTGGCCACGGCGAAGTACGGCGTCCAGGCCACCGCCATCTGCCACACCGAGGCGACGGCGGCGATGCCGGCCACCGGGACGCCGTTCACCAGAGCCGTGCGGAAGTGGTCGCCGAGGCTGCCCCGGCGCCACTCCCAGCCGAGGACGGCACCGTAGAACCTCTGGGTGGCCTCCATGTCCCGGCTGGTGAGGCTCACCCAGCAGGGGGCGCCGAACACGGAGTGGGTGGAGACGACCTCCTTCGCACCGGAGGCGGCGTAAGAGCGGTGATGGTTCATGGCACTCGCGTTCCTGGTCGATCGGCGGCGGCCGGTGGCTCTGGCACCAGTGTCCTGCCGGACCCTGCCACGGCGCCTGCCGAGTGACCCGGTGGCACGATGGAGGTGTGCCACGAGTACCGCGGGAATCCCGCGACGAAACGGACCGGATCGCCGCACTCCAGCAGGAGGTCGGTCAGCTGCGGGACGCCGTGGCCTCCCACGCTGTCGTGGACCAGGCGATCGGGGTGATCGTCGCCCTGGGCCGGATGACTCCGGACGGCGGATGGACGGTGCTGAGAGAGGTCTCCCAGCACACGAACATCAAACTGCGCAATGTCGCGGAGCTGATCCTCTTCTGGGGCCGCAGCGGGCGGATCCCCGAGGAGATCCGCGCGGAGCTGGAGGACGCGGTGGACCGTCACAGCCCCCCGCAGATTCCCGGCGCGCCCCCGCTGGACTGACGGCCGACCGGGTGACGTGAGAGGACCGGCTCCGCGGTACGCCGCGTCAGTGGGCTCCGGCGGCTATCTCCTCGCGCAGCCGCTCGAAGCAGCCGCTCAGCAGCCGTGAGACGTGCATCTGTGAGATGCCGAGCTGCTCGGCGATGCTGCTCTGTGTCATACCGCCGAAGAAGCGCAGGTACAGGATGGTCCGCTCGCGTTCCGGCAGGGCCCGCAGGCACGGCGCGACGGCCACCCGGTCGACGACGGTGTCGTATCCGGGGTCCGGGGCGCCCAGGGCGTCCTCCAGCGCGTAGCCGTCGGTGCCGGGCATCTCGGCCTCCAGCGACAGTGCCGAGAAGCACTCCAGTGCCTCCATCCCGGTGCGGACCTCGTCCTCGGTCAGGTGCGCGTACTCCGCGATCTCGGCGAGGGTCGGGGCGCGTCCCGACGTGGTCTGGGAGAGGTCCTTCGCGGCGTGCCGTACCCGGTTGCGCAGGTCCTGGACCCGGCGCGGGACGTGCAGCGTCCACATGTGGTCGCGGAAGTGGCGCTTGATCTCGCCGGTGATCGTGGGCACCGCGTACGCCTCGAAGGCGCGGCCGCGCTCCGGGTCGTAGTGGTCGACGGCCTTCACCAGTCCGAGGGCCGCCACCTGGTAGAGGTCTTCGAGGGACTCGCCGCGCCCGCGGAAGCGGACGGCGATGCGTTCGGCCATGGGCAGCCACAGCCGGACCAGTTCGTCGCGGAGCGCCTGGCGCTCGGGGCTGTCGGGGAGCTCGGCGAGCCGGGCGAAGGAATCGGCGGTGTCCGGGGCGTCGTCGTGGGGGTGCTGCTTCGTTCTGACGGTGGTACGCATCGCGCGCGCCTCCCTCAGGCAGGTGCCGGTGGATGGACGGACACCGTGGGAGGCGCGCTCGGACCTGGCGGAGTACCCGGGGCCGGCCCGTTCGGCGGGCTCCTACGGAGGTGCCTCCTGTCCGAAGCACTTGTGACCAGATTCCCGCTCTGCGGCGTTCTAAAACAGTTCATCCTCTTTGCGCTGTTAGTGGTGATTGCTTCCCTGTTCAGCCCCTAGTTTCTCGCCTGTTTCCCGGCGGGCCGGACGCATCGTGCCCCGGCTGCGGGACGGGAAGCGCCGGCGCCCGGACCGCGTCCGGGGACGTCCGCCGATCTCTGCGGGGACGTGATGTGCGGCACGCCCGCCGGGCCGCCCGCGCGGCCCGGAACGGAATTCTTCCTGCGCACGGCTTGATCGCCGATCACCGGGGATGAATCCCCTGGCCACGGCGCATTCCGCTCATTTGACAGTCCGCTGAGCCCACGGATAGGAAGCAGCCGGTAGAAGTCGAGAGGTGGACTGTGTACGAGCCGAACGTGGTCGGGGACTGGCACGAGTACGACGAGCATGCCGGCCTGCGCGTCCGCGTCCACCGTCTGGAGCAGGCGGAGCCGCCCCGGGGACGCGACGACGCCGCCGAAGGACTGACGTACTTCACCCTGCGGGTGACCGTCGAGAACCGGGGCGAGCAGAGTTTCGGCGTCCACCTGGAGGACGGGCAGATCGACGTGCGGATCGGGCCCGACGGGGAGAGCGCCTTCATCGACTGGCGCAACTCCCAGTTCATCGAGGGCTTCGACATCTACCCGCTGCGCCGCGCCACCGCCGTCCTGTACGCCGCCGGACCCGAGGCAGCGCTCGCACAGATCGACGTGCAGATCCAGTTGCGCGTCGACGAGGAGTGGGCCGGGCGGCGCATGTGGGTCGGCGGCGTCGGCCTGCAGGAGGGACCCGCCGGGGCGCCCGCCGCGGTCCGCGACAGCCTGGCCCGCCAGGTGAGCAAGTTCCTGCGCGACCAGGCCGCCGAAGAGGGCACCGGCACCGCCTGACGCGCCGCCCGGCGCACCGCCCGCTCAGTGCGGGATGCCGTCGATGATCTCGCGGGCGCCCTGGCGCAGGAGCGCGACAGCCACCGAGGTGCCGAGCGTGGCCGGGTCGAGGCGGCCCGCCCACTCGTGGGCGTTGAGCCGGGTCTTGCCGTCCGGGGTGAACACGCAGGCCCGCAGCGAGAGTTCGCCGCCGCGGTCCACCCGGGCGAACCCGGCGATGGGGCTGTTGCAGTGGCCTTGCAGGACGTGCAGGAACATCCGCTCGGCGGTGGCCTCCCGATGGGTGGCCGGGTCACCGAGCCCGCTGACGACGTCGATCAGCTCGCTGTCGCCCTCCCGGCACTGGAGGGCGAGGATGCCCGCGCCGATCGGCGGCATCATCGTCTCCGGCGACAGGATCTCGCTGATCACGTCCGGCCGGCCGATGCGCTCCAGGCCCGCCGCCGCGAGCAGCAGCGCGTCCGCCTCGCCCGCCGCGAGCTTCGCCAGCCGCCGGTTGGCGTTGCCGCGGAACGGCACGCACTCCAGGTGCGGATGGGTCGCGGCCAGTTGGGCGACCCGGCGCACCGAGGAGGTGCCGATCCGCGTCCCCGCCGGGAGTTCGTCGAGGGTCAGCCCGCCCGGGTGGACGAGGGCGTCGCGGATGTCGTCGCGCTTCAGGAACGCCGCGAACACCGTGCCGGCCGGGAGAGGCCGGTCCGCCGGGACGTCCTTGACGCAGTGCACCGCCAGGTCGGCCTGGCCTGCCAGCAGCGCCGCGTCGACCTCCTTGGTGAACGCGCCCTTCCCCTCGACCTGGGACAGGTCCCCCATCCACTTGTCGCCCGTCGTCTTCACGGGGACGACCTCGGTGCGCACACCGGGATGCAGGGCGGCCAACTCGGCGCGGACACGCTCCACCTGGGCGAGGGCCATGGGCGAGTCACGGGAGACGATGCGGATCAGTTCCGGAACGGACATGCGGGACACGATAGACCCTCGGGAGGGTCACCGTTCGACGGTCAGGGTGAAGCGCGTCTTCTCCTGGGCGCGGGCGCCGAGACGGTCGTAGAAGCGGATCGCGCCCTCGTTCCAGGTGGGGGTCTGCCATTGGATCTCGGTGAGGCCGAGGGTGCGGGCCTCGGCGGTCACCGCGTCCATCAGGAGCGCGCCGAGGCCGAGGCCGCGCTGTCCGGGGACGAGGAACAGGCAGTCCATGTGCAGGTATTCGAGGCCGTCCCAGGTGGACAGCGCGGGCACGCAGGTCGCGTAGCCGACGACCTCGCCGTCGGGCGACTCGGCGACCAGGCAGCGCAACCGGAGGGCGGAGGTGCCGAACAGCAGTGCGTTCAGGCGTGCGGCGAGGTCGGTGGCAGGGGGTGCGGCGCGCTCGTACTCGGCGTGCCGGCGGGCCAGTTCGGCCACCCGGGACAGGTCGTCGGGGCGGGCGTGGCGCACCACGGGGGCGTCGCTCATCGCACGGCACCGGCGTAGGTGTCCGCGCTCCACGCGGTGAGACGGCCGGGCAGCGGGCCGGTCCCCGACAGGACGTGCCGGGAGAACGCGTCCCGCTCGTGCGCGAGCAGCACCGCCTCCCACACACAGGGCGCGAGTCCCGCGCGGCCGGGGCGCAGTGACTCGGGCCGGCCCGCGGGGCCCGCGAAGATCGCGAGGTCGGCCATGTCACCCTCGATCCAGGTGTGCAGCAGCACGTAGTCGCCGTCGCCGCCCGCGTGCACGAGCAGCACCGACAGACCGAGTGAGCCCCGCTCCCGGCCGAGCGCGAGATGGCCCGCGGCGATCCGCAGCGACGCCTCCGCGTCGGCCTCGGCGACCGTGCGGCCGGGCGCCTCCAGCGCGTACGTCTTCACGAGGTGACCGGCCGCCTCAAGGGTCCCCAAGGGCCGTGCCGCACGGTCGTGGTGGCCCTCGGCCAGGGCGAGCAGGCCCGCCGCGTCGACGGCGGACGGCAGTTCCTTCGCAAGATCCATACGGTCATCATCGGACGCCGGGGCCTGATCACGCCAGGGCGGCGGACCGGCCCCGGTCGCCGGGTCACGCGTACGCGTCGAAGGTGACGCCCGACGGCTTCGCCGAGTTGAGGTGGTTGCCGAAGCTGCCGTCCTTGAGGCCGAAGCTGGCGCTGCCGAAGTTGTAGGCGCTCAACTTGTCGCGCACGCCCGCCGGGTAGCCGTTCCAGCCGACCAGCGGCGGGTACTGCCAGGTGCCCTTGTGGTTCTCCGGCGGCTCGTCGCCCGCGCCGGCCAGCCGGAAGCAGTGCGTGCTGATGCCGTCCTTGTGGTAGACGACCTTCGCGTGCGTGCCGTCGAAGCGGACGCCGGAGGCGGCGGTGACGGTGAACGAGCCGTGGTTGGACGTCGAGACGTACTTCACCGCGTTGTCCTGCACCCACACCACGACGTGCTCCCAGTCGTGGCGGTGCCCGCCGATGCTGCTGCCCGCTATCGCCTGGTCCTTCTCGAAGTACAGGCCGTACAGGTAGGCGCACCAGCCGTTGTTGCACTTGTAGCGGGAGTAGCTGTTGGTGTTGTCGAGGTCCGAGGCGTCCCGGCAGCTGCCGTTGAGGGCACCGGTCGGGTTGAGGCCGCCGTTGACCGTCCCGTCGGGGCCGATCGCGGGGGTGGAGTAGCAGCCGTCCGTGTCGTAGTCGAACGCCGGCAGATACGCGCGCTCGCCCGCTTCGGCGTTGGCCGTCAGGGCGGTGGGCGGGGCGGCGTAGGCGACCGTGGGGACGGCGACGACGAGCGCGGCGGCACCGGCGAATCCGGTGAGCCATCTCCTGCGGTGCTTCGTGAACGTGGGTGACGACACTGCGTCCTCCTCAGGACCGGGCGCAGCCGAACGGCTGTGGGGAGAAAGGGGAGTTCAGCTTCCCCGATCTTCACTTCCGCGCCAAGGGGTCGCGGGCGTCCCGGTGGTGAAGCGCAGGCCAATGGCGGGAGACGTGGCGGCGTGTCAGGAGCCGGGCGGGGCGGGGAGGTCGGCCGCCGACTCCTCGGGCGTCAGGTCGGTGCGCAGCCGCAGCCAGGACGGCTGGCGCAGCATCCCCGCCCGGGTACGGGTGCTGTAGCGGACCTCGCCGACCAGTTCGGGCCGGACCCAGCGGGCGCCAGGCGCCGCCGGTACCGCGTCGAAGGGGCACGACCCGGTCGCGGCCTCCCGCAGCAGCGCGGCCAGTTCGGTGCGCTCGGCCTCGCTCCAGCCGGTGCCCACGCTGCCGACGTAGCGCAGGCCGCTCCCGGCGCGCTGGCCGACCAG
>NZ_MUBA01000257.1:0-342 GCF_002154575.1 Streptomyces bobili
CCTCGACCGGGTACCGGTGCCCCTTGTACGACAGCGACGCGCTCCCCACGGACAACCCTTCCCAGGCTGATCAACCAGAAGATCATCCCACTGGTCAGCCAACGTGACAGTGCCGGTTGTGGTCATCGGTGGCTCAGAGTGCGTTCGACGCGACCGGTATGGCACGACCCATCGATCATCGCCGTTGATTTTCGCATCGGGCCGTTGCTAGGTTCGGGGCGGATTCTGAGAGACGGGGTGCCATAGATGCACGAGTTGACTTTCCAGAGTCACCGTGGTGATGCCGGACCGACGACTTGGGGTCAGCGAGAGCAGTGGGAAACGGTCCTCGCCAACCGACCG
>NZ_MUBA01000257.1:369-2291 GCF_002154575.1 Streptomyces bobili
GAGGCGTCGTCACGCGGCTTCGTCGCCGGGCCGGAGTTTCATGCCAGGCTGGCGGTGGTCGTTCAGCACGGCCGCCCCAGATGGCTCACTGGCGCACTGTCGCATCTCGTCATCGATCGCACGTCCATGCGCATTCTCGAGCGCGACTTCCGCGCATTGCTCGACGGAGCCGACTCGCGACACCTTCCGCCGATCACCCATCAACCACTGGACCAGGCCACCGAAGAGCAGTCGCCGCAGGGACAGGCGCGCCTGGAGAGGACGCTGCGCCGATGGCGATCCGGATTCGAGAGCGCGCCCCGATCGCTCTTCCGGACCACCGTGAACAACTCTCCCCAGCCCGGATTCCCGGCCGTCGAACTGTATGCCAAGGGATTGGGGNNGAAAGACCCACGCACCAAGGACCACGTCGGTCCCCTGGCCCAGCAGGGACTGGTACCGGTGGAAACGGGCACGTCGTTCTACGACATGGTGACCCGCATGTGGCCCGCACTCCTGTTGACGTACCGGACGAGCAGCTACGACCTGTCGGCGCTCGACGCGATGTTCCCGGACGTGACCGAGGAGTGCGGCACCTCCGTGGACCACTTCGTCAATTTCATGGGCTACGACGAACCTCTGCCGTACGACGCCAGGGTCGCTCGGCTCGCGGACGGTGAGTCGGTCTGCGAGACGGTCGCGCCGGTGCCGTCGACGAGGCTGCGGTTCGGTCTGTTCCTGGATTCGGACGGAGACACCGTACGGGGCCGTATGTTCGGCAATGGACGCTATGTCGACGCCGAGACGATGCATGCCGTCCTGTGCGGGGTCAACGACCTGCTGTCGGCCGCCGCGAACGGCGATGTCGACTGGCCCGTGGATGCCGCGTTCACCCGGTTCACGCGTAGCCGCGGCTAGCGCGGGCGAGGATGGATCGGCCTCCGCCGAGCCGACGCTGTCCGGTGGCCGGTTGCTCGGCCGCGGCCTTCTGACAGCGGGCGGTCAGGCGTCCGGGTCGACTTCGGGGTGCGTGAACCGCACGGGCTTGGCCAGCGACCGGGCGTAGGCGATTTCGGCTCGGGTGCTGTCTCCGATGTAGTCGCCGACGACGAGCACCTCGTCAGCGAGCCGGATCTTCGCCCGGTGCAGATCGTCGAGTCGAACCTTAAGCGCCTCGGCCTCGACAGGATCGGACCAGAGTTCGTGCGGCGACTTCATGTCACAGCCCGGTTTGACGACAATCCTTCCGGCTTTGGTCTCCCGCAGATCGGCCTCGGTCATCTCGGTCATGAAGCGGGTGGAGCCGCAGATCACGACGATACGCGGGAGGTTCAGCTGCTTCTTCGCCTCGGCAAGCTTCTCCTCGGGGGTGAGCACGTGCGGGTACGACACCGGTTCCTCTTGGTGGTGTGGTCCAAGGGGTGCCTGCGCAGACGAGAACGAGGGCGTCCGAGATCGTTTGCGACGAACACCGTGGACACCCTCGCGACGGCACTCTATGCGACGATCGACGGCCGCCTGGAGGAGCATCCCGAGCCGGCGCCGTGGCGCCCGGAACGTCAGCTTCGAGGTGCCCGTCGGTCGACGGTCGCCATCGCGCGCCTGCTCTCCAACTCCCAGGCCGCCGGGGGACGTTGTAGTGTTCGACGCCGGACGCGTCGTCCAACGGGGGACGCACGAACAACTCGTCGGCGTACACGACTTGGTGGGCGCCCGACTCCATCATGCTTGCCTGCAAGAGACGGAGCGTTGGTCAGGATGAACGTGGAACCGAGCCTCACCGAGCGGCGGCTGATCGACGAGGTGATCGCACCACTGCTCGGCTTCGCGCCGACCGAGCTGGACCGCGACCTGACGGAACTCGGCGTGGACAGCCTCAAGATCCTGCACATCCTGGACGAGGCCGAGACGCTGTTCGCGGTGGAGTTCGCACCCGCGGACCT
>NZ_MUBA01000257.1:2312-2616 GCF_002154575.1 Streptomyces bobili
TGGTACGGCTGCAACGGCGTTCGGATGCTGTCGTCGTGGTCGGCCGCCGAGCCGGCCTGTTCTGTGCCGCCGCACGCGGCCTGGTTCGTCGACGTGATGGCCGAGGAGCCGCGGCCCCGGCACTGGTCGGCCGCCGAACTGCAGAAGGAAGCGACCCCTCCGAGGGGCAGCGAACTCATCGGGGTCCCGCCGTGTTGGGGCCGGCGAGGAGTGCGGACCAGCCGGCGAGCAGGGAGTCCACCGTCCCGGGGGCATAAAGGCCCTCGTCGAAGGCGACGTCGATGCCGGCGTGCCCGAGTGGACT
>NZ_MUBA01000258.1 GCF_002154575.1 Streptomyces bobili
GCCGCCAGCGCCACCACCGCGGCCACGTCCTCCACGAGCAGCGCCTGCATTGCCACCAAGACCATCCCCTCCGTCTTCGGTGGCTGGAAGGTCAAGCTGGTCAACAGCGCCGACAGTGGCGCGTCCGCCAAGCTGCTTGACCAGCACGGCCACGTCGTCTCGACCGTGGACCAGAGCAGGACCGTCGACGCGGCCCGTGGTCTGCGGATCACCGGAGTGCTCAGCGCCAAGCCCGTCTTCGGTCAGCGCAGCGAGGGCGGGACCACCCCCTGGAAGTCCACCGCCTTCCCGGTGCTGTCCGCCGACTGCACGCAGAGCGGCAAGCTCGTGCGCACCCTGCGTCTCGACTCCCGTACGACCGCGCAGATATTCAAGGTCTCCGCCGGCCACTACCAGGCCCGCGTCTACCAGAGCGGCAAGCTGGTGCGGTTCATCGACGCACACGGTCGCGCCGGCGCTGCCCTGTTCGGTAGTCGCACGCTCGTGCTGAACCCCGACGGCACGACCGTCACCTGGACCGGGGCCAAGACCGCCGCCAACCCGCGTCTCGGCCGCTACAAGCTTGCCAACGGCGCCATTGTGAAGCTCGTCAAGCGCGCGGGTGTCTACGGGGCACAGCTGACCACCAGCCACGGCACGTTCTCCGTCGAATACTCCAAGGGTCGCCCGTCCGTCCAGCAGGACGACGTCACCCTGGTCGTCCTGGGCGTCGACGGCACCCTCAGCGGCTACGTCTACGGCAAGACCCAGAAGCCCCCGGTCTACCTGGGCGCCTGAGGCACTAGCGGCCCCTGACCTGCCTTCTGGGCGGTCAGGGGCTGTTTCCGTTGGCGAGCTCGTTGGTGGGACCTTCAGAAGTTCCTCAACTGGTGAGGCGGTACCTCTCGAACCTGAACCGCAGGCGCGGGACACAAGAACTTGGCGGAGGCCTTCAGGCCTCCGCCAAGCGGGCTTCGGGAACGGTGGTGGTGCTGTGGCCCGGCCTGACGGCAGGCCGTCGGGGCCAGTTCTTCGGGCCTGCCTGGGTCAGATCAGGTGCTGCTGGCTTCCCCAGCCGTGGCCGATTGTTATGCCGCTGTTGAGGCTGTTGCTCTTGCTGGTGTAGAGGTAGAGATCGCCGGTGCTGCGGTTGATGGCGGTGACGTCGGCGCGTCCGTCGTTGTTGAGGTCGGACAGGGTGAGCTTGCTCATGAGGTTGAAGCTGGAGCCGATTTCGATGCCGCTGGCGACGCCGCCGGTGGTGGTGCCGGGGTAGAGGAGCAGTGTTCCGGTGTCTTCGCGGGTGGCGACGAGGTCGGCGCGGTTGTCGCCGTTGAAGTCTCCGGCGGCGAGGTTGGTCATCTTCGACCAGCCGCTGCCGATCTGCTTGGTGTAGGTGACTCCGCTGCCGTTGCCCGTGTAGAGGTGCAAGGTGGCGTCGGACTGGTTGACGGCGACGATGTCGGCCTTGCCGTCGCCGGTGAAGTCGCCGGCGGCGAGCTGCTCGATGCCGGTCCAGCCGTGTCCGATCTCGGTGGTGGACTTGAAGCCGCCGTCGCCGTTGCCGATGTAGAGGAACAGTTCACCGGTGGTCTTGTTGGTGGCGACGAGGTCGCCGTCGCCGTCGCCGTTGAAGTCGGCGGCGGCGACCTTGTCCATCGTGGCCCAGCCGCCGCCCACCTCACCGGTGAAGGCCACTGCGGAGGATCCGTTCCCGGAGTACAGCCGCAGCGTCCCGGTGGAATCCACACCCAGCAGGTCGTCCTTGTAGTCACCCGTGTA
>NZ_MUBA01000259.1 GCF_002154575.1 Streptomyces bobili
GGCGTGGGGCGTAAGGGCCGGTCCGGACACAGGTGCGGGGCCGTCGGGTGCGCGACGGGCGTGGGGGGTCGGTCGTTCTTCAGGGCGCCCCCGCCGCTGTGGCCGGGGACCCCGACCGAGGAGAGGCGCCATGACCAGGACCGGACCGCAGCACTACCCCGGCGCACGCCGCGACCACTGGTACCAGGACGACTTCGGCGGCGACCGGATGGAGGTCAACGTCGTCGTCCTGCACACCACCGAGGGCCGCTCGCTGCCCGGCTACCAGGGCGGCGCCTCCGCGCCCAACCTCACGGCGGTGCCGGATCTCGCGGCCAGGAAACTGACCTGGTACCAGCACTTCGACATCGACATCTCCTCCCGCGCTCTGCGCAACAGGCCCGGCGGGGTGCAGACGAACACGCTGAACGTCTGCCAGGTGGAACTGGTCGGCACCTGCGACCCCGAGCTGCACACCAAGTGGCAGGCGAGCGGCAAGGCCCACGTCTACTGGCCGAAGGCGCCGGGCTGGGCGCTCCTCGGCGTCGCCCGCTTCCTGGCGTGGGCGCACGAGCAGCACGGCGTACCCCTGCGCGGCCCGGCGCTGTGGCCGGCGTACCCGAGGTCCTACGGGAACGGGGCCGGGCAGCGGATGAGCGGGGCGCGGTGGAACGACTTCCAGGGCGTGTGCGGGCACATGCACGTGCCGGAGAACGACCACGGGGACCCTGGGGCCGTCGACTTCGACGAGCTGATCCGCCTGGCGAAGGCGGCGGTGCGGGGCTGATCCGTCACCCGCCGTCGGCGGCGTCCGCCGCACCCTCCAACCTGGCGATCGCCGCGGCGACCTGGACCGACCGCTGCTCCGGGGACCGGGCGCGGAGTACGCCGAGCATGGCGAGGTAGCGGTCGGTGCGGCCCAGGCGGCCGAAGGTCACACGGGCCCGCGGACTGCGCTCCAGGGCGGCCGCGAGTTCCGCGGGGACGGTGGCGTCCTGCTGCGAGGCGTACGCCGCCGCCCACCGTCCGTCGGCCCGTGCCGCCGCCACCTCGGCGAGACCGGCGGGCCGCATGCGCCCGGCCGCGGTCAGCTGCTCCACCCGGCGCACGTTGACGGCCGACCAGAGGCTGCCCGGCCTGCGGGGTGTGATCCGCTGGAGGAACGACGTGTCGTCGAGCCCTTTGCGCTGTCCGGTGATCCAGCCGTGGCACAGGGCCACGTCGTTGACGTCGGCGGCGGTGACGGACCGGACCCCGGAACCCTTCTTGGCGACCTGGATCCAGAGGCCCGGGTGCGGCGCCGGATGCGCGGTGAGCCAGTCGTCGAGGGCGCAGACGTCGGGGAACGCGAGGGGCACGGCGGACTCGGTCATGGGGACAGGGTAGGAGCCGTATAGGCCGGTTTCCGTCCTAGATGCCGCCCTTCGCGTCCCGCGCCCGGACCGTCGGCATCGGCATCGGCGTGGCCGGATCGCACCCCTTGTGCGAAGGCTTGCGGCGTTCTCATAATCCAGCAACAGATTTGACTTGCTCATGCCAGCAAGCGGGCACTTCTTTGTTGCCACTGTTGTCATGTGCGCGTCAATTCTATGTTTCGGGCACCACGAGATCCCCCCGACACGGTCAACCCCCCACGGAAGGCACCACGTTGAAGAATCTCCTCACCGCGCTCAAGAGACTCGCGGCCGTCGGCGCCGCCGCCCTCGCGATCGCCAGCCTTCAGCCCGTCTCGTCCGCCCAGGCCGCCCCCTCGCCGGTCGTGGGCGGGACACGTGCCGCGCAGGGCGAGTTCCCGTTCATGGTCCGGCTCTCCATGGGCTGCGGCGGCGCGCTCTACACCCAGCAGATCGTGCTCACCGCCGCGCACTGCGTGGGCTCGACCGGCGCCAACACCAGCATCACCGCCACCGCCGGTGTCGTGGACCTCCAGTCCAGCACCGGTCGCGTCCAGGTCCGCTCCACGTACGTGTACCGGGCGCCCGGCTACAACGGC
The DNA here is from genome assembly GCF_002154575.1 of Streptomyces bobili. Classification (GTDB taxonomy): domain Bacteria; phylum Actinomycetota; class Actinomycetes; order Streptomycetales; family Streptomycetaceae; genus Streptomyces; species Streptomyces bobili. The sequence continues at coordinate 1,973 of NZ_MUBA01000259.1, forward strand.
AACGGCAAGGACTGGGCGCTCATCAAGCTCGCGCAGCCCATCAATCTGCCGACCCTGAAGATCGCCACCACCACGCAGTACAACACCGGCACCTTCACCGTGGCCGGCTGGGGCTCGGCCACCGAGGGCGGCTCCCAGCAGCGGTACATGCTGAAGGCGACCGTGCCGTTCGTCAGTGACGCCACCTGCCGTTCCTACAGCGGTTACAGCGGCCTGATCGCGAGCGACGAGATCTGCGCCGGGTACGCGGCCGGCGGCGTCGACACCTGTCAGGGCGACTCGGGCGGCCCGATGTTCCGCCGGGACGCGGCCAACGCCTGGATCCAGGTCGGCATCGTCAGCTGGGGCATCGGCTGCGCCCGGCCCAACGCGCCCGGCGTCTACAGCGAGGTCTCCACGTTCGCCTCGGCCATAGCCTCTGCGGCGGCCTCTCTCTGACCCGCTCCGGCTCCGCACCTCTTCGTACGACGTCCACGGGCCCGGCGCGTCCAGCGCCGGGCCCGTCCGCGTGCACGCGTGGCGTAACCGGGCCCTCCGGTCAGAAGCCGCCGCCGAAGTCCCCTCCCCCAC
>NZ_MUBA01000026.1 GCF_002154575.1 Streptomyces bobili
CCCTGGGTCCGCCCCGCCCTCGACCGCCCCAGGGCCCCGGCCCGAACCCGGGCCCGAAGCCGCCGAAACCGCCGGGGCCGCCGGGGCCGCCCGGCCCACCCGGACCGAAGGGCCCGAAAGCCCCCCGCACACCCTCGAAGCCACCCCGGCCGCGCCGGGAGAAGCCGTCCTGTCCATGTCCACGCTCGTATCCGTGGGTACGCATCGCCATCACTCCATTCAGTCGGTCGTTGATCGATCGCGATGCGTCAACGATATATCGGTACTGTTCGGATGGCAAGACCCCGCCTCTGCCCGGTGGCTGACCCGTCTCACCGAAGGTCGGTCAGCCTTACGAACTCCGTTGCAGGGCCCTACCTTTGAGTCATGGAAACTCGGCGTCCCGGCTCGCTTGCGGAAGTTGTCTTACCCGTGACAGCCGGATGGCGGCTGCTGTTCGTGCCCAGCAGGGCCCGCGAGCTGGCTGCCATGCTCGGCGGGAGCATCATGGTCCCGCCGGTGGTCGCAGCCCCGCTTCTGCTGGGCGCGCTGGTGGCCGCCGTGCTCTCGGGGAACTCACTCTGCTGGGGCTTTTTCTGGGTCCTACTGGCGCTCACGGTGGTCGCAGTGATCGTGCTCGCCGTGGCCATGATGTACGCCACGGTCTCCCTGAAGGTGCGGTGGATCGAGTTCCGCCCCCTGGGAACTCCGGCCCAGGTCGTGATCGCCCGCTTTCTGCGTTCGTCGACCATGGTGATGGCTGATCTGCAGCGAGTGGTCGTCATCGAGCGACTCAGCCTGGGGCAGCGACGGTCGATCAAAGTGGTGTTGCATACCGGCAGCGAGACGGTGGAGTGCGAACCGGGGACGTTCGCACCGTTCTCTCGGGTCGACGCACAGGCGCTGACCGGCTGGTTGACCGAGCAACTCGGCCAGGTCCAGGTGGCGGTGGAGCGTCAGACGGAGGTCAAGCGAGACTTCCTGCGTCCGGACGAGTGGTGGACCCGGTCCTACACCGCCGAGCTGTGGCGGGTACCCGTCGGCGAGGTCGACGACATGGCCGCCCGACGCGGCGTCGAAATCTACCGGTACACGCCCCGGGCAGGAGCGATGTCGAGCCCTGGCACTTCGGTCACCGTCTACGACCCGGGCCGGGCCCACGACGTCGCCGAAGAACTCCGCGCGGAACGAGCCGCCGGCCAGGCCGCCGCCAGCACGGCAGGCCCCGGCCCGGCCGAGGACGACGCAACGGATTCCCGCTGACTCGGCCGGGCCGGTCCTGACCCAGTTCGGAGACTGCACTCCATGAGCGGGCGGATGGCATCGCCTGCGGTGGTGACGAAACCGTCGAAGTCAGCCCGAAATCCCCTCCGTGAAGCCGCAGCGGCCCGGCGACGAGGTCCGTACCGCCGTCGACGCGGCGACCAAGCCGGCCGCACGACTCGCCCTGGCCCTGGCCCTGGCCCTGGCCCTGGCCTGACCCTGGCCGCCGTCCATGCCGGCCCGGCCGAAGGCAGTGCGTGAATGCCAGCTCGATGACGTGGACCGGGGCAATCGCCGCCTGGTCCTGGCCGGCCGCGCCCGCCCGCTCGACGACCTCACCCGCCAGACGACCCTTGGCCAGCCCCGTCGCCGTCAGCGCCGGCCTGGCTCGGGGCCATCTGCCTTGACCTGCGGCGGTCAAAGTTCCCTACGTTGCTCTGCGGGACGTGGTGAGCCCTTCGTATGGTTCATCCACCCAGGGGCGTCGGGTGTGGCTTTCAAACTTCTGCCACTTGTGGCTTCCATCGATTGGCCGCCCGACGGCTGCCAATTGGGAATTGCGAATGATCGCTACGTAGGGAATCGACAGCGAGGTCGTCCGTGGGAGGCGCCAGCAACACCACCACACGGAGGCACCACATGGCCGGCATCGACGCAGGCAAAGCCCACCATCACTGCGTCGCGATCGACGAGAGCGGCCGCCGGCTGCTGTCGCGACGCGTCGCCAACGACGAACCCGAACTGCTCGAACTCCTCGCCGACATCCTGGCCCTGGGTGACGAGGTGACCTGGGGCATCGACCTGGCCGACGGCGGAGCCGCCCTGGCCATCGCGCTCCTGGTCAACCGCGACCAGCCGGTCCACTACATCTCCGGCCGGGCCATTCACCGCGCCTCCGAGAGCTACCGCGGCGAGGGCAAGACCGACGCGAAGGACGCCGCCATCATCGCCGACCAGGTCCGCGTCCGCCGCGATCTGCATCCGCTGCGGGCCGGCGACGACACCGTCATCGATCTCAAGATCCTCACCGGCCGCCGCATGGACCTGGTCGCCGACCGCACCCGCACCGTCAACCGCCTCCGTGCCCAGTTCACCGGCATCTTCCCCGGCCTGGAGCGGGCCCTGGACCTCACCAACACCGGCCCGCTCACCCTGCTGACCGGCTATCAGACCCCCGCGGCTATTCGCCGGATCGGCGTCAAGCGGCTGGAGACCTGGCTGCGCAACCGCCACGTCGTCCGCCCCGATCGGCTCGCCGAAATCGCTGTCCAGGCCGCCGAACGGCAGCACACGAGCCTGCCCGGCGAGAAGCTGGCCGCCACGTTGGTACACACGCTGGCGAAGGAAGTGATGAGCCTCAACCAGCAGGTCGCCGAGCTCGACAAGGCCATCGAGACCCGGTTTCGCGACCACCACACCTTCGAGGTGATTACCAGCATGCCCGGCCTGGGCATCATCCTCGGCGCCGAGTTCCTGGCAGCCACCGGCGGCGACATGACGGCGTTCGGCACCGCCGACCGTCTCGCCGGCTTCGGCGGCTTCGCCCCGGTGCCCCGCGATTCCGGAAAACTGAGCGGGAACCTGCGCCGTCCGCAGCGATACAACCGCCGCCTCCAACGCGTCTTCTACACCTCGGCGTTGTTCAGCATCCGCCACTGCGAGGAATCCCGGCGCTTCTACGATCGCAAACGTGCCGAGGGCAAGCGCCATACCCAGGCCGTCCTGGCTCTCGCTCGCCGCCGCGTCAACGTCCTCTGGGCCCTTCTGCGCGACGGACGGCGCTACGAGCCGGCTCCGCCGGCAAGGGCTGCCGCATAGAAAGGGACGCGACACGCTGCGCGCGGCCAGTTGGCCTGACCGACCCCGTCAGACCAGGCAAAACTCGTTACCCTCCGGGTCTGCCATCACCACGTGATCCGGCCTGCCCTGCAACTCGTCCTCGCGGACCACGGTCGCGCCCGCAGCGGTCAACCGCTCCACCGCCTCGACCACGCGCGGCCAGCGCACCTCCCACGGGGTTTCACGGCCGCCACCAACTTGCACGTCGATATGCAGCCGGTTCTTCGCCACCTTCGGCTCCGGCACCTTCAGCAAGGACAAGGTGGGGCCCACGCCGTCCGGATCTGAGAGGTACGCCCCGTCATCCCACTCGTCCTCCGGAACCTCATGATGCGAGAACCACTCCTCCCAGCTCCCGAACCCTGCGGGCGCGGGCTTCTCCTCGTAGCCCAACGCCAGCGCCCAGAACGCGGCCAGTTTCCCCGGGTACGCGCAGTCGATCGTCAAGCTCCACTTGGTCGCCATGAGCCCTCCCCAGTCGGATGAACGGACTGTACCGCGCACCTCCGACATCTCCTGCCCGCTACCTCAAGCGTGCGCCGCGGCTTGACGAACGGCATTAGGAATCGATGAGACAGACAGCCGAGTGGTCAAGGTTCGGTGGGACTGACCAACCTTCGGTGAGACGGGACAGTGGCTGACCGGGGCGAGCGAGCTGCCAGCGAGCAAAGGCCTCGCATCGACACATGGTGCCGGACGCACTGTGGAGGGCTCGGCGCGCAGGAGCCGGCCAACGGTCGGTCAGTCCGTCAGCCGGCCCCACCGGCTGTCGCTCCCCGAGTGGTCCGGTACACGCTCCGCGGGTGCTCCCGGCCTGTTCACGCCGGGGCCCGCTCAGGCCAGGGCCGGCTCGCGTGGCGCGAAGGAGAACATCTCGTCGCCGTCGGGCTGGACCACGCCGCAGGTGCCCTCCGGAACGGCGTTCCAGGCGCCGGGGAGGTCACCGAGGGGCTCGGACACGATGAGTCGGGTCCCGCCGGAAACCTCGCGAAGGAACTCGAGGTCGGGATGGAGGGCGCGCAGGGTGTCCACCTGGGTGCTGTAGAACAGCGAACGCGAGGCTTTCTGGCTGGAGTAACGGAAGCCCCACAGCCGTTCTCCGTCGGTCACGGCGAGCGTCATCTGGAGCGGGAACTCCACTCCGTGCTCATGGCCGGTCCGCTCCACCAGGCCCGCCATGCGTGCCACGGCGCCCGGCGGGTCCTGTTCCAGACCGAAGGTGAGGGCCAGGTAGAACATCATCTCCGAGTCCGTCGAGCCCTCCATGTCGAGGAACAGCTCAGGGTCGACGGCCAGCGCGAGGTCCCGCCGCATGCGGTGGAACTCGGCGATCGCGCCGTTGTGCATCCACATCCAGCTGCCATGGCGGAACGGATGGCAGTTGGTCTGCTGCACCGCGGACCCCGTCGAGGCACGGATGTGGGCGAAGAAGAGGGGGGACCGCACATGACCGGCGATCTCCCGCAGATTCCGGTTGCTCCACGCCGGGCCGATGTCCCGGACGATCGCCGGGGTCCGCAGGTCCGGCCCGTACCAGCCGACTCCGAAGCCGTCGCCGTTGGTCGTCTCGACCCCCATCCGGGAGTGCAGGCTCTGGTCGATGAGTGAATGGGCCGGCTTGTAGAGGATCGTCTCGAGCAGAACGGGCGTTCCCGAGTAGGCGAGCCATCGGCACATCGCGCGCCGCCTTCCTGGCCGTTCGGACGCGCGCGGGCGGCGGCCGGCCGCCCGCGCGCGCGGGCATCACTAGCGCAGCGAGGCGGTGTCCGACCGCGACACGCACAGCCCCCAGATGACGAACCCGGCGAAGGCGATCGTCACGACGGACCACACCGGGTAGTACGGCAGCGAGAGGAAGTTGGCGATGACGATGAGTGCCGCGATGGCCACCCCGGCGACGCGGGCCCACATGGATGCCCGGAAGAGCCCCAGACTGACGAGCACGGCGACCACTCCGAGCGCCAGATGGATCCAGCCCCAGCCGGTCAGGTCGAACTCGAAGACATAGCTGCGAGTTGTGACGAAGACGTCGTCCTCGGCGATCCCCATGATGCCACGGAAGATGTCCAGGATCCCCGAGAGCATGAGGATCACTGCGGCGAAGACCGTGAGCCCCTGTGCCCAGTGCTGCTTGGCGGTCCCGGTGTGCGAAGTGTGAGTCGCGCTCATACCGTCGCCTCGATTCGGTGTCGTGGATGATCAGCGGCCGTAGGCAGGCGCGGAGGCCATGGGCCAGGGCCGGGCCGGTCGGGATCGGTTCCTTCACGCGCCGCGCGATCTGCGCCCGCGATGATCCTGATCGCCCGCCCTCCGCAAGCCCGGTCGTGGCGCTCACCGCCACTTCTCGTCACGCCTTGGGCAACGCTCCCTCCAGCATCCCAGCGTCCCGGCGTGTGCGCGCGGTGAAGGTTCGCGGCGGGGGCGGACGGCGACTGCACGCACGCACGCACGCACCAAAGGGTCAGGCCGTCTGACGGGCGCGCCCCGCCCTCGCCTGTCCGCCGGCCTCCGCCTCGCGGAGCCGCCGGCCGCGACGAGTGAGCCCCCACGGCTTGAGGATCGATACGACGGTCATGAAGACGTAGGTGGACAGGGAGACGACCGGCCCGAACAGGACGTCACCGGCGTCGGGGAGCGTCTCGCCCGCGGCCACGGCGGTGACCGCCGCGTTCACGCCGGGGCGCAGCGCGAAGACGGTCGCGGCGGTCGTGGCCAGGGTCAGCCAGAACTTGGTGAACACCCAGCGGTGCCGCGCCAGTCCCCACGGAGTGCCCAGCGAGAGCACCAGGCCGCTGAGGAGCGTGAGCGCGGCGACCGGCAGCAGCAGCCAGTCCGTGAACAGCTTCATGGCCCGGACGGACGCCTCGACGGTGGCCGGCGACCCGGTGGTGGCCGCGGCCGTACCGAGCGCGAGCAGCCCGAGCGTGAGCCCGAGCCAGCTCGCGGAGGCGGCGACATGGACGACGAGGTTGGCCCGGCGCACCGGGCGGGTCAGCTTCACGCCCACCACGCTGCCGGTCGGCGCCGCCCGGGTCGTCCCACGGCGGGAGTAACCCGGCGTACCGGCACGGGCGTACGTCGACAGCGGCCCCGTCATCCGGCATCCGGCACCCCGGCACCCCAGCACCCCAGCAC
>NZ_MUBA01000260.1 GCF_002154575.1 Streptomyces bobili
GCCGTCCCGGCCGGGACGGCCATGAGGATCCAGGCCACGGTCACCAGGGCCAACGCCCTGGTCACGAGAGCGGATCGGGTCGATTCGGATCCATGCACGACGAGATCATGGGGCCTTGCGCGCGGGCACACGCCCGCGTGCGGGGGTCATTGCCCCGAATGGGGGAAGCCCGCTTCCCCGGGGTTGTCCGGCGTGCGCTCGTACGTCCGGCCGCGCGTACTCGTGTGCGAGGGGCTCGGACGGGTGGCCCGAAGGGGTGGTGGCACAGGCGGCGAAAAGAATTCTGTGCCGGGTTTGAACACAACGACCCCCGGCGTGCGTATCCATGGCTGTGCGGCGGCGCAGCAGGGCGCTGCAACACCCTTGGGATGATCGGGGAGTTGAAGATGAAGACCTCCTGGCGGAGCGCCTCACTCGTGGCGAGCGCTGTGTCTGTTCTGGCGCTGACGACGGCGTGCGGTCAGGAAGGCGGTACCGCTGCGTCCAGCCAGAACGTGGGTGTCACGGCCCCGGCCGGCACCGTCGCCGGCGTGGGCAGCGGCTACGGAGGTGTCGGCGCGGGCACCAGCCCCAGCGCCAGTGCTCCGGGGGCCGTCGGCGCGGGCGGAGCCGCCCAGGCCGGCACGGCGGGCCAGCTGGCCGTCTCGGCCAACGACGAGCTGGGCAAGGTGGTGATCGACGCCGCCGGTATGACGCTGTACCGCTTCGACGCGGACACCGCGCAACCGCCCAAGTCCAACTGTGACGGCGACTGTGCGACGACCTGGCCGCCCGTGCCGGCCGACGACGCCACCGCCGGCGACGGCATCGACAAGTCGCTGCTCGGCGAGGTCACCCGCACCGACGGCACCAAGCAGCTGACCGTCGACGGCTGGCCGGTGTACCGCTACGCCAAGGACACCAACGCCGGTGACACGAACGGCCAGGGCGTCGGCGGCAAGTGGTTCGCGCTGGCCCCCGACGGCAAGAAGGCCAAGTCGGCCTCCGCCGCGCCCGGCCTGTCCGTGCGCAAGGACCCCAACCTCGGCGACATCGTCGTCGACAAGAACGGCATGACGGTCTACCGCTTCGTCAAGGACGAGGCGTGGCCGAAGCCGGTCACCGCGTGCCTCGGCGCCTGCGTGGAGAAGTGGCCGGCCGTCGCCCCCGTCGCCACCAACGACACCGAGGGCGTCCAGAAGAAGGGCCTGATGAGCTTCACCCGGCCCGACGGCGTCAAGCAGATGACCGTCAACTGCTCGCCGATCTACACCTTCTCCGGTGACAAGGCCCCCGGGGACATCAACGGTCAGGGCGTCGGCGGCACCTGGTACGCCGTGGCCCCCGACGGCAAGCTGGTCGGCGCGCCCAAGCAGTAGAGATCACCTCCCCAGGGCTGATCCCCGCTTCTGCGACGGCTCGTCCGACCCCCGGTCCGCCCCCTCCGCGCCGCACGGAGGGGGCGGACCCCTGTGCTGTGTCGCATCCGGTACTTTTCTTGGGCACTTTCCGGTATGTCATTTCGGCACGTGCCGCAGGCAGTGACCGGGAACGGACGGTCAATTTCCGTTTCCGCTCGCTCTGTTGGCGGGCGATCAGTAGCCTCTGCTCGAACACCGGATCGCCTACGCCTTGGAGAGACAGATGGAACGTCCCGCCTGGGCCCCACGGAGCATCGACATCTCCGTGCCCAGTGTCTCGCGGATCTACGACTACTACCTGGGCGGTTCGCACAACTTCGAGGTCGACCGGGAAGCGGCCCGCAAGGCCATGGAGTTCATGCCGGGACTCCCCAAGATCATGCAGGCGAACCGGGCGTTCATGCGCCGCGCGGTGCGCTACGCGGCCCACGAGGGCATCACCCAGTTCCTGGACATCGGTTCCGGCATCCCGACCTTCGGCAACGTCCACGAGGTGGCCCGCGAGGCCCGTCCCGGCGCTCGTGTCGTCTACGTCGACCACGACCCGGTCGCCGTCGCGCACAGCCAGGTGGTGCTGGAGGGTGAGGCGGACGCCGACGTCGTCGCCGCCGACCTGCTCAAGCCGCGCGACATCCTCGCCAGCAGGCAGGTGGAGCAACTGATAGACCTGGAGCGGCCCGTGGCGCTGCTCCTCGTTGCCATACTGCACTTCGTGGAAGACAGGGACGACCCGTACTCCGCCGTGGCCGAGCTGACCGCCGCGCTCGCGCCCGGTAGCCTGCTCGTCCTCACGCACGCCTCGTACGAGGGGATCCCGCTGCCTCCCGGGCGGGCCGAGGGCGCGGTGGACGTGTACAAGGACATTCGCAACCCGCTGGTCATGCGCTCGCGTGACGAGATCGCGCGGTTCTTCGAGGGGTACGACATGGTGGAACCGGGACTGGTGCCGATGCCGCACTGGCGGCCGGAGACGGCACCGGAGGACGAGGATCCGTACGCCTTCTCCGGTTTCGCGGGCGTGGGGCGCGCTTCGTGACCGCCGAGCCGGACGGGCCGGAGGACAGACTGCGGCGGTTCGCGACGATCTGGAGCCGGGCGGTGTTCCCGGTCACCTCCACGTCGCTGACCCGGCCGGAGCTGGAGGAACAACTCCTGCCGCTGGCCAGACGGTTGAGCGAGGCGCTGCGCGCCAGGAGTTTCGAGGCGGAGACCCCCAAGGCGGTCGGGGCGGCCCTCGTCGGCGCCCACTGCACCGACCCGGACGCCCTCGCCCGGAGTCTGGACTGCGTCGACGCCTATCTGGTGCTCTACTGCGGTGAGGACGGCCCCCAGGAGGACCTGCGCACCCGCTGCTCCCGGCTCCAGCACGCCATGGCCGCCGGGTTCGCGCAGAAACTGCGCGAGCGCACGCTGGCCGAGCAGGAGGCCATCGCCCAGGCCGCGTTGCGGGCCCAGGGCGTGGTGGCGCAGGCACTGCATGCCAGCGAGGCCCGCTTCCGCGCGGTCTTCGAGGGCGCCGCGATAGGAATCGGCATCGCCGACCTTCAGGGCAACATCCTCGAGGTCAACGGGGCGTTGGTGCGCATGTTCGGCGGCGGCGAGCAGGCGGTGCGCGGGCGCAACGTCAGCGAGTGGACGCACGCCGACGACGCGCCCCAGGTCTGGCGGCTCTACGACGAGCTGGTGCGCGGCGAACGCGAGCACTACCACGTCGAGAAGGCGTTCTACCGCCCTGACGGAACGGTCCTGTGGACCAATCTGACGGTCTCGCTGCTGCGGGACCCCGACGGGCAGCCGCAGTACCAGCTGGCGCTCATGGAGGACACCACCGAGCGCCGGCTGCTCAACCTCCGGCTGCGCTACGAGGCCACCCACGACGCGCTCACCGGCCTGCCCAACCGCACCCTGTTCTTCGAGCGCCTGGAGAAGGTCCTGGCCGCCGGGGAGGGCCAGCGCTTCGGCCTGTGCTACCTGGACCTGGACGGCTTCAAGACCATCAACGACAGCCTCGGGCACGCGGCCGGCGACCGGCTGCTCGTCGAGGTCGCCGACCGCCTGCAGTCCTGCGCGACGGCGCCCGGCGAGATGGTCGCCCGGCTCGGCGGTGACGAGTTCGTGGCGCTGACCACCGGCCCCGACACCCACCGCGAGGTCGACGACCTCGCCGCCCGGATCATGAACGCCCTGGTCGCGCCCGTGCGCATCGAGGGCCGTGAACTGACCGTGCGCGGCAGCATCGGCATCGTGGAGGGCCCGGCGGGCGAGCACAGCCCCGCCGAGGTGCTGCGCAGCGCCGACATCACCATGTACCGGGCCAAGTCGGCGGGCGGCAACCGCTTCGAGCTGGCCGACCCCGAGGCCGACGCCCGTGCCATCACCCGCCACGGTCTGACGACGGCCCTGCCGGCCGCGCTGGAGCGAGGCGAGTTCTTCATCGAGTACCAGCCGCTCGTCCACCTCGGCGACGGCAGCGTGCGCGGCGCCGAGGCCCTGGTGCGCTGGCTGCACCCCCAGCACGGCGTGCTCGGCCCCGACCGGTTCATCCCGCTCGCCGAGCACACCGGGCTGATCGTGCCGCTGGGCCGCTGGGTCCTGGAGCAGTCGGTGCGCCAGGTCGGCCACTGGCGTGAGCGGTGCGGCGAGCCGGGCCCGCTGCGCATCAACGTCAACCTCTCGCCGTGCCAGCTCACCCACCCCGGGCTGGTGCAGGACACCGTCGACATCCTGGAACGCGCCGGCGTCTCGCCCGAGGCGCTCTGCCTGGAGGTCACCGAGTCGGCCCTGATCGGCGCCGACGACGACCTCCTCAAGCCGCTGCGGCGGCTGGCCGAGATGGGCGTCGACATCGCCCTGGACGATTTCGGAACCGGATACTCCAACCTCGCCAACCTGCGCCGGCTGCCGGTGAGCGTCCTCAAGCTGGACCGCTCCTTCACCCAGAGCATGCAGCAGTTCCCGGCCGATCCTGTCGATCTCAAGATCGTCGAGGGGATCGTCTCGCTCGCCCACAGCCTGGACCTCGCGGTCACCGTCGAGGGCGTGGAGACCGGCGCCCAGGCCGAACAACTGCGCATACTGGGCTGCGACACGGCCCAGGGCTGGTACTACGCCCGCCCCGGTCCGCCGGACCGCCTGCACGAGCTGGCCCTGGTGGACGCCACGGGGTGACGGCACAGCTCGGTTGCGGGAGGGGCCGGGTCACGCGCGATCATGTGCGCGTGACCCAGGAATCAGACGCCGTCGCCGCGGCGATCGCGGGCGAACTGAGCCTCATGGACCCCGCCGTGCGCGCCTCCCGCACCGAGACCGTCCGTCTGCTCGACCCCGAGTTCACCGAGGTGGGCGCCTCCGGCCGCCGCTACACGTACGCGGAGACGGTGGCCGAACTCCCCGACCACCCCGGCAGCTCCCCGACGGGCCCCCGCTACGAGCCGTCGGCGATCAGGGGCGTACTCCTGGCCCCGGGCCTGGTCCACCTCACGTACACCACCACCTTCGCCGGCCACCGAGCCCACCGAACCTCCCTGTGGCGCAGACAGACCCCGGAAACGGCCTGGCGCATGTACTACCACCAGGCCACCCCGCTCCCCCCGGACCACCCCTGACCAAGGAATCGCCGGGCCCCTCAGCCCACCCAGGGGCGCGGGGAACTGCGCGCCCAGCCACGACGGTGCCGCACCTTCCAGGGCACCACCGGGAGCCCCTGGCCAGGGAATCGCCGGGCCCGTCACCCCACCTAGGGGCGCGGGGAACTGCGCGCCCAGCCACGACGGTGCCGCACCTTCCAGGGCACCACCGGGAGCCCCTGACCAAGGAATCGCCGAGCCCGTCACCCCACCCAGGGGCGCGGGGAACTGCGCGCCCAGCCACGACGGTGCCGCACCTTCCAGGGCACCACCGGGAGCCCCTGGCCAGGGAATCGCCGGGCCCGTCACCCCACCTAGGGGCGCGGGGAACTGCGCGCCCAGCCACGACGGTGCCGCACCTTCCAGGGCACCACCGGGAGCCCCTGACCAAGGAATCGCCGAGCCCGTCACCCCACCCAGGGG
>NZ_MUBA01000261.1:0-203 GCF_002154575.1 Streptomyces bobili
CCGAAGTCCCCTCCCCCACCGCCGAAGTCGCCGAAGCTGCCGGTGTCGAAGTCCGCCCCGGACACGTCGCCGCCCTCGTAGCCGCCGCCGAAGTCGCCGTAGCCGCTGCCGTAGTCGGCGGCATAGGTGGGGGTGGCCATCAGGCTGCCCAGCATGGTGCCGACGAGCAGGCCGGGCAGCAGTCCGCCGCCGAAGTAGCCGCC
>NZ_MUBA01000261.1:211-10605 GCF_002154575.1 Streptomyces bobili
GGATCGCGGCCGTCCGCGAGGCGGGTGCGGTCCGCCGCGCAGACCGGGACCTCGCGGGCGGCCCCGCCGGGCGGCATCCAGGTGGCGTCGGCGACGGAGGGGCCGTGGCGCGGGTCGAAGAAGCACGGCGGGCGGCGCTCGGGCAGCGGCTCGCCGACCCGGCGGGCGGCGAGCCGGGCCAGGGCGAAGCGGCCGTCCTCCAGGGTCTCGGTGACCGGACGCACGTCCTCCGGTCTCGTCGCGCCCGCCATGGCCGACTTGGCCTTCTCGTAGGCGTCGAGGGCGTGCTCGTAGTCGCCGCGCATCGCGTCGTCGGCGCCGGGTTCGCCGGGGTGGAAGTCGAGCCGGTCGAGTTCCTCGCCGTAGGCGGTGATGTCCTCGTCGACGACGACGCGGAGCCGTTCGAGGGCGGCCCGCTGCTCGTCCGCGTGCCGCCTGCGGTTGCGTCGTACGAGGGTGTACGCGCCCGCGCCGCCGACCGCGACCAGGACGCCGGCGGTGATCAGGCCCGTCGTCGACACTCCGCCACCGCCGCCCGAGGACTCCCAGCTCGCGGGGGCCGAGCCGCCCATGTTGGCGAGCGCCCGGTCGGTGAAGGCGTCGAGCTGGGCCGTGGCGTCGTTCTCGCCCTGGACGCTGGTGACGAGGTTGCGCACGGCCGCCGTCGGCAGGACGGAGGAGTCGGCGCGGGCGTCGAAGCGGTCGCCGAGGCGGATCGCGTAGAGGCCGGTCACGCCGGTGGCGGCGCGCAGGTCGGTGAAGAGGTTCCCGGTCGGGTAGCCGGCCGGGAGGACGGCGACGAAGACGGGCTTGTCGGCGTCCTCGATCTTCTTCTGGAGGGCGTGGGCGTCCGCCTGGGAGAAGTCGGCGGACGCCGCCGGGTCGACGTAGACGGGGCTCTCGCGCAGGGCCGCGGCGATCGTCGACACGCTGGTGTCGGCCGCGGCGCGCGGGGCGCCCGCCGTCACCAGGGTCAGGGCGGCGAGCGCCAGCGCGAGGAGCAGTCCGGCGAAGCCTCGGGTCGAAAGTGCGACCTTCATACTTCGAAGCTACCCCGAACGGGGGCAAAACAGGGCAGCGGGAGCCGGACTGTGACGGCTGCCTATGGCCTCCTACGACCTATGGCCTATTCGGCCGGAGTCACCCCCGCCCGCAGGAGTCCGTAGGTGTAGGCGTCCTCCAGGGCCTGCCAGGACGCGGCGATCACGTTCTCGGCGACGCCCACCGTGGACCACTCGCCGCTGCCGTCGGTGGTGGAGATGAGGACGCGGGTCGTGGACTGGGTGCCGTGGACGCCCTCCAGGATGCGGACCTTGTAGTCCACCAGGTCGAGCTTGGCGAGCTGGGGGTAGATCTTCTCCAGGGCCACGCGCAGGGACCGGTCGAGGGCGTTGACCGGGCCGTTGCCCTCGGCGGTGGCGACGATGCGCTCACCCTTGGCCCACAGTTTGACGGTGGCCTCGTTGGCGTGGCTGCCGTCGGGGCGGTCCTCGACGATGGCCCGCCAGGACTCGACCTCGAAGTACTTCAGGGGCCGGCCCTCGACCTCGGCGCGCAGCAGCAGCTCGAAGCTGGCGTCGGCCGCCTCGTAGGTGTAGCCCTTCAGCTCGCGTTCCTTGACCCGTGCGACGACCCGGCCGACCAGCTCGCGGTCGCCGCCGAGGTCGATGCCGAGTTCCTTGCCCTTCAGCTCGATCGAGGCCCGGCCCGCCATGTCGGAGACCAGCATCCGCATGGTGTTGCCGACCAGTTCGGGGTCGATGTGCTGGTAGAGGTCCGGGTCGACCTTGATCGCGGAGGCGTGCAGGCCGGCCTTGTGGGCGAAGGCCGAGACACCGACGTACGGCTGGTGCGTGGAGGGCGTGAGGTTGACGACCTCCGCGATGGCGTGCGAGATGCGGGTCATCTCGCGCAGCCGGCCCTCCGGCAGCACCTTCTTGCCGTACTTCAGTTCCAGGGCGGCGACGACAGGGAACAGGTTGGCGTTGCCGACACGCTCGCCGTAGCCGTTGGCCGTGCACTGCACGTGGGTGGCTCCGGCGTCGACGGCGGCGAGGGTGTTGGCGACGGCGCAGCCGGTGTCGTCCTGGGCGTGGATGCCGAGGCGGGCGCCGGTGTCGGCGAGGACGGTGGAGACGACGGCCTGGATCTGGGCGGGGAGCATGCCGCCGTTGGTGTCGCAGAGGACGACCACGTCGGCGCCGGCCTCCGCGGCGGCGCGGACGACGGCCTTGGCGTACTCGGGGTTCGCGCGGTAGCCGTCGAAGAAGTGCTCGCAGTCGACGAAGACGCGGCGGCCCTGGCCCTTCAGGAAGGACACGGTGTCGCCGACCATGGCGAGGTTCTCGTCCAGCGTGGTGCGCAGGGCCAGTTCCACGTGCCGGTCGTGCGACTTGGCGACCAGCGTGATCACGTCGGCGCCGGAGTCGAGCAGCGCCTTGACCTGGGGGTCCTCCGAGGCCTTGGCGCCTGCCCGGCGGGTGGCACCGAAGGCGACGAGCTGGGCGTGCTGGAAGTCGATCTCCTGCCGCGCGCGGGCGAAGAACTCGGTGTCGCGCGGGTTGGCACCGGGCCAGCCGCCCTCGACGAAGCCGACGCCGAACTCGTCCAGGTGCCGTGCGATCGCGAGCTTGTCGGCGACCGTGAGGTTGATGCCCTCGCGCTGGGCGCCGTCGCGCAGGGTCGTGTCGAAGACGTGGAACGAGTCGTCGAGCTCGCTGGTTTCCGTCATGGTCTCAAGGCTCCTGTTTTGGATCTCGGTCTACCGGAATGACCGGCTCCACCGTCCCCCCATGGTCCCTCGCGCTTGTCCCCCGGCTGAAGGTGGGCCAGGAAAACGAAAAACCCCTCGCGGGTAGCGAGAGGTCTGCGCGCGGGTCGAGGACACGATGGCCGCCCGTACCTGGTCGTACGTGGCGGTCACTGCGGACCGGCGCGCCTGCTGCCAATAATCGTGGCGAACGAGAGCACGAGGGGAGTCTGACACAGGGCAGCCCGGTGGTCACCGACTGTCTCAGGATGCGAGCAGGGGCGTCCGTGGCGGCGTCGCCGGGAAGCGGAGGGGAGGGCGGCGGTGTGACATGGGGCGCCGCTCTCCTCGCGACGACGACGGCACGTGGAAGGGCCACCTCGGACAAGACGTCCGAAGCGGCCCCTCGTCGTGCCGGGTACGAGCTGCTAGCCGATCCGGTGCATCCAGCCGTGCCGGTCCTCGGCCTTGCCGCGCTGGATGTCGAGGAGCGCCTCACGCAGCTTCACGGTGACCGGGCCGGGCTCGCCGCCGGAGTGCTGCCACTCGCCGCCGGCGCGCTTGACGGTGCCGACGGGCGTGATGACGGCGGCCGTACCGCAGGCGAACACCTCCGTCAGGGTGCCGTCGGCGGCGTCGGCCTGCCACTGCTCCAGGGAGACGCGGCTCTCCTCGGACACGAAGCCGAGGTCGCGGGCGACCTGGAGGAGGGAGTCGCGGGTGACGCCTTCCAGGATGGAGCCGGTGAGGGTGGGCGTGACGATCTTGTCGCCGTACACGAAGTACAGGTTCATGCCGCCGAGTTCCTCGATCCAGCGGTGCTCGACCGCGTCGAGGTAGCAGACCTGGTCGCAGCCCTTGGCGGCGGCCTCGGCCTGTGCGAGCAGGGAGGCCGCGTAGTTGCCGCCCGTCTTGGCGTCGCCCATGCCGCCGGGGACGGCGCGGACCCGGTCCTCGGAGACCCAGATGGAGACCGGCTTCACCCCGCCGGCGAAGTAGGCGCCGGCCGGGGAGGCGATGACGAGGAACAGGTACTCGTTGGCCGGCTTCACGCCGAGGCCCACCTCGGTCGCGATCATGAAGGGGCGCAGGTAGAGGGACTCCTCGCCGCCGTGCGCGGGCACCCAGTCCTTGTCCTGGCGGACCAGTGCGTCGCAGGCCTCGACGAACGTCTCGACCGGCAGCTCGGGCATGGCGAGGCGGCGGGCGGAGCGCTGGAAGCGCTTGGCGTTCTGGTCCGGGCGGAAGGTGGCCACGGAGCCGTCGGGGCGGCGGTAGGCCTTGAGGCCCTCGAAGATCTCCTGGGCGTAGTGCAGGACGTTGGTCGCCGGGTCGAGCGGGATCGGCGCGTACGGGACGAGCTGGCCGTCGTGCCAGCCGCGGCCCTCGGTCCACTTGATGGTCACCATGTGGTCGGTGAAGTGGCGGCCGAAGCCGGGGTTCGCCAGGATCGCCGTGCGCTCGGCGTCGGAGAGCGGGCTGGCGGAGGGCTTGAGCTCGATCGTGGGCGTCGTCATGAGTGGTTGTCCTTCACCGGTGTTGTAGTGACGGGCCGCTTCCGTTCCTGTACGCCCAGTGCTAGGACGTCCGAGCATTCCCTCATTCCGCGGCTCCGCGTTCGATTATCGCGCGGGATCGGCGGGGGAAGAAACAGGGTGAAAGGCGGCCCGGGGTCGATGGTGGCACCCGGCGGGGGACATGCGAAAGCCGCCGGGTGCGGATGCGACCCGGCGGCTTCGAATGATTTCGAGGTGGCGCGGGCGTCAGCCGGCTACTCGTACGGCGAGCGCGTCGCCGATCTCGGAGGTGGAGCGGGCCGGCTTGCCCGTGCGCTCCGCGAGGTCGACGGTGACCGCGTCCTCGATGCGGGCGGCCTCGGAGTCGTAGCCGAGGTGGCGCAGCAGGAGGGCGACGGACAGGACCGTGGCGGTGGGGTCGGCCTTGCCCTGGCCCGCGATGTCCGGGGCCGAGCCGTGCACGGGCTCGAACATGGACGGGAAGTCGCCGGAGGGGTTGATGTTGCCGCTCGCGGCGACGCCGATGCCGCCGGAGACGGCCGCGGCGAGGTCGGTGATGATGTCGCCGAAGAGGTTGTCGGTGACGATCACGTCGAAGCGTTCGGGCTGGGTGACCAGGTAGATGGTCGCCGCGTCCACGTGCATGTACTCGGTGGTGACCTCGGGGAACTCCTCGGCCACCTTGTTGAAGATGTTGGTCCACAGGTGGCCCGCGAAGGTCAGCACGTTGTTCTTGTGGATCAGCGCGAGCTTCTTGCGGGGGCGGGCCTGGGCGCGGGCGAAGGCGTCACGGACGACGCGCTCGACACCGAAGGCCGTGTTCACGGAGACCTCGGTGGCGACCTCGTGCTCGGTGCCCTTGCGGATGGTGCCGCCGTTGCCGGTGTACGGGCCCTCGGTGCCTTCGCGGACGACCACGAAGTCGATCGCGGGCTCACCCTTGAGGGGAGTCTCCACACCCGGCAGCAGCTTGCTGGGCCGCAGGTTGACGTGGTGGTCGAAGGCGAAGCGGAGCTTGAGCAGGAAGCCGCGCTCCAGGACGCCGGACGGCACCGACGGGTCGCCGATGGCGCCCAGCAGGATCGCGTCGTGCTTCTTCAGCGCGTCGAGGTCGGCTTCGGTGAGGGTCTCACCGGTGGCGTGGTAGCGCCGGGCGCCGAAGTCGAACTCCTTCGTCTCCAGCTTCACATCCTGCGGAAGGACGGCGGAGAGGACCTTGAGACCCTCGGCCACGACTTCCTGGCCGATGCCGTCACCGGGGATCACTGCGAGATCGATGCTGCGAGACATGTGAGCACCCTACTCGGCGTCCCAGGGGATGACATGGACCGTCCGCGATACGGACACGGCGCGTGGCGGGAACAGGCGTTGCGGAAACAGGGGGCCATGGGACCGGAAGTGCGACGCGGGGCCTGGAGTCCCGTCCGGGACCCCGCGTCGCACCCCGCGCGGGAGCGGCTCCCGAACTGTGGGGTGACCCTGAATGCGCGGCCGACGGCCGGTCAGTGGCCCGTCTCGCCGCCGTTGTCACGGCGGTCGAGGGCGCGCTGCAGTGCCGCGGCGGCGTTCTTGCGGTCGGACTCGCTGGTGCGGGAGGCGTGGCGGACTCGGCGGCGGACAGTCGTCTCGGCCATGGGAAATCGACTCCATTCGAGAACAGGGAGTGCGGCGGGGCTTTGCGAAACTCCCCCACTGCCTCAACGGCGTGGGAGGTGCCCCCAGATGGGCCGGGGAGCGGTGCCCGCAGGGGTTGCCTGCACGGGGCCCGGCTCACGACCGCCATTCGCTTGGTCCAGCGAGACGTTCGGCTCCTACAAAACTAAGGGAGGAGCCCGCGCCTGTCTCTACAATTACTCGGACTTCCTACTATCTGAGACGGCGCACCTGACCCACCCCTGCTGACCTGCACATTCGTAAGGGGGCCAGGGCGAACCAATGGATCAGCGGATCGCCGCGGTGACCGCCTCCCGGAAGCCCTTCGGGTCCTCCGCCCACGGCAGGTGCCCGGCCGTCGGCAAGGTCACCCGGCGAACGGACGGCAGGGCCCGTTCCAGGGAGTCCACGGCCGAGCGCGGGCGGATGTCCCGCGCCCCGTCCACGATCACGACGGGTACGTCGAGGGACTCGCAGGCGGTGAACAGCGCGGGCGTGCCCCACACGCGCTTGCGTTCCGCGTTGAGGACCTTGCTGCACTCGGCCGCCACCCCGAACCAGGGGTCGGCCATCAGCCCGGCAAGCTCCAGCGCCCGGTCCCGGTCCTCGAACTCGACGGACCACTGGAGCACGGCCCGCTCCCGCGCCTCCTCGTCGGTGAAGAGGCGGCGGCCGGTCAACTCCCGCCAGCGGGCGAGCCGTTCCGGATGCTCACCGAGCCGGGCGAGGAAGTTCTCGCGGTAGGCGGGATGCCAGTCGACGTCGGGCCCGATGCCCGTTCCGCTGACGTAGACCAGGGTGCTCACCCGCTCCGGGTGGGCGAGCGCGTAGGCCAACGCGAGCTGGGCGCCCCAGGAATGGCCGAGCAGCGCCATCCTCGCCAGTCCGAAGCGGTCGCGTACGGCGTCCAGGTCGGCCACGAACCGCTCGGTCGTCCACGGGCCGTCGCTGCGCTGCGAGCGCCCGCAGCCGCGCTGGTCCCAGCGGAACACGGCGGCCCGCTGGGCGAGTTCACCGCCGACCTCGTCGAACATGTCCCACAGACCGGGCCCGCCGTGGCACAGCACCAGCGACTCGCCCTCGCCCGCGCGCGCCGTCCAGAGCCGTGCCCCGTCGTCGGCCGTCACCTTCTCCTCGGTCCACGTCATACGGCCAGTCTGCCCGCCCGGACATGCCGACGGGCCAGGTCGGCGAAGACCTGGCCCGTCCGGGGTGCGGGGGCTGTCAGCCCATGTGCGGGTAGGTGTAGTCGGTCGGCGGGACCAGCGTCTCCTTGATGGCGCGGGTCAGGGTCCAGCGCATCAGGTTCTGCGGGGCGCCGGCCTTGTCGTCGGTGCCGGAGGCGCGACCGCCGCCGAAGGGCTGCTGGCCGACGACGGCACCGGTCGACTTGTCGTTGATGTAGAAGTTCCCGGCCGCGTAACGCAGCTTCTCCATCGTGTGGGCCGCCGCCGCGCGGTCGCCCGCGATGACCGACCCGGTGAGGGCGTAGTCGGACACCGACTCCATCTGCGTCAGCATCTCGTCGTAGCGGTCGTCCTCGTAGACGTGCACGGCGAGGAACGGGCCGAAGTACTCGGTCGTGAAGACCTCGTTCTCCGGGTCGGTGCACTCGACGACCGTCGGGCGCACGAAGTAGCCGACCGAGTCGTCGTAGCTGCCGCCCGCGACGATCGTGCAGGCCGGGTCGGCCTTCGCGCGGTCGATCGCGGCCTTGTTCTTGGCGAAGGACCGCTCGTCGATGACCGCGCCGAGGAAGTTCGACAGGTCGGTCACGTCACCCATGGTGAGGTAGTCGACCTCGGCGGCGAACTCCTCCTTGAAGCCGGAGTTCCAGATCGACGCCGGGATGTACGCGCGTGAGGTCGCCGAGCACTTCTGGCCCTGGTACTCGAAGGCACCGCGGGTCAGGGCGGTCTTCAGCACGGCCGGGTCGGCGCTCGGGTGGGCGACGACGAAGTCCTTGCCGCCGGTCTCGCCGACCAGACGCGGGTAGGAGCGGTACTTCTCGATGTTGGCGCCGACGGTCTTCCACAGGTACTGGAAGGTCTTCGTCGAGCCGGTGAAGTGGATGCCGGCCAGGTCGCGGTGTTCGAGGGCGACCTCGGAGACCTCGATGCCGTCGCCGGTGACGAGGTTGATGACGCCCTTGGGCAGCCCGGCCTCCTCCAGGAGCGCCATCAGCAGCACGGCGGCGTGGGTCTGGGTCGGGGACGGCTTCCAGACCACCACGTTGCCCATCAGGGCGGGCGCGGTGGGCAGGTTGCCCGCGATGGCCGTGAAGTTGAACGGCGTGATCGCGTAGACGAAGCCCTCCAGCGGACGGTGGTCCAGCCGGTTCCACACGCCCGGGGAGTTCGCCGGGGGCTGCTCGGCGAGGATCTGGCGGGCGTAGGCGACGTTGAAGCGCCAGAAGTCGACCAGTTCGCAGGGGCAGTCGATCTCGGCCTGCTGGGCCGTCTTCGACTGGCCGAGCATGGTGGAGGCCGCGAGGGTCTCGCGCCAGGGGCCGGCCAGCAGTTCGGCGGCGCGCAGGATGATCGCGGCGCGGTCGTCGAAGGCCATGGCACGCCAGGCGGGCGCGGCGGCGAGGGCCGCGTCGATGGCGTCCTGGGCGTCCTGGCGGGTGGCGTTGGCGTAGGTGCCGAGGCGGGCCGTGTGGTTGTGCGGCTGCACGACGTCGAAGCGCTCGCCGCCGCCCATCCGCTTCTCCCCGCCGATGGTCATCGGCAGGTCGACCGGGTTGTCGGCCAGCTCCTTGAGCCTGGCCTCCAGCCGGGCCCGCTCGGGCGAGCCGGGGGCGTAGCCGTGCACCGGCTCGTTGACGGGGGTGGGGACCTGGGTCACAGCGTCCATGGTTTCCGTAACTCCTTCGTGAGCGGTGGTGGTTCAGCCCTTGGTGAGCATGCTTCGTACGAAGAACCGCAGGTTCGCCGGCTTCTCAGCGAGTCGTCGCATGAAGTAGCCGTACCAGTCGGTGCCGTAGGCCGTGTAGACGCGCATGCGGTGGCCCTCGGCGGCCAGGCGCAGGTGTTCATCGCCGCGGATGCCGTACAGCATCTGGAACTCGTACTCGTCGGGCTTGCGGCCGGCCTTGCGGGCGAGTTCCTGGGCGATGGAGATGAGGCGCGGGTCGTGGGAGCCGATCATCGGGTATCCCTCGCCCTCCATCAGGACCTTCAGGATCCGGACGTACGCCTTGTCGATCTCGTGTTTCTGCTGGTGGGCGACCTCGGCGGGCTCCTTGTAGGCGCCCTTGACGAGGCGCACGCGGCTGCCGTTCGCGGCGAGGCGGCGGGCGTCGGCCTCGGTGCGGAAGAGGTAGGCCTGGATGACGCAGCCGGTCTGGGGGTGGTCCTCGCGCAGTGCCTCGTGGATGGCGAACATCGAGTCGAGGGTGGTGTGGTCCTCGGCGTCCAGGGTGACGGTCGTGCCGATGGCGGCGGCGGCCTCGACGACCGGGCGGACGTTGGCGAGGGCCAGCTCGTGGCCGCCCTCCAGCGCTTGTCCGAACATCGACAGCTTGACGGACATCTCGACGCGTTCGCCGAGCTGAAGCTCCTTGAGGCGGTCCACCAGCGCCAGGTAGGCGTCGCGGGCGGCGGCGGCCTGCTCGGGGGTGGTGATGTCCTCGCCGACGACGTCCATCGTCAGTTCCAGACCGCGGCCGGTCAGCTCCTCGATGATCGGGACGATGTCGTCCACCGTCTCACCGGGGATGAAGCGGTCCACGACCTGCTTCGTCACCGGGGCCGCCGAGATCAGGCGTCGCATCCGGTCGCTGCGCGACGCGGCGAGAATCACGGGACCCAGCACGGGGAACCTCCACATACCAACCCATACGAGGCCGCTTCCCGACGTTTCGGGAACGGCACGGAGAACCACCGTGAAACCTAAGGATCCCTCCGATCGTCGGCCATCGACAGCTGTCACGCATCCGTGCCGCAGATCTCAGACAGATGTATGAAGGGGTCGCGGGGATGCGGGAGAATGACCGGGTGACGGCGGACTTCAAGGGCGAGTACCAGGAGCTGGTCGACGAGATCTCGGAGCTGCTCGGCGCCCCGGCGACCCTGGAGAACCGCGACTTCGAGCTGATCGCCTTCGGCGCCTACGACAGCGAGGACGAGCTGGACGCCGCCGCGCTGGACCCGGTGCGCACCCGCTCGATCCTCACCCGGCGCTCCACCGCGGCGGTCCGGGCCTGGTTCGAGGGCTTCGGCATCACGCGGGCCACGGGACCCGTCCGCATCCCGCCGACCCCGGAGGCCGGCGTCCACCGGGGCCGCATCTGCCTGCCCGTACGGCACCGGGGGGTCGTCCTCGGCTACGTCTGGCTGCTGGACGGCGGCCAGGGGCCCTCGGACGGCCAGCTGGCGGGCGCGATGGAGGTGACGGGCCGGATCGGCGCGCTGCTAGCCGACGAGGCCCAGCACGGCGCCGACCTCACCCGCGAGCTGCGGGCGGTGCTGGCC
>NZ_MUBA01000262.1 GCF_002154575.1 Streptomyces bobili
CCGTCGCCCCGTCGTCCCGCCGCCCGCCTGAACGGCTTCAAGCGCCTGAACGGCCTTGCCCTCACCTGCCGGGCGGGCCGGGGGGCGTCGCCGCCAAGCCGTGCAGCAGCACCCGGGTGAAGTCGCTCACCCACTCCTCGTCCGCCGGTTCCGCGCTGACCAGGGTGCGGTGCACCACCGCTCNNGGCGCGGATGCGTTCGCGCAGGGCGTCGTCGCGAGTGGATTCCGCGACCACCGCCATCAGGCCGCTCTTGGCCTCCGGGCGGGCGAGGATCGCCGCGAACTGGAGGACCACGCCCTCGATGTCGGCGGCCAGGCTGCCCCGGTCGGGGAGTTCCAGTTCGCCGAAGAGTTCCGCGACCGCGTCCACGACGAGTTCGTTCTTGCCGGACCAGCGGCGGTAGAGCGTCGTCTTGGCCACCCCGGCGCGGGTCGCCACGTCCCCCAGCGTGAGCTTGGACCAGCCCAGTTCGACCAGCGCCTGGCGGGTCGCGGACAGGATCGCCGTGTCGGCGGTGGCGCTGCGCGGGCGTCCCGTACGGCCGGCGGGGGTGCGGCTCTGCATCCTCCGACGATAACCGGCCGGTTCTGTGCGGTCGTGAGGGAGATCACCGGGACGGGGCGGCGGGAAGGCTACTCCCGGTATTACGCTACGACTCGTAGCGAAAGCTCGTGAACGGACGTACGCGAGCCGCGGCCGGACGGCGCGGGGTGGGGACCCGGCGCTTATTTCGGATCGCTTTTCACGCACACGCGCGGAGGGGAGAGGATAGACGCATGCAGCCACGGAACATGTCCATGAGCGGAGTCGTCGACCTCGCCGCGGTGAAGGCGGCCCAGGAGGCCAAGGCGAAGGCGGAGCAGGCTCGGGCCGAAGCCGCCCGGCAGGGGGGCGGGACGGGGGGCGTGTCGCCCGCGGATCTCGTCATCGACGTCGATGAGGCCGGGTTCGAGCGGGATGTCCTCCAGCGGTCCGCCGAGGTGCCGGTCGTCATCGACTTCTGGGCCGAGTGGTGCCAGCCCTGCAAGCAGCTCAGCCCGGTGCTGGAGCGGCTCGCCGTCGAGTACGACGGGCGGTTCCTGCTCGCCAAGATCGATGTCGACGCCAATCAGATGCTGATGCAGCAGTTCGGGGTGCAGGGCATCCCGGCTGTCTTCGCGGTGGTCGCCGGCCAGGCGCTGCCGCTCTTCCAGGGGGCCGCCGGAGAGGAGCAGATCCGGCAGACCCTGGACCAGCTGGTGCAGGTCGCCGAGCAGCGCTTCGGTCTCACCGGCCTCACCGTCGACCCCGAGGCGGAGCCCGGTGAGCGTGCCGAGGCCGTCGCCGAGCCGCCGGCCGGCCCGTACGACGCCCTGCTGGAGGCCGCCGTACAGGCGCTGGACGCGGGTGACTTCGGCGGTGCGGTGCGGGCGTACCAGAATGTGCTGGCCGATGATCCGGGCAACACGGAGGCGAAACTCGGCCTGGCTCAGGCCGAGTTGCTGCACCGGGTGCAGGGCATGGACCCGCAGCGGGTGCGCACGGAGGCCGCCGAGAAGCCGGGTGACGCGGCGGCACAGATCGCCGCGGCCGATCTCGATCTGGTGGGCGGGCATGTCGAGGACGCCTTCGGGCGGCTGATCGACACGGTGGCCCGGACGGCCGGTGACGAGCGGGACGCGGCACGGCTGCGGCTCGTCGAACTGTTCGAGGTGGTCGGGCCCGACGACCCGCGGGTGACGGCGGCGCGCAGGGCGTTGGCGCGCGCCCTCTTCTAGGAGGCGGGAGCCCCGGTTCTGACCAGTCGCTAAACGTCGGAGCCGGGTGGTGCCCGAGTGAAAGTTCTGCCGACACGGTTCCGCTGCGGCCGCGCTTTGCCAAAACTTGGCAATCGCGGCCGCTGTTACTGGCAGTAAGTCAGGGCCGTAATTCTGTCGGATTCTGTCCAGCGATCAATAGTTTTGTCCTGGGCATGGTTGCCACCGAGCGTCGCCGGTCGAGACCTGTGGGTCGTTGTTCGGTTATCCGGCCGTTACTAGCCAGTAACGAACCCCCTTGTGCGGGCGGCGAGAATGCACCACGATCGGCCACGCTCGGTCCATTCCCCGTACCCCGACAGCCGGTTGGGTCAACGGGTTTTCCTGGGTCCCCACCGAGCAGAGTCGACGGCAGTGGCGTCGGTTCTTGGGCAGGGGGGTCTTCGCCGAGGCGAAGCCTGTCCAGCAAGGTTGTGCGTGATGCGTGTCAGGCGCGACCAGTGGTTGTCGCTCGGGGGTGATCGCCGGTGTTCCGGGCGCGGTTCGCGTCTGACGAGTACAGGCGCTCCCCTTCCCGAGGACGTAGCACTTCTCCCATCCCTGCCCGGCTGAGCCGCCGTTTTGGGGGCTAGTCAGGGCCAGGAGATGTACGTCCGAGAAGGAGGAAATATGGAGTCCCAGGTGCGTGGCGGGACCAGATGGAAGCGCTTCGCTGTGGTCATGGTGCCCAGCGTCGCCGCCACGGCGTGTATAGGTGTCGCCCTCGCGCAGGGTGCGCTCGCAGCGTCGTTCAGTGTTTCGGGTCAGTCGTTCAAGGTCACCGCGGACAAGCTCGTCGGTACGGGCTTCATGCAGTACGGCGCGATCGACTCGGGTTACACCCTTGACGGTAAGAAGACGGCTCACCCGGTCGCGGTCTCGGCGTTCGACAAGGCCGAGATCACGAACATGTGCCAGTCCGTGGTCACGCCGAACATCCCGCTGATCGGCTCGGTCAGCCTCACGCTGAAGGCGGGTGGCAACGGCAAGCCGGTCGAGGCCGACAACCTCTACATCGATGTCGAGGACCTTCAGGCCGACGCAACGTTCGAGAACATTCGGATCGGTGTGGCCGGCAAGGATCTCAAGGGTCCCGGCATCAAGAGCGGCGACACCGCCAACCCGTTCGGGTTCGGTCAGGATGCCGAAAGGGCCACGCTGACCGGCGTGAAGCAGACGGCGTGGGCCACCACCGCCGGAACCTTCAAGCTCAGCGGCCTGAAGATGTCGCTGTCGACGGGTGTCAAGGAGTGCTACTAAGCACTCTCTGATGGGCGGGGGAGCCGGTGGCACCCCCGCCCGTCCAGTCCCACCCGTCCGGACCGGAGCGCCCGTCCAGCCGTGAGCGCCGGTCGTCACTCGCAGCACCACCACCACAGCAACGCCGCACCAGGGAGCTGTTTTCCATGAGCGCCGAGACCCCTGCCGTCCCCGGCCAGTTCGACCTCCGGAGGCAGCAGTTCCGCGCCTGGCGGGGCACGAGGCCGTTCTGGGCCGGTCTGTTCATTCTGATCAGCGGGTTCCCCATCGCCTACTTTCCGTACGCGAACCTTCAGATCGGTCATCTGACGCTGGCGATGTCGACCACCGCGGGCGCCGGCTCACTGATCATCGGCGTACTGCTCGCGGTGCTGGGCGTCAGCCTGTGGTTCCAGAAGCACGTACGGGTCTTCGCGGGCGTCGCGGCGATCCTGCTGGGACTGGTCTCCATTCCGGTGGCCAACCTCGGCGGCTTCCTCATCGGCTTCCTCTTCGCACTCATCGGCGGAGCGATGGCCGTGTCCTGGGTGCCGGGCGAACCGCCGGCGGAGCAGGCGCAGGACAAGGATCCCGGCACGGGCACGACGCCCGCCGCGGCCTACCCGCAGGACCTGGGAACCGCCCCGGCGGACGGACCCACCGTGAACCCGTACAGCACGGGTCCGGCCTTCACCAAGGACGCCGACGGCTCGGACGAGCCGAACGAACTGTCAGGAACGAGCCCGGCCAACGGGGCGAACGGGAGGCACAGTGCCGGCTGACGAGGTGACCACCGGGAGCGGTGTGGACGCTGCCCGCGTGAGAACCGGGCCGCGGCACGCGGCACCCAAGAAGCCGCTGTTCACCAGGTTCCACATGCCGGCCGGCAAGGCGATAGCCCTGGCGGCCATGCCGACGGCGGTCCTCATGGGCATGGGGTTCACACCGACCCTCGCCAACGCCGAGGACCAGCCGACGTCCAAGAGCCTCACCATCGACGAGTACAAGGACTGCGTGGCGGCCCTGGAGGACTCCGAGGGAACCGACGCCTCCGCGTCGCCCTCACCGTCCGCCTCGGCGAGCGCGAGCGAGTCCGCGGACGACGAGAAGGACGACTCCAAGGACGACTCCAAGGACGACTCTGGGTCCGGTTCGAAGGACGAGCCCACGGGCGGTACTTCGGACTCCTCGGGTGGCTCCGCTTCGCCGGATTCAGGTTCCGGTGACGTGGACGAGCCCGCCCCCGCCGCCCCGTCCGCGGAGTCGGAGCCGCAGAAGTCGGAGCCCTCGGGCGACACCGCGACGGCCAGTCCGTCGCCGTCCGAGACGGACAAGAACCTGCTGGAGACGATCGGCGACTCGATCACCGATCTGTTCGACGGCAGGGACGCCGAGGAGACGGCCACCGCGAGCCCGACCCCGTCGGCCTCCGAGTCCGCCTCGACGGGCACCGGCGACGACACCGCGACGGACACGGACTCCGGCAAGGACTCCGGCAAGGACTCCGGTACCGCCAAGGACACCTCCGACGCTGTCACCGACGCCGTGAAGGACACCGCCGACAAGGCGGACGACACGGCGAAGGAAGCCGAGGACAAGGCGGAGAAGGAAGCGGACGCCGCCGACGCAACGGCCTCGCCGAGCCCCTCGGAGAGCGCCACGACCGACGTGGACGACTGCCCGGTCTCCACCGAGGACGAGGGCGGCATCGACAACAAGACGCTGCTGCCGGACGACCCGTGGTACCTCAACGCCAGTTCGCTGCTCCTCAAGGGCGCCGACTATCAGGGCATCGTCGAGGTGAAGACGGCCAACGGGACCAAGAAGAAGGTCCTGAAGTACGTCATCTCCGAGGGGACCGACATCGGCGACCTGCACCAGACGGTCAACGACAAGCAGGCGGGTGTGACGTATCACGTCCAGGCCGGCTCGGGCACGACGTCGACCATCCGCAACGGCGACACGATCATGTACACCGAGAGCATCTCGGGGAACCTGTTCGGTCTGATCCCGGTCACGTTCGACCCGGAGAACCCGCCTCCGCTGAACATCCCGCTGATCTACTTCACCAAGGTGAAGGTCGTCCAGGCCGGCCAGTTCGGCGGCACGCTGCACGTGCCGAGCCTGCACCAGTACACCACCGCGTACTGAGCCGGGCGTCTCGACCAGGCGCCCCCACGAGCCCGTCCGGGAGCCGCTCACCAGCTGTGGCCCGGTCCTCTCCACTTGAGGACCGGGCCACAGCCGCGTATTCGGCGTCAAGCCGTCCGGCCCACCCCGGCACCCCACGAAGGGGGCAACAGATGATCGAGTTCGCTTTCGAGCCGCGCGCGGATGACGACTCATGGTCCCCGGACCGGCCGGCGGAGAAGGCGGACCGGCCGGAGCACCCGGAGCTGGTGAACTCCGATTTCTGTCTGGAACTCTTCCAGGCGGATCTGCGGCTCGTCGTCCACGGTGTGGACCTCAGCGTGCACCTGTCGGGACTACCCGTGGTCGACTTCGCACTGATGCTGCACTACGCCACGACGACGCTGGCGACCCGGAGCGGCATCGCGGTCGAGGCCGGCCTGACCCAGCATGTGTACGCCTTCAGCCGAGACGGGGACTCCATCACCCTCACGACGCAGTGGCCCCCGCGCGTGGCCCGGCTGACCTGGCCCGAGTTGCGGCAGCTCACCGACCGCGCGAAGGCCGAAGCGTTCCGGCTGATCACCACCGCCCATCCGGAGCTGCGCGACAACGCCTGGCTGCGGGAGACGGTGGCATCATCGCCGGCCGCGTGAAGACACCGGTGAGACGAGCTGAGGGCGCCCCCTTCACCAGGGGGCGCCCTCAGCGCCGTTCAGCAGCTTGCTGTCGCGGGTCAGCCGCGGCCGTCCTCGCCCAGGTGGTGGACGCGGACCATGTTCGTGGTGCCGGGGACGCCGGGGGGCGAGCCGGCGGTGATGACCACGATCTCGCCCGGGTTGAAGCGGTTGAGCTTGATGATCTCCTGGTCCACCAGGTCGACCATCTCGTCGGTGCTGTTCACGAACGGCACGACGTGCGACTCGACGCCCCAGCTGAGCGCCAGCTGGTTGCGGGTGCCCTCGTCGGTGGTGAAGGCGATGATCGGCTGGGTCGCGCGGTAGCGCGAGAGGCGGCGGGCGGTGTCGCCGGACTGGGTGAACGCCACCAGGCCCCGGCCACCGAGGAAGTCGGCGATCTCGCACGCGGCACGGGCGATCGAACCGCCCTGCGTACGCGGCTTCTTGCCCGGCACGAGCGGCTGGAGGCCCTTGGAGAGCAGCTCCGTCTCGGCCGCGGTGACGATCTTCGACATCGTCTTCACGGTCTCGATCGGGTACGCGCCCACGCTCGACTCGGCGGACAGCATGACCGCGTCCGCGCCGTCCAGGATCGCGTTGGCCACGTCGGAGGCCTCGGCGCGCGTCGGACGGGAGTTGGTGATCATCGACTCCATCATCTGGGTCGCCACGATCACCGGCTTGGCGTTGCGGCGGCACAGCTCGATGAGCCGCTTCTGCACCATGGGGACCTTCTCGAGCGGGTACTCGACGGCCAGGTCGCCACGGGCGACCATGACACCGTCGAACGCCATCACGACGTCCTCCATGTTCTCCACCGCCTGCGGCTTCTCCACCTTGGCGATGACGGGGACGCGGCGGCCCTCCTCGTCCATGATGCGGTGGACGTCCTGGACGTCCTTGGCGTCGCGGACGAAGGACAGCGCGACGAGGTCGGCGCCCATGCGCAGCGCGAACCGCAGGTCGTCGATGTCCTTCTCGCTCAGCGCGGGCACGTTGACGGCCGTGCCGGGCAGGTTGATGCCCTTGTGGTCGGAGATGACACCGCCCTCGATGACGATCGTCTTCACCCGCGGGCCCTCGACGTCCAGGACCTTCAGCTCGACGTTGCCGTCGTTGATGAGGATCTGGTCGCCGCGCGAGACGTCGCCGGGCAGCCCCTTGTAGGTGGTGCCGCAGATCGACTTGTCGCCGGGCACGTCGTCGGTGGTGATGGTGAACTCGTCACCGCGCACCAGCTCGACCGGCCCCTCGGCGAAGGTCTCGAGGCGGATCTTCGGACCCTGGAGGTCGGCGAGGACCCCGATGGCCCGGCCGGTCTCCTTGGCCGCGGCACGGACCCGGTCGTACCGGCCCTGGTGCTCGGCGTGCGAGCCGTGGCTGAAGTTGAAGCGGGCCACGTTCATGCCGGCTTCGATCAGCGACACGAGCATTTCGTGGGAGTCGACCGCGGGGCCGAGAGTACAGACGATTTTGGAACGGCGCATGGGGCGATCCTATCGGTTTGTTTCGCTACGGAATATTCCGTCTGGTGGAAGATACAAATGGGCGGGAAGGTGCTCAGTTGCCTTACTCTTCAGTTGCCTTGCGGCGGAGCCGCATATCCATTGCGCTCCACCAGCGCGTAGGTCTGTGTGGCGATCTCCAGTTCCTCGTCCGTGGGGACCACGGCGACCTTCACCCGCGCGCCTGCGGGCGAGATCAGCCGCGGCTCGTCACCGCGTACGGCGTTCAGCTCGTCGTCCACCGCCAGGCCCAGGGTCTCCAGGCCCGCGACGGCCGCCGCGCGCACCGGCGCCGCGTTCTCGCCGACCCCGGCGGTGAACACCACGGCGTCCACCCGGCCGAGCACGGCGTAATAGGCGCCGATGTACTTCTTCAGCCGGTGAATGTAGATGTCGAAGGCGAGCTTCGCCTGTTCGTCGCCCTCGTCGACCCGCCGTCGGATCTCGCGCATGTCGTTGTCACCGCACAGGCCGATCAGTCCGCTCTTCTTGTTGAGAAGAGTGTCGATTTCGTCGATGGACATTCCGCCAACTCGTGCCAAATGGAAGATGACGGCCGGATCGGTGTCGCCGGAGCGGGTACCCATGACGAGGCCTTCGAGCGGCGTGAGCCCCATGGAGGTGTCGACGCACTTCCCGCCGCGTACGGCGGAGGCGGACGCCCCGTTGCCCAGGTGCAGCACGATGACGTTCACCTCTTCGGGGGCCCGGCCCAGCAGACCGGCGGTCGCCCGGGAGACGTACGCGTGCGAGGTGCCGTGGAAGCCGTAGCGCCGGATGCGGTGCTCGTCCGCGGTCTTCACGTCGATCGCGTAGCGCGCCGCGGACTCCGGCATCGTGGTGTGGAAGGCGGTGTCGAAGACGGCGACCTGCGGGAGGTCCGGGCGCAGCGCCCGCGCCGTGCGGATCCCGGTCAGGTTGGCCGGGTTGTGCAGCGGGGCCACCGGGATCAGCCGCTCGATCTCCGCGAGGACCGCGTCGTCGATCACGGTCGGCTCGGTGAAGTGCTTGCCGCCGTGCACGACCCGGTGCCCGATCGCCGCCAACTCCGGTGAGTCCAGGCCGAGTCCGTCCTGGGCGAGTTCCTCGGCGACGGCCTTGAGCGCCGCGTCGTGGTCGTGGATGGGCCCGCTGCGCTCGCGGGACTCGGCCGTCGCGAGCGGCGTGTGCTTGAGCCGCGAGGTCTGCTCGCCGATGCGCTCGACGAGGCCCTGCGCCAGCCGGCTGCTGTCGCTCATGTCGAGCAGCTGGTACTTCACCGACGAGGAGCCGGAGTTGAGGACGAGGACACGGGTGCCGGTCACTGCTGGGGTGCCTTCTGGTCGAGGGTCTGGGCCTGGATCGCCGTGATGGCGACGGTGGTGACGATGTCCTGGACGAGGGCGCCGCGGGACAGGTCGTTGACCGGCTTGCGCAGGCCCTGGAGCACCGGGCCGACGGCGATCGCGCCGGCCGACCGCTGTACGGCCTTGTACGTGTTGTTGCCCGTGTTGAGGTCGGGGAAGATCAGCACGCTGGCCTGGCCCGCGACCTCGGAGCCGGGCAGCTTGGTCGCCGCGACCGTCGGCTCCACGGCGGCGTCGTACTGGATCGGCCCCTCGATCCGCAGGTCGGGGCGCCGCCGACGGACCAGCGCGGTGGCCTCGCGCACCTTGTCGACGTCGGCGCCGGAACCGGACGTACCCGTCGAGTACGACAGCATCGCGATCCGCGGTTCCACGCCGAACTGGGCGGCGGTCGCGGCCGACTGGATGGCGATGTCGGCGAGCTGCTCGGCGTTCGGGTCGGGGTTGACCGCGCAGTCGCCGTAGACGAGGACCTGGTCGGCGAGGCACATGAAGAACACGGAGGAGACGATGCCGGCGTCCGGCCTCGTCTTGATGATCTCGAAGGCGGGCCGGATCGTCGCGGCCGTGGAGTGCACCGAGCCCGACACCATGCCGTCGGCGAGTCCCTCCTGGACCATCAGCGTGCCGAAGTAGTTGACGTCGGAGACGACGTCGTAGGCCAGTTCCACGGTGACGCCCTTGTGGGCGCGCAGCCCCGCGTACTTCTCGGCGAAGGCGTCGCGCAGTTCGCTGGTGGCCGGGTCGATCAACTGGCAGTCGCCCAGGTCGATGCCGAGGTCCGCGGCCTTCTTGCGGATCTGGTCGATGGGACCGAGGAGGGTCAGTTCGCACACCCCGCGGCGCAGCAGGACCTCGGCCGCGTGCAGCACCCGCTCCTCGGTGCCCTCGGGAAGGACGACCCGGCGCAGGTCGGAGCGGGCCTGCTCCAGCAGCTTGTGCTCGAACATCATCGGCGTGACGCGATCGCTGCTCGGCGCGGAGACCCGCTTGAGCAGGTCGGCGGTGTCGACGTGCCGCTCGAAGAGGCCGAGCGCGGTCTCCGCCTTGCGCGGGGTGGCCGCGTTGAGCTTGCCCTCCAGGGAGAACAGTTGTTCGGCGGTGGGGAAGCTGTTGCCGGCCACCGACAGCACGGGGGTGCCGGGCGCGAGGCGGGCGGCGAGGGTGAGGACCTCCTGGCTGGGCACCTCGCCCAGGGTGAGCAGCACGCCGGCGATCGGCGGGGTGCCGGCGCTGTGCGCGGCCAGTGAGCCGACGACCAGGTCGGCCCGGTCGCCGGGGGTGACGACCAGGGCGCCGGGTGTCAGGGCGTGCAGGAAGTTCGGCAGCATCGCGCCGCCGAAGACGAAGCCGAGGGCGTCGCGGGCCAGCCCCGAGTCGTCGCCGAGCAGCACCCTGGCCCCCAGGGCGGTGCTGATCTGCGCGACCGTCGGGGCCGACAGGGCGGGCTCGTCGGGCAGGACGTAACAGGGCACCGGCAGCCGGGAGACGAGCCGTCCGGCGATCTCCTCACGGTCCTCGCGGGCGACCCGGTTGGTGATCATGGCGATGACGTCGCAGCCCAGGCCGTCGTAGGCGCGGTAGGCGTTGCGGGTCTCGGCGAGGACCGACTCCGTGGTCTGCCCCCGGCCGCCCACGACGGGGATCACGGAGGCCCCGAACTCGTTCGCCAGGCGTGCGTTCAGGGACAGTTCGTCGGGGAACTGGGTGTCGGCGTAGTCGGTGCCGAGGACCAGGACGACGTCGTAGTCGCGGGCGACGCGGTGGAAGCGGTCGACGAGCGTGGAGACCAGTTCGTCGGCGCCCCGCTCGGCCTGGAGGGCGGACGCCTCGTGGTAGTCCATGCCGTAGACGGATCCGGGGTCCTGCGACAGCCGGTACCGGGCGCGCAGCAGATCGAACAGACGATCGGGCCCGTCGTGGACGAGGGGGCGGAAGACGCCCACCCGGTCGACCTGGCGGGTCAGGAGTTCCATGACCCCCAGCTCGACGACCTGGCGGCCGTCGCCGCGGTCGATCCCGGTCACGTACACGCTGCGCGTCACGCGTGCTCTCCGTTCCATCGGTGGGCCGTTCGGGTGGCTCATAAAAATCGCCCACCGAGGTGAGCAGAACCCTCTTGACAATACCCCTGCCCCCGGTTAAGGCGCCCGTCAGGCGGCAGTCGCGACAGTCTCCTCGGGGGCATGAAAGAATCGACAACAGCTCACCGGTACCCACAGCGAGCAGGAGACACAGCAGGATGCGCATCGGAGTCCTCACCGCGGGCGGCGACTGCCCCGGCCTGAACGCAGTGATCCGGTCGGTCGTGCACCGAGCGGTCGACAACTACGGCGACGAGGTGATCGGCTTCGAGGACGGCTACGCCGGTCTGCTCGACGGCCACTACCGCACTCTCGACCTGAACGCCGTGAGCGGCATCC
This sequence comes from Streptomyces bobili, assembly GCF_002154575.1. GTDB lineage: Bacteria > Actinomycetota > Actinomycetes > Streptomycetales > Streptomycetaceae > Streptomyces > Streptomyces bobili. Next base: position 11,101 of record NZ_MUBA01000262.1, read on the forward strand.
TCGCCCGAGGCGGCACGATCCTCGGCTCCTCACGCCTGGAGCGCGACCGTCTCCGCGAGGCCTGCGACAACGCCTCGGACATGATCCACGAGTTCGGCATCGACGCGCTGATCCCGATCGGCGGCGAGGGCACGCTGACGGCGGCCCGCATGCTGTCCGACGCGGGTCTGCCGGTCGTCGGCGTCCCGAAGACCATCGACAACGACATCTCCTCCACGGACCGCACCTTCGGCTTCGACACGGCCGTCGGCGTCGCCACGGAGGCCATGGACCGCCTGAAGACGACGGCCGAGTCCCACCAGCGCGTGATGGTCGTCGAGGTCATGGGCCGGCACGCGGGCTGGATCGCCCTGGAGTCCGGCATGGCGGCCGGCGCCCACGGCATCTGCCTGCCCGAGCGCCCCTTCGACCCGGCCGACCTCGTGAAGCTGGTCGAGGAGCGGTTCGCGCGTGGCAAGAAGTTCGCGGTGATCTGCGTCGCCGAGGGCGCCCACCCCGCCGACGGCACGATGGACTACAGCAAGGGCGCGATCGACCAGTTCGGCCACGAGCGCTTCCAGGGCATCGGTACGGCGCTGGCGTTCGAGCTGGAGAAGCGGCTCGGCAAGGAGGCCCGCCCGGTCATCCTCGGCCACGTCCAGCGCGGCGGCGTGCCGACGGCGTACGACCGTGTCCTCGCGACCCGCTTCGGCTGGCACGCGGTGGAGGCGGCGCACCGGGGCGAGTTCGGCATGATGACCGCGCTGCGCGGCACCGACGTGAAGATGGTGCCGCTCGCGGAGGCGGTGACCGAGCTGAAGACGGTGCCCAAGGACCGGATGGACGAGGCGGAGTCGGTCTTCTAGGGCCGCCTGTTGCCCTCAGCCGGAGTTCTTCTCGACGGTCGTCCAGAAGGTCTCGGTGATCCGGTCGAGGAAGTCGCGGCCGGAGTCCCTCGCGTCACCGGCCGCGCTGCCGCCGCCCCAGCTGAGGGTGGCGGTCATCTGTCCCTGGTAGCTGTGGTGCAGCTGCTGGAGGACGGCCTCCAGCAGGCGCCGGTCCAGGGGAAGCAGCTTGCCGAGCGGCTTGGTGTACGCCTGCCAGCGGGTGGTGACCGCGCTGCGCAGGAGGTCGGCGAGTTCGGCCTCGCGGCCGGTGACGGCGATCAGGTCGGGCAGGGCGAGGCCGAGCAGTTCGGTGAGTACGGCGGACTGGCGGTCGGTGCTGCGCCACCGGCCGCTCTCCTCCATGCCGAGGTAGGCCGGGAACTCCTGACCGACGGCGCGGGCCACGTCCTCGGGGGCCAGGCCCCGGGCGATCCGGAACTCACGCAGTGTGCGCGGGCGGCCGGTCAGTTCGGTGGGGGAGCACCACAGGACGCCCGCGAGGGCGGTCAGCTCGGGGCTGGTGGGGGACAGGGCGGCGCGTTCCCAGGAGACGACGAGTTCCGGGGTGGCGTAGGGCAGTCCGAACGAGGCGCGCAGGCCGTGGGCGACATGGTCCGGGGTCATCCCCAGGGCCGCGCGCAGCCTGCGGGCGGCGAGGGCGTCGAAGGGCGGACCTGGCTGGTGGGTGTGGGACAGGGGTCGGTGCACGGGGCACACCGTAGGCGCCAGAAGCTGCTGTGACTACGGGCCGTTCGGCCATAGTCACCCGGTGTGGGACGTGTGGAAACGTACGGTGAGCGGTTTCCGTCGTCTTCTCCCGCGCCGCATGCCGGCCGAGTCACCGGGCCGCCGGAACCCACCGGTACACCAGCTCGGGCCTTCCCACCTGCCCGTACAGCGGCTTGCGTTCCGCCCTTCCCGCCTCCACCAGGTGTTCCAGGTAGCGGCGGGCGGTGATCCGGGAGATGCCCACCGCCTCGGCGACTCCGGCCGCGGTCAGGCCCTCCGCCGCCTCCCGCACGGCCCCCGTCACGCGCTCCAGGGTCGGGCCGCTCAGCCCCTTGGGCAGCGCGACGGGGCCCGGTGCGCGCAGGGTGGCCAGGGCTCTGTCGACCTCGTCCTGGCCGCTCGCCTCGCCGGCCGCCCCGCGGAACTCCGCGTACCGCACGAGCCGGTCCCGCAGGGTGGCGAAGGTGAACGGTTTCAGCACGTACTGGACGACGCCCAGCGACACACCCTCCCGGACCACCGTCAGATCGCGCGCCGAGGTCACCGCTATCACGTCCGCGTGATACCCCGCCGCCCGCAGCGAACGCGCCAGCTGGAGCCCGTGCCCGTCCGGCAGGTGCAGGTCGAGCAGCAGCAGGTCCACCGGCGTACGGTCCAGCATGCGCCGCGCCTCCGCGCCGGTGTGCGCCTTGCCCACCGCCACGAACCCCGGCACCCGGCCGACGTACAGGACATGCGCGTCGGCGGCGACGGGGTCGTCCTCGACCACCAGCACCCGGATCGGCTCGTTCCCCGAAACGCCCGTCACGTCCGTCATCCCTTGCCTCCCGACACCGGCGCGGCGGCGACCGTCGTCCGCAGGAGCAGCCGTACCACGAACTCCGCGCCGCCGCCCTCGGCCTCCGCCACCGACAGGGTCCCGCCGTGGCGGTGCACAGCCTGCCGGACGAGCGCCAGGCCGAGACCGCGGCCCCCCGGCCCGGACGGCTTCGTGGAGAAACCCCGCTCGAAAACCTGCTCCATGTGCGCCGGGTCGACCCCGGCGCCGGTGTCCGTCACCCGCAGCACCAGCTCGCCGGCGGCCTCGCCGTCCCGCACGCCGTGCTCGGTGCACGCGGTCACCGTGACCCGCGCCCGCAGGCTGCCCTGCGCCGCGTCCACGGCGTTGTCGATGAGGTTGCCGAGGATGGTGACCAGGTCACGGGCGGGCAGCGACTCGGGGAGCAGCCCGTCGTCGAGGCCGCTCCCCTGGGAGACCACCAGCTCCACGCCCCGCTCGTTGGCCTGCGCCGTCTTGCCCAGCAGCAGCGCCGCGAGGACGGGCTCGCTCACCGCGGCCACCACCTGGTCGGTCAGCGCCTGCGCCAGCTCCAGTTCGGCGGTCGCGAAGTCCACGGCCTCGTCGGCGCGGCCCAGTTCGATCAGCGAGACCACGGTGTGCAGCCGGTTCGCCGCCTCGTGGGCCTGCGAGCGCAGCGCCTGGGTGAACCCGCGCTCCGAGTCCAACTCGCCCATCAGCGACTGGAGTTCGGTGACATCGCGGAGGGTCGCCACGGTGCCCCGGCGTTCTCCGCCGGACACCGGCGAGGTGTTCACCGCCACCACCCGGTCCGCCGTCAGATGCACCTCGTCGACGCGCGGTTCGGAGGACAGCAGGGCGCCCGTCAGCGGGGCGGGCAGACCGAGGTCGGCGACGGAGCGGCCCACCACCTCCCCCGAGACGCCGAGCAGTTCACGGCCGCCGTCGTTGATCAGCGCCACCCGGTACTGGCCGTCCAGCATCAGCAGCCCCTCGCGCACCGCGTGCAGCGCCGCCTGGTGGTAGTCGTGCATCCGGCTCAGCTCGGAGGCGTTCATGCCGTGGGTGTGGCGGCGCAGCCGGGCGTTGACGACGTACGTGCCGACCGCGCCGAGCGCGAGCGCGCCCGCCGCGACGCCGAACAGGGCCGTCACCTGGTCCTGCACCCGCTTGGTGATCGCCTCTACTCTGATGCCCGCGCTGACCAGGCCGATGATGCGGCCGTCGTCGTCCTCGACGGGGGTGACCGCGCGGACGGACGGGCCGAGGGTGCCGGTGTAGGTCTCGGTGAAGGTCTCGCCCTTCAGGGCGCGGGCGATGTTGCCGATGAAGTGCCGGCCGATCTGCTTCTCGTCCGGGTGGGTCCAGCGGATCCCCGCCGGATTCATGATCGTGACGAAGTCGACCTCGGTGTCGCGCATGATCCGCAGCGCGTACGGCTGGAGTTCGGCCGTCGGATCCGGGGTGCCGATCGCCTCCCGCACGGAGGGGGAGTCGGCGACCGAGCGGGCCACCGCCGAGGCCTGCCGGCTCGCGGCCTCCTCGGCCTGGCTGCGGTCGCTGACGTAGGTGAACAGCGCGTACCCCGCGACGAGCACCGCTATGAGGACCGCCTGCATGGCGAACAGCTGGCCGGCCAGGCTGCGAGGTCTCGGGACGGGGATGCGCATGTCGTCAGTGTGCCCCCGAGGTTAAGCGTGAACTAAATGAACGGAAGGGTGACCGCCCTCACAGCGTGGGGCCATAGTCACGGCATCCCCCATATCCCCCGGACGTGAGCCGCACGCCGGTGATGCCGACGAAGACGTCAAGGAGGGCAGCCGTGGCCGCCAGCACCCCCGATACGGCATCCGCCGTACCCGCAGCAAAGCGGGACCGCACGCACTATCTGTACATCGCGGTGATCGTCGCGGTCGCCATCGGTATCGCCGTGGGCCTGATCGCCCCCGACTTCGCCGTCGAGCTGAAGCCCATCGGTACCGGCTTCGTGAACCTGATCAAGATGATGATCTCGCCGATCATCTTCTGCACGATCGTGCTCGGCATCGGATCCGTCCGCAAGGCCGCCAAGGTCGGCGCCGTCGGCGGTATCGCCCTCGGCTACTTCACGGTCATGTCGCTGGTCGCGCTCGGCATCGGCCTGGTCGTCGGCAACGTCCTGGACCCGGGCAGCAGCCTCGCGGTCACCGACGCGGTCAAGGAGACCGGTCAGGCGCAGGTCTCGGCGGAGGCCAAGGACACCACCGAGTTCCTGCTCGGGATCATCCCGACGACGATCGTCTCCGCCTTCACCGGCGGCGAGGTCCTCCAGACGCTGCTCGTCGCCCTGCTCGCCGGGTTCGCCCTCCAGGCCATGGGCTCGGCCGGCCAGCCGGTCCTGCGCGGCATCGAGCACATCCAGCGGCTCGTGTTCCGTATCCTCGCGATGGTGATGTGGGCGGCCCCGATCGGCGCCTTCGGCGCGATCGCCGCGGTCACCGGTTCCGCCGGCGTCGACGCCCTCAAGAGCCTCGCCGTCCTGATGCTCGGCTTCTACGCCACCTGCTTCCTCTTCGTCTTCATCGTGCTCGCCGCGCTGCTGCGGATCGTCGCCGGCATGAACATCCTCTCGCTCTTCAAGTACCTGGGCCGCGAGTTCCTGCTGATCCTGTCCACCTCCTCCTCCGAGTCCGCGCTGCCGCGTCTCATCGCGAAGATGGAGCACCTGGGCGTCAGCAAGCCCGTCGTCGGCATCACCGTCCCGACCGGCTACTCCTTCAACCTCGACGGCACCATGATCTACATGACCATGGCCTCGCTCTACATCGCCGACGCCATGGGTACGCCGATGTCGGTCGGTGAGCAGATCCCGCTGCTGCTGTTCCTGCTGGTCGCCTCCAAGGGCGCCGCCGGTGTCACCGGCGCCGGCCTCGCGACCCTGGCCGGTGGCCTCCAGTCGCACAAGCCGGCCCTGGTGGACGGCATCGGCCTCATCGTCGGCATCGACCGCTTCATGAGCGAGGCCCGCGCCCTGACGAACTTCGCGGGCAACGCCGTCGCCACGGTCCTGATCGGCACCTGGACCAAGGAGATCGACAAGGGACGCGTGGAGCAGGTGTTCGCGGGTGCACTGCCCTTCGACGAGAAGACCCTGCTCGACGACGGCCACGGCGGACAGGACACCCCGGCCGCGGACCTTCCCGGGCAGCGGGAAGAGGGCGAGAAGGAACTCGCCAAGGCCTGACGCCCCCGGGCGGCGCGTCCCCTCCCACTCCGGGTGTCCGGCCCCGCCTGAACCCGGGCCGGACACCCGGTACACGCCGGGCGGCTGAGTACTCCCCCGTAGCTCAGCCGCCCGGTTTTCGTCTTTCCGATTCGCCGCAGGCCCTCGGTGTTCGCACACCGAGGGCCTGCGGCGTTCGCCGTACCCGTCAGCCGGACTCGCTCACCTTCGTCACCAGTGCGGTGGCCAGGGTGGCGGGCACGCCCGCCGCGGTCAGTGTCGTGACGGCGGCCGACCGGCCCGCCTCGTGCGTGCTCAGCAACTCGTCGTTCACGGCCTCCATCAGCGCGAACACGATCTGCTCGTGCACGTACGCCAGCGCCGGCGCCGGCAGCGGTGAGACGAACGTCCCCTCGTCCAGACCGCGCTGCAGCAGCCGGATCGTGTCCCGGCGGACCGGGGCGAGCCGCTCCCGGATGCCCTGCATGGTGACCGTGCGCTGGGCCAGCGCGACCAGCAGACGGTAGCGGTCGGCGATCTGCCACACGGCCAGCACCGACCGGGCCAGCTCCTCCGCAGGATCCCCGACGGCCTCACGTTCCGGCTGGTGGGCGGCGGCCAGCACCTCCACCGCCTCGTCGACCAGCGTGCCGATCAGTGCCTCACGGCTGGGGAAGTGGCCGTACACCGTGCGCCGTACGACGCCGGCGGCGCGGGCGATCTGGTCCATGGACGCGTCGGGGTCGCGCAACAACTCGGCGAGGGCCACATCGAGGATGCGACGTCGGTTTGCCTCGGCGCGACTGCCGATACCCGTGGTCATGGCGGCCATTGTGCCCGCCTTCCGGCGATGGCTCGTTCCGCACCACGAATTTGCACAGCGTTGTGCAGGCAACGTACATTGCACAGCGTTGTGCAATTCCACCGGTGTACCTCCCGAGGAAGGCGATCCCTGCCATGCGACTCGTCCTGAACGAACCGGTCGACGGGATGAAGGGCCCCTACCGCCGACGCTGGTGGGCGCTCCTGGTCCTCTGCCTGAGCCTGCTGATCATCGTGATGGCGAACACCGCCCTCACGGTCGCCGCGCCCGCCATGACCGAGGACCTCGGCCTCTCCAGTGCCGACCTCCAGTGGGTCATCGACGGCTACACCGTGCCGTACGCGGCGCTGATGCTGCTGCTCGGCGCGATCGGCGACAAGTACAGCCGGCGCGGGGCGCTGATCCTCGGGCTCGTCGTGTTCGCCGGCGGGGCCATCTCCGGCTACCTCGCCGACAGCTCCGCCACCGTGATCGCGGCCCGCGCAGTGATGGGCGTGGGCGCGGCACTCATCATGCCCGCGACGCTCTCCCTGCTCGCCGCGACCTTCCCGCGCGCGGAACGCGCCAAGGCGATCACCCTGTGGACGGCCACCGCGGGCCTCGCCATCGCGGCCGGTCCGCTCGTCGCGGGAGCGCTGCTGGAGAACCACGGCTGGTCGTCGACGTTCCTCATCAACGTGCCCGTCGCCGCCGTCGCGATCGCCGGCGCCCTCGTCCTCGTCCCGCCGTCCAGGGCCGGGCACCACGACCGGATCGACCACGTCGGCGGCCTGCTGTCCGTGGTGTGGATCGGCGCGCTCGTCTACATGATCATCGAAGGCCCGCACTTCGGCTGGGGCCCCAAGGCGATCGGCGCGGCGGTCGTCGCCGCGCTCGCCCTGCTCGCCTTCGTCCTGTGGGAGTTGCGCCACCCGCACCCGGTGATCGACGTCCGCCGCTTCACCGACCGCCGCTTCGCCGGCTCCAACCTGGCCGTCGCCCTGTTCTTCCTCGCCGTCTTCGGCGCCTTCTACTACCTCACCCAGCACCTCCAGTTCGTCCTCGGCTACGACGCCCTCGACACCGGCCTGCGCATGCTGCCCCTGGCCGGCGCGGTCTTCGTCGGCTCGGCCCTGACCGCCTACCTCACCCCGCGCGTCGGCATGAAGTGGACGGTCACCGCGGGCATGGTCGGCGGCACGGCCGCCCTCGCCCTGCTCACCCAGGTCGACTCCACGTCCTCGTACGGCGACTTCGTGGCGTCCCTCGTCGTCCTCGGCGTGGCCATCGGGCTCGCCCTGTCGCCCTGCACGGACGCGATCATGGGGGCGTTCCCCGAGTCCGAACTGGGCGTCGGCGGCGCGGTGAACGACACCTCGCTGGAGCTGGGCGGCTCCCTGGGCATCGCCATCCTCGGCTCGCTGCTGGGCACGTCGTACTCCGACCGCCTCGGGGAAGCGGCGTCCGGCAGCGGCCTCCCCGCCGGCACGCTCGCCACCGCCCAGGACTCGGTCGGCGCCGGGTACGCCGTCGCGCAGGGCGTCGCCGACAGGGCACGGCAACTCGGGGAGCAGGCGGCGCAGTCGACCGATCCGCGGCAGGCCGCACAGCTCAAGGAGCAGGCTGCCCAACTCGCCGAGAATGCCCGGCACATGGCCGACTCGGTCGGATCCTCCTTCGCGGACGCGGTCGCCCACACGAGCCTGGTCGGCGCGGTGGTGCTCGGCGTCGGCACGCTGCTGGTGGCGGTGCTGCTGCCGGGCAAGGAAAAGCGGGCGGAGGCCGAGGCGGGGGATACGGCGGACGCGGGGGATGCGGACAAGGGGGAGCGGGAGTTCAGCGAGGTTCGCTGATCCGAGGCCGCCGCCGGCCGCTCAGGCCCAGGGGTCGGTGATCTCCCGCAGGGAGGTCAGCGCCTCCCGCAACTGCCGCATCCGGCGCTTGCCGAGGTGCTCCGCCCACTCCTTCTCCACCTGTGCGACCACCCCGTCGGCGACCTCCTTCGCCGCCCACGCCTTCTCCGCGCCGCACACCAGCCGGGCCCGCCGGTCGGTCGGGTCCGGCACGCGCCGCACATAGCCCGCCTTCTCCAGCTGGTCGACCAGGAAGCCGGCGGTCTGCTTGGTGACCTGGGCCTGTTCGGCGAGGTCCGTCAGCCGGGTGCCGTGCGGGCCGATGCGCTGGAGGACCCGGGCCTGGGCGGGGGTGAAGTCGTCGAAGCCCGCCTCGGCGAGGGCGGCGAAGACGCGGTTCTCCAGGGCCCGGTAGGGCAGGAACAGCAGCACGCCCGTGTTGGTCTCCGGTTCCGCCCCGTCGGGGCCACCGTCCGCCGTCACCGCCGACACCTCCTCGCCGCTGGTGCGCCCTGCCTTGACATTGGTCAGAGGCTCTGACTAATTTGGTCAGAGAAGCTTACCACTTGAGTGGGTGATTCCCGTGGGTGCGGTGCTGGACGAGGACACGTGCTGGCAGGTCATCGACCATGAACGGACCAGCCTGGCCGACCTGTTGGAGGGGCTCGGTCCCGAGGAATGGGAGCGCCCCACGCAGTGCGGGGACTGGCGGGTGCGGGACGTGGCCGCGCATCTGACGGTGGCGGCCCGCTTCTCGTACGGCCAGGTGGTGGGCGAGATGATCCGTGCCCGCGGCGACTGGAACCGCATGATCCACGACAGCGCCGTCCGTGAGGCGCGGCGCCCGGCCGACGAGATCGTCGCCCTGCTCCGCTCGACGATCGGTTCCCGCCGACTCGCGCCCATGACCAGCCGCCGCGAGCCCCTCATCGACATCCTCGTCCACGGCCAGGACATCGCCCTCGCGCTCGGCCGGGACCGCGAGATGCCGCGCGCGGCGGCCCGCGACGCCGCCGACCGCGTCTGCACGATGCGGGTCCCGCCCCGCCCCTGGCCCCTCCCGCGGGGCCGCCTGGTCGCCACGGACATCGAGTGGAGCCATGGCGCGGGCAAGGAGATCCGCGGCCCGATCGCCGCACTGCTCCTCCTGCTCACGGGCCGCGAGGCGGCGGCGGAGACACGGCTGACGCGGACGGGGTGAACACCGGCCGGTGAGTGTCAGCCGGCGGACGCGGTGAACGCCGGCCGGTGAGCGTCAGCCGGCCCGCGCTCCGAGGGTCTCCGCGACCGCCCGCCCGAGCCACTGCCGGGCGTTGCCGAAGGCGAAACCGAGCCGGACGGCACGGGAGTTGTCCATGGGGTAGGAGCGCCGGAAGGCGAACGGGGAGACCTCGCCGACCTCCACCTCGTGGAAGACGGTCTTGCCGTCGGGGAAGTGCCCGGCCACCACCCCGCACAACTCCTCGGTGGTCAGCGGCTGGTGGGACGCCGCGTTGACGGGCCCGGTGAACTCCTCGCCCGCCGCCCAGAACAGGAAGTCCGCGATCTCCTCCACGTGGATGTACGTCGCCGGGTGGTTCGACGCCGGCACGGTGATCGGCTCGCCGGTGCGGACACGGTCCGCGTAGTGCGCGAGCCGCCCGGTGAAGTCGTCGGCGCCGCCGAGGACGTGCGCGACCCGTACCGCCGTCCACGGGAACGCCCCGGCCGACGCGAACACGGCCTCCGCCTGCCGCTTGCCCTCGCCGTAGTGGGCGTCGAGGAACGCGGCGTCGTCCCAGGGGAGTCCGAGGTCGACGGTCGCGGCCAGGGGATCGACGTCCGTCTCCCGGACGGGGGCGATGGAGTCCTCGTACTCGTAGACCTCGACGGTGGACGTCAGCACATAGCGGCGGGTGCGGCCGGCGAGGACGCGCACGGCGACGGCTGCCTGCCGCGGGGTGTAGCAGACCTGGTCGACGACCACGTCGAAGCGGCGCGGGCCGAGCGCCGCGCGCAGCGCCACCTCGTCGTCGCGGTCGGCGACGAGGTGGACCGTGCCCGTGGGCGGCCGTGACGATCCGCGGTTGAGGACCGTGACCCGGTCCCCGGCCGCCAGCAGCCTTTCGACCAGCCGCTTGCCGACGTACCGGTTGCCACCGATGACCAGAACCTCTCGCGCCTTTTCCATGACCATAATTCTCGCGGCGTACCCACGAGGTCTGAAGGGGAAGACATGGGAGATCGGGCGGAAGCACCGAAAGAACCGCGGTATCCGCGTGCCGCCACCAGCGAAACATCGGTGGCCTTCGACGCGCTGGACCGGCAGATCCTCCAGCTGCTCCAGACGGACGGCCGGATCAGACTCAGCGAGCTGGGACGCCGGGTGCGGCTGAGCCCGGCCGCGGTGACCGAGCGGGTGCGCCGCCTGGAGGCCGCGGGCGCCGTCACCGGATACGCCGCCCAGGTCGCCCCGGCCCGCCTCGGCTACGGCATCCAGGCGTTCATCCGGGTCGATCCGCACGGCGGCTACACCCTCAAGCACCCCCGCACCCTGGAACTCCTCGACCGCCCCGAGATCACCGAGGCCCACCACGTGATCGGCGAGGACTGCTGGCTCCTCAAGGTCGCCGTCACGGACACGGTCCACCTGGAGGAGGTCCTGGAGCAGACCTCGGCGCTGGGCCGGACCACCACGTCGATCGTGCTGTCCTCCCCGGTGCGCGGGAAACCGCTCCTGCCGCCGGAGTGAGGGATCCTCCGGGACGAGGGTCTTGCCTTGACGTCGGCGTCAACCCGTACGTTCGTAGGCATGCGAATCGGCGAGCTGGCCGCACGGGCCGACACCACGACGCGGACGCTGCGGTACTACGAGTCGCGGGGGCTGCTGCCCGCGCGGCGCGACGAGCTGGGTCACCGGGCCTACGACGAGCACGACCTGCGGGCGTTGCAGCAGATCAGGACGTTGCGGGACTTCGGGTTCGAGCTGGAGGAGACCCGGCCCTTCGTGGAGTGTCTACGGGCGGGACACCCGGAGGGCGACTCGTGCCCGGCCTCGCTCGCGGTGTACCGGCGCAAGCTGGATGAGCTGGACGCGCTCATCGGGGAGCTGGCGGCGGTCCGCGACAAGGTCGCCGGGCAGCTCACGCGGGCCGAGCGGGCGCGTGACGAGCTGGCCGCCGAGGCGCTGGTTCCGGGGGGTCCGGAGCCCGTGTGTGAACTGGGAGGGCGGGACCTGTGACCAAGGTGGCCGGAGTGGACGAGGTGACGGACGCGGATTTCGCGGCGGAGGTACTCGCGGCGGAACTTCCGGTGCTGGTGGAGTTCACCGCCGACTGGTGCCCACCGTGCCGGCAGATGGCGCCGGTGCTCAGGGCGCTCGCCGAGGAGGAGGGGGAGAGGCTGAAGGTGGTGCAGCTGAACGTGGACCAGAACCCGGAGACGACCAACCACTACAAGGTGCTGTCGATGCCGACGTTCATGGTGTTCCGGGCCGGTGAGCCCCTGAAGGCGATGGTGGGGGCGCGGCCGAAGCGGCGACTGCTGGAGGAGTTGTCGGACGTCATCTGAGCAGAAGCACAAAACCCCCGAGCAATTGCGCTCGGGGGTTTTCTCGGCGTATATTCGATGATTCGCGACTTCAAGGGATTGAATCGCGGACAAGTTCAATGAGCAGAGTATATCCGGGCGGGAGCGGCATTGTCAAACATCGACGCAGGCGCAGAAGTAAGCAATGAATTCACCGACAGTGAAATGCGCGACGAACAGGAATTCATCGACGGGCTGTACGCGCGCGTCGACGCGCTGCGCGGTGTCACCGAGGCCGCCGTCACCGACGCGCTCGCCCAGGGCAACACCCCCATGCAGGCCCGTCTGGAACGGGACATCCTCGTCGCCGAACGCTCCGGGCTGCTCGCCGCGCTGAACGCCGTGGACGGCTCGCTCTGCTTCGGCCGGATCGACCTGGCCTCCGGCGCCAGCCACCACATCGGCCGGATCGGCCTGCGCCGGGACGACCCCGAGCGCACCCCGGTCCTCGTCGACTGGCGGGCCGACATCGCCCGCCCCTTCTACCTGGCCACCGGCCACACCACGATGGGCCTGCGCCGCCGCCGGCACATCTCCACCGACGGCCGCCGGGTCACCGCCCTGCACGACGAGTTCCTCGACCTCGGCGACGCCACCCGCACAGGCCACGAGGACCCCACCGGTGACGCCGTCCTCCTCGCCGCGCTCAACTCCGCCCGCACCGGCCGCATGCACGACATCGTGCAGACCATCCAGGCCGAACAGGACGAGATCATCCGCGCACCCCACCGCGGTGTGCTGGTCGTCGAGGGCGGCCCCGGCACCGGCAAGACGGCCGTCGCCCTGCACCGCGCCGCCTACCTCCTCTACGAACACCGCGAACTGCTCGCCAAGCGGGCCGTCCTCATCGTCGGCCCCAACCCCGCCTTCCTCGGCTACATCGCCGAGGTGCTCCCCTCCCTCGGCGAGACCGGCGTACTCCTCGCGACGGTCGGCGAGCTGTACCCCGGCGTGAAGGCGACGGCCACGGACACCCCCGAGGCCGCCGCGGTGAAGGGCCGCGCCGGCATGGCCGACGTCCTCGCCGCCGTCGTACGGGACCGGCAGGCACTGCCCGACCCGGTGATCGCCATCGAGCACGACCGCGAGGTCCTGATGCTCGACGAGGGCCTGGTCGGCGTCGCCCGCGAGCGCACCCGGGCCGCGAAGCTGCCGCACAACGCCGCCCGCGAGCACTTCGAGGGGCACATCCTCAACACCCTCACCGAGCTGTACGCCGAACGCGTCGGCACCGACCCCTACGACGGCTCCAGCCTCCTCGACCCCAGCGATGTCACCCAGATCCGCGACGAACTGGCCGAGAACCCCGAAGTATGGGCCGCCGTCGACCAGTTGTGGCCGGTACTCACCCCGCAGCGGGTGGTCGCCGACCTCCTCGCCGACCCCGAGGGGTACGTCCCCGACGAGGACGCGGCCGCCATCCGCCGCCCGGTCACCCGCGCCTGGACCGTCGCGGACGTCCCGCTGCTCGACGAGGCCGCCGAACTCCTCGGCGAGGACGACCGGTCGGCACGGGAGCGCGCCGAACGCGAACGGGAACGCCAGGTCGCCTACGCCCAGGGCGTGCTGGACGTCTCCTACGCCTCCCGGACGTACGAGTTCGACGACAAGGACGACGAGGCCTCCGAAGTCCTGTCGGCCCACGACATCATCGACGCCGAACGCTTCGCCGAACGCCACGAGGAGGACGACCACCGCAGCGCCGCCGAACGCGCGGCGGCCGACCGGACCTGGGCGTTCGGGCACATCATCGTCGACGAGGCGCAGGAACTGTCGCCGATGGCATGGCGGCTGCTGATGCGGCGCAGCCCGACCCGTTCCATGACCCTCGTCGGCGACCCGGCGCAGACCGCGGAGGCGGCGGGCGTCGGCTCCTGGTCAGGCATCCTCGACCCGTACGTCGGCGACCGCTGGGAGCACACCCGGCTGGGCGTCAACTACCGCACCCCCGCGGAGATCATGGACGTCGCGGCGGCCGTCGTCCGCGCCGAGCAGCCCGACTTCGTCCCGCCGAGTTCGGTACGGTCCACCGGCGTACGCCCCTGGGTACGTGCCGTCGACGACCTGCCCGGCGCGGTCGCCGAGGCGGTGAAGGAGCTGACCCCCGCCGAGGGCAGGCTCGCCGTGATCGCCCCCCGCGACCTGCACCGGCGCCTCGCGGCCCGCCTCGACGGAGTCACCGCGGACACCGACCCCGACCTCACCCACCAGGTCGTCCTCCTGGACCCCCGCCAGTCCAAGGGCCTGGAGTTCGACTCGGTCCTGGTCGTGGAACCCTCCCGCTACGGCACCAGCGACCTGTACGTCGCCCTGACCCGAGCCACCCAACGACTGGGAGTCCTGCACACCGGCAGCCTGCCGGGCCCGCTGGCGGAAACCCTCGGGTAGGCGAGGCCGGCAGGGGCGGGCGGCGGGCGAATATGCGGCTACGCCGGCCGCAGCCACACCGTCGACAACGGGGGCAGGGTCAGGCGGATGGATGCCGGGTGGCCGTGCCACGGCTGGGGTTCCGGTTTCACCGGGTCGGGGTGGAAGACGTCGCTGCCGCCGTACCGGCCGGCGTCCGTGTTGAGGACCTCGTACCAGGCGGGTATGTCGTCCGGCACGCCCAGCCGGTAGTCGTGGCGGACGACGGGGGAGAAGTGGGAGACGGCCAACAGGGGCGTGCCGTCGGCGTCGCGGCGCAGGAAGGCGAGGACGTTGTCGTCGGCGGCGTCGCCCACCACCCACGCGAAGCCGTCGGCGGAGGTGTCCCGCTCCCACAGGGCCGGCGTCGACCGGTAGACGGAGTTCAGGTCACCGACCAGCTCCCGCACGCCCCGGTGATCGGCCTCCGCTCCGTACGCGGGGTCGAGCAGCCACCAGTCCGGCCCGTACTCCTCCGACCACTCCGCGCCCTGCGCGAACTCCTGCCCCATGAAGAGGAGTTGCTTGCCCGGATGGGCCCACATGTACGCCAGGTAGGCGCGCAGACTGGCGCGCTGCTGCCACCAGTCGCCGGGCATCTTCGACACGAGCGACTTCTTGCCGTGCACCACCTCGTCGTGCGAGATGGGCAGGACGTAGTTCTCGCTGTAGGCGTACACCATGGAGAAGGTCATCTCGCCGTGGTGGTACCTGCGGTACACGGGCTCGTGGCTCATGTACTGGAGCGAGTCGTGCATCCACCCCATGTTCCACTTCAGTCCGAAGCCGAGCCCGCCGAAGCCGCTCGGACCCCGATGGTGCGTGGCGCGTGTGACGCCGTCCCAGGCCGTGGACTCCTCCGCGATGGTCACGACGCCGGGGACGCGCCGGTACACCGTGGCGTTCATCTCCTGGAGGAAGGCCACCGCGTCGAGGTTCTCCCGGCCGCCGTGCTCGTTGGGCGTCCACTGGCCGGGCTCGCGCGAGTAGTCGAGGTAGAGCATGGAGGCGACGGCGTCCACCCGGAGCCCGTCGATGTGGAACTCCTCGCACCAGTACACCGCGTTGGCGACGAGGAAGTTGCGCACCTCGCGCCGCCCGTAGTCGAACTCCAGCGTGCCCCAGTCGGGATGCGCGGCCCGCAGCGGGTCCTCGTGCTCGTACAGGGTCCGCCCGTCGAACTCGGCCAGCGCCCAGTCGTCGCGCGGGAAGTGGGCCGGCACCCAGTCCATGAGGACGCCGATGCCGGCCCGGTGCAGCGCGTCCACCAGGAACCGGAAGTCGTCGGGCGTGCCGAGCCGGGCCGTGGGCGCGTAGAAGCCGGTGACCTGGTAGCCCCAGGAGCCGCCGAAGGGATGCTCGGCGATCGGCATCAGCTCGACGTGCGTGAAGCCCAGCTCCCTGACGTACGCCGGGAGCTGCTCGGCGAGTTGACGGTAGGTCAGGCCCGGTCGCCAGGAGGGGAGGTGGACCTCGTAGATGGACAGGGGTGCCTCGTGGGCCGGGCGTTCGCCGCGCCGCGCCATCCACTCCTCGTCGCCCCACTCGTAGTGCGAGGCCTCGACCACCGAGGAGGTGGCCGGCGGGGTCTCCGTGCGGCGGGCCATAGGGTCGGCGCGCTGGGTGCGGGAGCCGTCGGGCCGGGTGATGTCGAACTTGTACAGCTCGCCCTCGCCGATCCCCGGCACGAACAGTTCCCACACCCCGGAGGAGCCCAGCGACCGCATCGGATACCCGATGCCGTCCCAGAAGTTGAACGCGCCCGCCAGCCGCACCGCGCGCGCGTTGGGCGCCCACACGCAGAACCGGGTGCCGGCCACGTCCTGGTGGGTGAGGGGGTGCGCGCCGAGCACCGTCCACAGTTCCTCGTGCCGGCCCTCGCCGATCAGGTGCAGGTCCAGGTCGCCCAGCGTGGGCAGGAAGCGGTACGGGTCCTCGGTCTCCTGGACCGTGTCCTCGTAGGCGACGACGAGACGGTAGGCCGGGACCTCCCGCAGGGGGAGCAGGCCGGAGAAGAAGCCGTCGCCGTCGTCGTGCAGTTCGGCCCGCAGGTCGCCCGTGACGACGGCGACCGAGCGGGCGTAGGGGCGGAACGCGCGGTAGACGATCCCGCCGGGCGCCGGGTGCGCGCCGAGCACGGCGTGCGGCTGGTGATGCGTGCCGTGCAGCAGCCGCTCGCGGTCGTCGGCGTCCAGCGCGGGCGAGAGGGCGACCTCCAGGGGCCCGGCCGGGGGCGCCTCGCGCGCCACGGACCTCTTCGCCGCGACCGCCTTCTTCGTGCCCGCCTTCTTCGCCACGGACTTCTTCGCCACGGCGCTCGCCACTGCCTTCTTCGTCGCGGTCTTCGCCGTGACGGCCTTCTTGGTGACGGCCTTCCCGGCAGCCGCGGTCTTCTTCCCGGCCGCTTTCTTCCCGGCCGTCTTCTTGCCCGTCGCCGTCTCGGCCGCCGTCTTCGCGGTCACCGATTTCCTGACCGCGGCTTTCTCGGCCGGGATCTTCTTCGGGTCCCTCGGGGCCTTCGTTGCCTTCGGTTCCCTCGGGTCGGAACCGTGGGGGGACGGGGGGCTGGGAGTCACGGGCGGAGCCTCCTCAGAACGAGTCGGTTGCGGCGAGCCGACGTATCGCGGTCAGCGGGACGGAGAGCCAGTCGGGGCGGTGCCGGGCCTCGTAGACGACCTCGTAGACCGCCTTGTCCGTCTCGTAGGCCCGCAGCAGTACGGGGTCGGTGCGGGGGTCGGTGCCGGACACCTCGGCGTAGCCGGAGCAGTAGGCGGCCCGGCACACCTCGGCCCATCCGGGCGCCGGCGGTTCGGCGGAGAGGGCGGCGTAGTCGAAGGAGCGCAGCATGCCCGCCACGTCCCGGAGGGCCGGCTGGGGCATCCTGCGTTCGGCGAGCGGGCGGGCCGGTTCGCCCTCGAAGTCGATCAGCGACCACTCTCCGGAGGGAGCGCGCAGGCACTGCCCGAGGTGCAGGTCGCCGTGGACGCGCTGGGCGGTCCAGGTACGGCCCTCGGCCGCGAGGCCGGCCAGAGCGGAGAAGGCGGTGCGCAGGCCGGGCGCGTACGGGCGCAGCGCGGGTACCGCCTGGGAGGCCGCGTCGAGCCGCTCGGTCATGCCGTCGACGAGCGGTCCGAGCTGGGCGTGGCCGAGGGTCACGGTGGGCAGCGCGCGGGCCAGGGCCGTGTGCACCTCGGCGGTGGCCCGGCCCAGGGCCCGTGCCTCGGCGCCGAAGTCCTGGCCCTTGGCCAGTTCCCGCAGCGCCAGCTCCCAGCCGTCCGTCGCGCCCTGCACGTACGGCTGGAGCACACCGAGGACGTACGACTCGCCGGCGCCGTCCTCCAGGTCCGCGTGCAGCCATGCCGTCGGCGCGGGAACCCGGGAGGAGCCCTCGCGGGCCAGCGCCAGCGGCAGTTCCAGGTCGGGGTTGACGCCGGGGACGACCCGGCGCAACAGCTTCAGGATGAACGTATCTCCGAACACGACCGACGAATTGGACTGCTCGGCGGTCAGCCGGCGTGGCACCAGGCCGGCGCGTATCTCCTGACCGTGGTCCCGTTCGCAGCGCAGGACGCCGATGCGGGCCTCGGTGCGCAGCGCCTCCAGGAGGACCTCGGCGGGCCGGGTGTCGTACAGGGCGTCGTAGACGGTCCGGCCGCCGAGCGGTCCGTCCGGCACGTGCCCGATCATCGCGGGCGCCAGCCGGGGCGGCAGCGCCTCACGCACGCCGATCAGCAGCTGGTAGCAGTCACCGGGCACGGCGCCCTGGTGGGCGCGGACCAGCAGGTGGTAGAGGCCCAGCCTGGACGCGGCGGGCAGTAGCTCGGTGCCCGCCACCAGCGAGAATCCCGTGACCGGACTCCCCTTGCCGGCGAACCAGCGCTGCCGTGGCAGCCACTCGCGCAGCAGGGGGGCCAGTGACGCGAGGAGGCCGGGGCTGGTCGTGCCGGAGAGTGTGACCGTTTCCGCCATGGCGTCACGTCCTTTCCCCGGGGGGTCGGGGTGTTACTGATGCGTGCCCCGGGCGGGGCGGGAGAAACCGCCCCGCCGCGGGGTTCTAGACGGTCCGCACGCTTCGCACTAGACCGTCTCCCTGCGCAACCGGAACCAGTAGAAGCCGTGCCCGCCGAGGGTCAGCAGGTACGGCAGGTCACCGACGGCCGGGAAACGGACGCCGCCGAACAGCTCGACGGGGTGGCGGCCACCGAACCGGCTCAGGTCCAGTTCGGTGGGCTGGGCGAAGCGCGAGAAGTTGTGGACGCACAGGACCAGGTCGTCCTCGTACTCGCGAAGGAAGGCGAGGACGGCCGGGTTGGAGGACGGCAGTTCGGTGTAGGAGCCGAGGCCGAAGGCGTGGTTCTGCTTGCGGATCTCGATCATGCGGCGGGTCCAGTGCAGCAGCGAGGAGGGCGACGCCATCGACGCCTCGACGTTGGTGACCTGGTAGCCGTGGACGGGGTCCATGATGGTCGGCAGAAAGAGCCGGCCGGGGTCGCAGGACGAAAAGCCTGCGTTACGGTCCGGTGTCCACTGCATGGGAGTGCGCACCGCGTCACGGTCGCCGAGCCAGATGTTGTCGCCCATGCCGATCTCGTCGCCGTAATACAGGATCGGCGAACCGGGCAGCGACAGCAACAGCGCGGTGAAGAGTTCGATCTGGTTGCGGTCGTTGTCCAGGAGGGGGGCGAGCCGCCGCCGGATGCCGATGTTGGCGCGCATGCGCGGGTCCTTGGCGTACTCCGCGTACATGTAGTCGCGCTCTTCGTCGGTGACCATCTCCAGGGTCAGTTCGTCGTGGTTGCGGAGGAAGATGCCCCACTGGCAGCCGGAGGGGATCGTCGGCGTCTTGGCGAGGATCTCCGACACCGGGTAGCGGGACTCGCGGCGCACGGCCATGAAGATGCGGGGCATGACGGGGAAGTGGAACGCCATGTGGCACTCGTCGCCGCCGGAGGCGTAGTCGCCGAAGTAGTCGACGACGTCCTCGGGCCACTGGTTGGCCTCGGCCAGGATCACCGTGTCCGGGTACTGGGCGTCGATCTCCTTGCGGACCCGTTTGAGGAAGGCGTGGGAGGCCGGAAGGTTCTCGCAGTTCGTCCCCTCCTCGGCGTAGAGGTAGGGCACGGCGTCGAGCCGGAAGCCGTCGATGCCCAGGTCCAGCCAGAACCGCAGCGCGGAGATCATCTCCTCCTGCACGGCCGGGTTCTCGTAGTTGAGGTCCGGCTGGTGGGAGAAGAAGCGGTGGAAGAAGTACTGCTTGCGCACCGGGTCGAAGGTCCAGTTGGACACCTCGGTGTCGACGAAGATGATCCGCGCGTCCGCGTACTGCTTGTCGTCGTCGGCCCACATGTAGTAGTCGCCGTACGGCCCCTCAGGATCCTTTCTCGACTCCTGGAACCACGGATGCTGGTCGCTGGTGTGGTTCATGACGAAGTCGATGATGACGCGCATGCCGCGCTGGTGGGCGGCGTCGACGAACTCCACGAAGTCGGCGAGGTCGCCGAACTCGGGCAGGACGGCGGTGTAGTCGGAGACGTCGTAGCCGCCGTCCTTCAGCGGTGACTTGAAGAAGGGCGGCAGCCACAGGCAGTCGACGCCCAGCCACTGGAGGTAGTCGAGTTTGGCGGTGAGTCCCTTGAGGTCGCCGACGCCGTCGCCGTTGCTGTCCTGGAAGGAACGGACGAGGACCTCGTAGAAGACGGCTCGTTTGAACCAGTCGGGATCGCGGTCCTTGGCGGGGGTGTCCTCGAAGGTGTCCTGAACGGGCTCGTTGACGATCATCGTGTGGGTGACCCTCCGATCTGCGGGGTGGACGGTCGCAGGACGGTCAGGACGTGCGCGGGCCGAGTGCCCGGTTCGAGGCGCACGTAATTGGCCCTGCCCCAGTAGTAGGTCTCGCCGGTGAGCTCGTCGCGCACCGGCACGGACTCGTGCCAGTCCAGGCCGAGTTGCGGCATGTCCAACGAGACCGTGGCCTCCTGGGTGTGGTGGGGGTCGAGGTTGACGACCACCAGAACCGTGTTCGAACCGCTCCGCTTCGAGTAGGCGATCACCGCGTCCTGGTCGGCATCGTGGAAGTGCAGGTTCCGCAGTTGCCGCAGCGCGGGATGGGCCCGGCGGATCTCGTTGAGCCGGGTGATCAGCGGGGCGATGGTGCGGCCCTCGCGTGCGGCGGCCTCCCAGTCCCGCGGCCTGAGCTGGTACTTCTCCGAGTCGAGGTACTCCTCGCTGCCCTCCTTCACCGGGGTGTTCTCGCACAGCTCGTAGCCGCTGTAGATGCCCCAGCTGGGGGAGAGGGTCGCGGCGAGCACGGCCCGCGCCTCGAAGGCGGGGCGTCCGCCGTGCTGGAGCTGGGCGTGCAGGATGTCCGGGGTGTTGGGGAAGAAGTTCGGCCGCATGTAGGAGGCCGCCTCGCCCGTCAGCTCGGTGAGGTACTCGGTCAGCTCCGCCTTGCTGTTGCGCCAGGTGAAGTACGTGTACGACTGCTGGAAGCCGATCTGCGCGAGGGTGTGCATCATCGCGGGCCGGGTGAACGCCTCGGCCAGGAAGATCACGTCCGGGTCGGTCCGGTTGATCTCCCCGATGACCCGCTCCCAGAACACCACCGCCTTGGTGTGCGGGTTGTCCACCCGGAAGATCCGCACGCCGTACGACATCCAGTGCCGCAGCACCCGCAGCGTCTCGGCGACGAGCCCGTCCATGTCGGCGTCGAAGGCGATCGGGTAGATGTCCTGGTACTTCTTCGGCGGGTTCTCGGCGTACGCGATCGTCCCGTCCGGCCGGTGATGGAACCACTCGGGGTGTTCGCGCACCCACGGGTGGTCCGGCGAGCACTGCAGCGCGAAGTCGAGCGCGATCTCCAGGCCCTGCTCTCTCGCCCGCCGCACGAACCACGCGAAGTCGTCGATCGTGCCGAGATCCGGGTGCACGGCGTCGTGTCCGCCCTCGGGTGAGCCGATCGCCCAGGGCACGCCCACGTCCTCGGGGCCGGGGTCGAGGGTGTTGTTACGGCCCTTGCGGAAGGTCGTACCGATCGGATGGATGGGCGGGAGGTAGACGACGTCGAAGCCCATCGCGGCGATCGCGGGCAGCCGGCGCGCGGCCGTGCGGAACGTGCCGTGCGGGCGCTCGGGGGTGCCCTCGGAACGCGGGAAGAACTCGTACCAGGAGCCGTACAGCGCCCGCTCCCGCTCCACCTGCAAGGGGAGCGTCTCGGACTCGGTGACCAGCTCGCGCACCGGGTGGCGGGCCAGCACCGCGTCCACCTCCGGGTCGAGCGCCGCCGCCAGCCGGGAGGCGGCCGGGCGGGACTCGTCGCGCAGGGCGCCGACCGCGGCGAGGAGTACGTTCCGCTGCGCCGCGGAGCCCTCCTGGGCTGTGGAGCCCGCCGTCGCCGGCGCCTTCGCCTCGGGGATCCCGGCGGCGGCGCGCTCGTACAGCAGGGCGCCCTCCTCCAGGACGAGGTCGGTGTCGATGCCCGCGGGGATCTTGATGCGCGCGTGGTGCCGCCAGGTGCTGACCGGATCGCTCCAGCCCTCGACGGTGTACGTCCAGTGGCCCGGCGCGTCCGGGGTGACGTCGGCGCCCCAGCGGTCGGTGCCGGGGGCCAGCTCGCGCATCGGCGTCCACGGGCCGGGGCGGCCGTCGGGATCGCGCAGCACGACGTTGGCGGCGACCGCGTCGTGACCCTCGCGGAACACGGTGGCCGAGACCTGGAACGTCTCTCCGGTGACCGCCTTGGCGGGCCGCCGGCCGCGCAGGACGACCGGCCGGACATCGAGGACGGGTATACGCCCCACGGCGGTCCCGCTCCCCGCGGCGGACCGCTCGGGCGACGACCGCTGCGGCGGTGACTGCCCGGTCTGTGCCTGCTCGGTCGGTGACTCGTCCGGTGATGACTGGTCCGGCGACGACTGGTCCGGCGGTGATTGGCCCGTCGGCGATTGCTTCGGCGACGCCCGCTTCGCGGAGGATCGCTCCGCGGCGGCCGGTCCGGCGGTCGCGGAACGCTCGGAGGATGGTGGCGCTGCCGTGCGAGGGGGTGTCGGGGGTGCTGACGAGTGGTGCGTGGCGGGCATGACCGCTCCTGTCCGCATCAACGAAGGTGGGCGTGATGGATGTGGGGAGGTGGGTCCTGCGGCATACGGGGTGGGTGGTGCCGGGTGCTGCGGGGCGTACCGCGAGCCGGGCGCGCCGGGGCGCGGGCCGGCAGGCGGCTGCCGGGGTCGTGCTCGTCGCACGGCGTGCTCTCGTCGTACGGCGGGCTCTGGTCGTACGGGGTCCTGTACCGGAGGAGCCTTCCCACCCTATTCGGGTGAGCAATCCGGCACGTTGTTAACTACTCGCGCGTATGTATTCACAAACTCGTACTCCGTCCGTGGGAGATTCTCGCGAGTTCCGAGAACGTTCCTGCCGAGTTCCTCGGGAGTCCTCAAGGACGCGTCACCCGCAGGAGTCTGTCCGGCGAACCGGGCCCCCGGCCGGACACCTTGCCGTTCGTGGCCCCCGCGACCAGGGCCCGCTGCACCTGGGCGGGCGTGGCCCTCGGACGCGTCGCGAGATACAGCGCGGCCACGCCCGCCGCGTGCGGGGCCGCCATCGACGTACCGGACCAGGTCGCGCGCCCCGTGTCGCTCGTGTGCGCCGTCGAGACGATGGACACCCCCGGGGCGAACAGGTCGAGGGCTGAGCCGTGGTTGGAGTACGCGAGGCGGACGTCCCGGCGGTCGGTCGCCCCGACGGTGATCGCCTCTATGACGTCGGCGGGGGAGTACAGGGCTGCCGCCCGGCCCTCGTTCCCGGCGGCGACGGTGTAGGTCACGCCGGAGCGGATCGACGCGCGGACGGCCGCGTCCAGCTGCGCGCTGTACGGGCCGCCCAGGCTGAGGTTGGCGACCGCCGGTTTCCGCGCGTGCCGGGTGACCCAGTCGATGCCGGCGATGACCCGCGCGGTGGTGCCGGCGCCCGCGCTGTCCAGCACCCGGACGGAGACCACCTTCGCCTTCTTGGCGACCCCGGCGCCGCTGCCCGCGACGGTACCGGCGACATGGGTGCCATGTCCGTTGCCGTCCCCCGCGCCGCGGTCGCCGCCCACGAAGTCCCACCCGTACGACGCCCGGCCGCCGAAGTCCCGGTGCGTGATCCGTACGCCGGTGTCGATGACGTACACCGTCACCCCGGCCCCCGCGGAGGCCGGCGCGCTGTAGCCGCCGTCCAGGGGGAGGCCCGCCTGATCGAGACGGTCGAGGCCCCAGGAGGGGGGCCGCTGCCGCTGCCGCGTCGGGGCGGTTCGCGGGGGCGTGGTCCGCGGGGTCCGGGCGGTTAGCGGGGGTGTGGTCCGCCGGGTCGTGTCGAGGGCCACCCGCGTGTCCTGGACGACCGACACCACCCGTGGGTCGGCCGCGAGCCGCCGTGCCTGTCCCGCGGTCGCCTCGACGGCGAAACCGTTGAGGACCGTGCCGTAGGTGTGGCTGATCCGGGCCCCGTACCGTGCGGCGATGCCCCGGCCCGCGGCCGGTGCCCGCACCCCCTCTTCGAGCGTCACGAGATAACTGCCGTCGACGGTGCCGGGCTGACCGGCGCCGCCTATCGCCCCCTCCGGTGGTGCGGCGTGCGCGGGTGGTGTGGCCTGCCTGGGCGGGGTGATGGGTGGTGTGGCGTGCGCGGGTGGGGTGATGGCCGAGAACACCAGGGTCGTGGCGACCGCGATGAGACCCCCCACCCGGCGCAGACGCCGTGTCCGCGTCCGAGCCATGGTTCGAGTTCCCCTCCTCGAGTCGACGCACGACGGCGGTGCCGGGTGCGCCACCCGCAGCCTCTCGTGCGGCGTGAAGTGTCACAAGGTGGCCCGCGGGGGTGGAATCGGCCATAAAGGGGCGCACTGGGGGGCTCCAAGGCGCCGGTCAGGGCATCCGGGCGAGCCGGGCCGGGCGATCCGATCGTCCGGCGCGGCGACCGGAACGTCCGGAGGGGCGCGAGAAGCCCCGCCGGGGGCCGAAGTACAGGCTCGGCTGCGGCAGCCTCCAGCAACTCCGGCACCGACGCCGGTACCGTCATCAGAGACGTTGACGCACACTGCCGTGCGCCACTCCTCACGCACGCCGAGGTGGAATGTGAAGGCGATCCGTCGATTCACTGTCCGACCCCTTCTCCCCGAACCCCTCCGGCCGCTCAGTGACCTCGCGCGCAATCTGCGCTGGTCATGGCATGCGGAAACCCGCGAACTCTTCCGCTCCGTCGACCCCGAACACTGGGCGACCGCGGGCGGCGACCCCGTACGGCTGCTGGGCGGCGTACGCGCCGCACGCCTCCAGGAACTGGCCGAGGACCACCAGTTCCTGACCCGGCTGACCGCCGCGGCCGACGATCTCAACGACTACATGACCGGCGAGCGCTGGTATCAGGCGCAGTCCGCCGAGCTGCCCGCCGCCATCGCCTACTTCTCCCCGGAGTTCGGTGTCACGGCCGCCCTGCCCCAGTACTCAGGCGGCCTTGGCATCCTCGCCGGCGACCATCTGAAGGCGGCCAGCGACCTGGGCGTCCCCCTCATCGGGGTCGGGCTGCTCTACCGGCACGGCTACTTCCGCCAGACCCTCTCCCGCGAGGGCTGGCAGCAGGAGCACTATCCCGTCCTCGACCCCAACGAGCTGCCGGTCAGCCAGCTCAAGGAGGACGACGGCACCCCCGCCCAGGTCTCCCTCGCCCTCCCCGGCGGAAAACAGCTCCACGCCCGGATCTGGCTGGCCCAGGTCGGCCGTGTGCCGCTGCTGATGCTCGACTCCGACGTCGAGGACAACGACGTCGGCGAACGCGGGGTGACCGACCGGCTCTACGGCGGCGGCAGCGAACACCGCCTCCTCCAGGAGATGCTGCTCGGCATAGGAGGTGTCCGGGCGGTACGCACGTACTGCCGGCTCACCGGGCACGCCCCGCCCGAGGTGTTCCACACCAACGAGGGGCACGCCGGGTTCCTCGGCCTGGAGCGGATCGCCGAGCTGTGCGACGACGGACTCGACTTCGACTCCGCCCTCGAAGCGGTCCGAGCCGGCACCGTCTTCACCACCCACACCCCCGTCCCGGCCGGCATCGACCGCTTCGACCGCGAACTCGTCGCCCGGCACTTCGGTCCCGGCGCCGAACTCCCGCGCATCGACGTCGGCCGCATCCTCACCCTGGGCATGGAGACCTATCCGGGCGGCGAGGCCAACCTCTTCAACATGGCGGTGATGGGCCTGCGCCTCGCCCAGCGCGCCAACGGCGTCTCGCTCCTGCACGGCCAGGTCAGCCGGGAGATGTTCGCCGGCCTGTGGCCCGGCTTCGACGCCGAGGAGGTCCCGATCACCTCCGTCACCAACGGCGTGCACGCCCCCACCTGGGTCGCCCCCGAGGTGCTGCGGCTGGGCGCCCGGCAGATCGGCGACCAGCGCGCAGAGGACGCCCTCAGCGTCGGCGGCTCCGACCGCTGGGACTCCGTCGCCGACATCGCCGACCAGGACATCTGGGACCTCCGCCGCGACCTGCGCGAGCAGCTCGTCATGGAGGTACGGCAGCGGCTGCGGGCCTCCTGGCGGCAGCGCGGCGCGGGCACGGCCGAGCTGGGCTGGATCGACGGAGTCCTCGACCCCGACGTCCTCACCATCGGATTCGCGCGCCGCGTCCCGTCGTACAAGCGGCTGACACTGATGCTGCGCGACCGCGACCGCCTGATGGACCTGCTCCTGCACCCGGACCGTCCGATCCAGATCGTGGTGGCGGGCAAGGCGCACCCGGCGGACGACGGCGGCAAGAGGCTCGTCCAGGAACTGGTGCGCTTCGCCGACGACCCGCGCGTGCGCCACCGCATCGTCTTCCTCCCCGACTACGGCATGGCGATGGCGCAGAAGCTGTACCCCGGCTGCGACATCTGGCTCAACAACCCGCTGCGCCCGCTGGAGGCCTGCGGCACCTCCGGAATGAAGGCGGCGCTCAACGGCTGTCTCAACCTCTCCGTCCTGGACGGCTGGTGGGACGAGTGGTTCCAGCCCGACTTCGGCTGGGCCATCCCCACCGCGGACGGCTCCGGCATGGACGCCGACCACCGCGACGACATCGAGGCGGCGGCGCTGTACGACTTGCTGGAGCAGCGCGTCACCCCCCGCTTCTACGAGCCCGGCGCGGGCGGGCTGCCCGACCGCTGGATCGAGATGGTCCGCCAGACCATCACCCTCCTCGGCCCGAAGGTGCTGGCCGGCCGTATGGTCCGCGAGTACGTCGAACGCCTCTACACCCCGGCGGCCCAGGCCCACCGCGCCCTCGGCCCCGACACGGCCCGCGACCTCGCCGCCTGGAAGGCGAAGGTGCGCGCCTCCTGGCACACCGTCACCGTCGACCACGTCGAGACCTCGGCGGCCACCCCGACCGCCGAACTCGGCACGATGCTCGCCCTCCGCGTCCGCCTGCGCCTCGGCGACCTCACCCCCGACGACGTCGAGGTGCAGGCCGTCTCCGGCCGAGTCGACGCGGAGGACCGCATCACGGACGGCACGGCCGTCCCCCTGAAACCGGTGGGCGGCCCCGATCTGGAGGGCCGCTGGGTCTACGAGGGCCCCCTCTCCCTCGACCGCACGGGCCCGTACGGCTACACCGTCCGCATCCTGCCGGACCATCCGCTGATCGCCTCGGGCGCGGAGTTGGGGCTGGTGGCGGGGCCTTCGGAGGAACTGGCTGAGGG
>NZ_MUBA01000263.1 GCF_002154575.1 Streptomyces bobili
CGCCCGCCGTCACCGCGACCGTGATCGTCACTCCTTCGGTGGCGAGTCCGCACCGTGCGTCGACGAACGGTCCGCGAGTTGTCCTGGTGCTGTCACACTCCCCGGCGGGCTCTGGCGGCGGCCCCCGAGCGGGCGCATGGTCGGTTCAACGGGGTCCACCGCCCGGTGACCCCACCGACGTGGAGGTGCGCCATGTGTACCCACCGGACTCCGAGCCCCACGGCCGACCCCGCACACGTCGTCGCCGCCCACCCCGAGCAGGGCTGGACCCTCCTGTGTGACGGCACGATCGTCTTCGACGACTCCGGCGAGCTGCTGCCCGACGGCCGCGTCGTCGCCCCGCACCGCGTCCCGGCCGAACGGCGCCCCGTGGCCGTCGCCGTCGCGGCCTGATCAGTCGGATCGGTCCCCCAGGACGGCGAACCCGTCCAGCTCGACGAGGGCCTCCTCGTCCCACAGCCGTACGATCCCGACGACGGCCATCGCCGGGTAGTCCCGGCCCGCCGACTCCCGCCATATGCGGCCCAGTTCGGGGGCGGACGCCCGATAGGCGGCGACGTCCGTGACGTAGACGGTGACGCGTGCCAGGTCCGCGGGGGTGCCGCCGGCCGCCGCGAGGGCGGTCAGCAGGTTGGCCAGGGCGCGGGCGAACTGGTCGGGCAGCGAGTCGCCGACCACCTTGCCGTCGGCGTCCAGCGCGGTCTGGCCGGCCAGGAACACCAGGCGTGAGCCGGTCGCGACGACCGCGTGTGAGAAGCCGGCCGGCGGGGACAGGCCGGGCGGGTTGACGCGTTCGGCGGTCACCGGACGCCCTCCGGCCCCGTCCGGTCCTCCGCCGCGTACAACTCCCTCGCGATGATGCCGCGCTGCACCTCGCTCGCCCCCTCGTAGATCCGTGGCGCCCGCACCTCGCGGTACAGATGTTCCAGCAGGTGGCCGCGGCGCAGGGCGCGGGCGCCGTGGAGCTGGACGGCGGTGTCGACGACGTACTGCGCGGTCTCGGTGGCGAGGAGTTTCGCCATGGCGGCGCGGCGTGGCACGTCCGGGGCGCCGGTGTCGTACGCCGTGGCGGCGGCGTAGACCATCAGGCGGGCCGCCTCGGTGCGCAGGGACATCTCGGCGACCTGGTGGGCGACCGTCTGGAGGTCTCTCAGTTTGCCGCCGAAGGCGTCGCGTCGCGCGGTGTGGGTGAGGGTGGCGTCGAGGGCGGCCTGTGCCATGCCGACGGCGAAGGCGCCGACGCTGGGCCGGAAGAGGTTGAGGGTGGCCATGGCCACGCGGAAACCGCGGTCGGGTTCGCCGAGTACGTCGGCCGTCGTGACGGGCACGGCGTCGAAGGCGAGGGTGCCGATCGGGTGCGGGGAGAGCATGTCCAGGGCGGTGCCGGTGAGGCCGGGGCGGTCGGCCGGGACCAGGAACGCGGTGACGCCGCGGGCGCCGGCTCCGGGTGTCGTACGGGCGAAGACGGTGGCGAAGTCGGCTTCGGGGGCGTTGGAGATCCAGCACTTCTCGCCGGTCAGGCGCCAGCCGCCGGGGCCGTCGGGTTCGGCGGCGAGGGAGAGGGCGGCGGCGTCCGAGCCCGCCCCCGGCTCGCTGAGCGCGAACGCGGCCACGGCGCTGCCGTCGGTGACGCGGGGCAGCCAGCGCTCGCGCTGCTCGCGGGTGCCGTGCGCGTGGACGGGGTGGGCGCCGAGGCCTTGGAGGGCGAGGGCGGTCTCGGCCTCGGTGCAGGCGTGGGCGAGGGACTCGCGCATCAGACAGAGGTCGAGCGCGCCGGAGGCGAAGAGGCGCGGCAGCAGGCCCAGCCGGCCGAGTTCGGCGAGGAGCGGGCGGTTGATCCGGCCGGGTTCGCCCTTCTCGGCGAGCGGGCGCAGCCGGTCGGCGGCCAGGGTGCGCAGTTCGGCACACCAGGCGCTCTGTTCCGGTTCGAGCGAGAATGCGGGCATCGCCGCCCCTCTCCACCGATGGCCTCTTCTCTGGCGCTCCCACGGTATCGCGAACCGTTGACTGTCGTCACCAACGCGATACGCTCGGTGCGCGAGCCCACCACCACGGCGCTCCCAGGGCGCCCACCCAGGCAAGGGGGCGACCCGCCATGCACGCCTCGGCCCATCTCGACACCTTCGCGCGCGACCACCTTCCGCCGCCCGGCCAGTGGCCCCGGCTGCGGTTCGGCCTGCCGGAGCTGCGCTACCCCGAACGGCTGAACGCCGCCGCCGAACTGCTCGACGGCGGCGCCCCCGACCGGCCGGTGTTCCGCACCCCCACGGGCCCGCCCTGGATATACGGGGAGCTGCGCGCCCGCGTCGACCGGCTCGCGCACGTCCTCACCGGCGAGCTGGGCGTCGTACCGGGCAACCGGGTGCTGCTGCGCGGGCCGACCACGCCGTGGCTGGCGGCCTGCTGGCTCGCGGTGCTCAAGGCGGGCGCCATCGCGGTCACCGTGCTGGCCCAGCAGCGCTCGCACGAGCTGCGCACGATGTGCGAGATCGCCCGGGTGCGGCACGCCCTGTGCGACATCCGGTCCGTGGACGACCTCGCCAAGGCGGAGATACCGGGGCTGCGGATCGCGGTGTACGGCGGTGACGCCCCCGACGACCTGCTGAACCGGCCGGCGCCCGGCGCCCCGTTCACCGCCGTGGACACCGCCGCCGACGACGTGGCGCTGATCGCCTTCACCTCGGGCACCACCGGCCGGCCCAAGGGGTGTCTGCACTTCCACCGGGACGTGCTGGCGATCGCCGACACCTTCTCCCGGCACGTGCTCGCACCGCGCGCCGAGGACGTGTTCGCGGGCAGTCCCCCGCTCGGTTTCACCTTCGGTCTCGGCGGGCTGCTGGTCTTCCCCATGCGGGTCGGCGCGAGCGCGCTGTTGCTCGAACAGGCGGGCCCCCAGCAGCTGTTGCCGGCGATCGCCGAGCACCGGGTGTCCGTGCTGTTCACCGCGCCCACCGCCTACCGGGCGATGCTGGGCGCCCTCGACGGGCACGACGTGTCGTCGCTGCGCCGCTGTGTCTCCGCCGGGGAGAACCTGCCCGCGGCCACCTGGCGGGCCTGGCACGAGCGGACCGGGCTGCGTCTGATCAACGGGATCGGGGCCACCGAGCTGCTGCACATCTTCATCTCCGCGGCCGACGAGCGGATCCGGCCGGGCACCACGGGCGTCCCCGTGCCGGGCTGGCAGGCGCGCGTGCAGGACGAGAACGGCGAACCCGTCCCCGACGGCCGGCCCGGACTGCTCGCCGTGCGCGGCCCGGTGGGCTGCCGCTACCTCGCCGACCCACGCCAGGGCGAGTACGTGCGCGACGGGTGGAACGTCACCGGCGACACCTACGTCCGCGAGGACGACGGCTACTTCCGCTACGTGGCCCGCGCCGACGACATGATCGTGTCGGCCGGGTACAACATCGCGGGCCCCGAGGTGGAGGAGGCGCTGCTGCGGCATCCCGACGTCGTCGAGACGGCGGTCGTCGGACGGGCGGACGAGGCGCGCGGGCAGGTGGTGGTGGCGTTCGCCGTCCTGCGGGCCGGGGCGCGTCCGGACGCCGAGGCGCTGCGGGAGTTCGTCAAGGCCGAGCTGGCGCCGTACAAGTGTCCGCGCGAGATCGTCTTCCTGGACGCGCTGCCGCGGACCGCGACCGGCAAACTCCAGCGCTTCCGGTTGCGCACCACGAGTGATACCGATGGTGACCAGCAGTGATGCCGACGACCTAAGATGATCAACGTGTCCGACCAGCCCGCACCTAGGTCCCTCATCGTCACGCTCTACGGCGCGTACGGCCGCTTCGCGCCTGGCCCGGTGCCCGTCGCCGAACTGATCCGGCTGCTCGCCGCGGTCGGCGTCGACGCGCCCTCCGTGCGCTCCTCGGTGTCCCGGCTGAAGCGACGCGGCCTGCTGCTGCCCGCCCGCACCGCGCACGGCGCCGCCGGCTACGAACTGTCCGCGGAGGCCCGGCAGTTGCTGGAGGACGGCGACCGGCGCATCTACGCCACCACGCCACCGGCGGACGAGGGCTGGGTGCTGGCGGTGTTCTCGGTGCCGGAGTCGGAGCGGCAGAAGCGGCACGTACTGCGCTCCCGGCTGGCCGGCCTCGGCTTCGGGACGGCCGCGCCCGGCGTGTGGATCGCGCCCGCCCGGCTGCACGAGGAGACCCGGCACACCCTGGAACGGCTGCGCCTGGACGCCTACGTCGACCTCTTCCGCGGCGAGCACCTCGGCTTCGCGCCGACCGCCCGCGCCGTCGCGCGCTGGTGGGACCTGGCGGCCATCGCCAAGGAGCACGAGGCGTTCCTCGACCGCCACGAGCGCGTGCTGCGCGCCTGGGAACGGCGCGCGGACACCCCGCCGCAGGAGGCGTACCGCGACTATCTCCTCGCCCTGGACGCCTGGCGGCACCTGCCGTACACCGACCCCGGGCTGCCCGCGGGGCTGCTCCCCGAGGACTGGCCGGGGGTGCGCTCCGCGGCCGTGTTCCAGGGGCTGCACGAACGGCTGAGGGACACGGGCGCCGAGTTCGCGGGCCTCCTCCCCGACGCCTGAGCCCGGCCTCAACTCCCCAGTGTCAGGCGCGGCTTGGGGGCGTCGGTGCGGCCGGTCCTCGGCGGCCTGCTGCCCGCCCGGTAGGGCGCGGGCCAGAGCGCGCCGGGTCCGTCGTAGCCCTGCTCGGCGGCGGCGTGCAGCGTCCAGTGCGGGTCGTACAGGTGCGGGCGGGCCAGCGC
This sequence comes from Streptomyces bobili, assembly GCF_002154575.1. GTDB lineage: Bacteria > Actinomycetota > Actinomycetes > Streptomycetales > Streptomycetaceae > Streptomyces > Streptomyces bobili. The sequence continues at coordinate 4,720 of NZ_MUBA01000263.1, forward strand.
GCACAGGTCGGCGCGGCCGGCCAGGAGCAGCGAGTTGACGTCGTCCCAGGAGGAGATCGCGCCGACGGCGATCACCGGGATCCGTGCCTCGTGCCGTATCCGGTCCGCGAACGGCGTCTGGTAGGACCGCCCGTACTCCGGGGCCTCCTCGGCGACGACCTGCCCGGTGGAGACGTCGATCGCGTCGGCGCCGTGCGCGGCGAAGGCGCGGGCGATCTCGACGGCGTCCTCGGCCGTGGTCCCGCCGTCGGCCCAGTCGGTCGCGGAGATCCGCACGGTCATGGGCCGTTCCTCCGGCCACACGGCGCGTACGGCGTCGAAGACCTCCAGCGGGAACCGCAGCCGCCGCGCCGGCGAGCCGCCGTAGGCGTCGGTGCGCCGGTTGGTCAGCGGGGAGAGGAACCCGGAGAGCAGATAGCCGTGCGCGCAGTGCAGTTCGAGAAGGTCGAACCCGGCCCGCGCGGCCCGCCCGGCGGCGGCGACGAACTGCTCGCGCAGATCGGTGAGTTGTGCCCGGCTCAGCTCCCTGGGCGTCTGACTCCCCGGCTTGTACGGCAGGGGGGAGGCGGCCACGACTGGCCAGTTGCCGTCCGGGAGGGGTTCGTCCATTCCCTCCCACATCAGCCGGGTCGAGCCCTTGCGCCCCGAGTGGCCGAGCTGCACGCCGATCGCGGTGCCCGGCGCCCGCTCGTGCACGAAGTCGGTGATCCGCCGCCAGGCCTCGCCCTGCCGGCCGGTGTAGAGGCCGGCGCAGCCGGGCGTGATGCGCCCCTCGGGGGACACGCACACCATCTCGGTCATCACCAGTGCGGCCCCGCCGAGGGCGCGGGCGCCGAGGTGGACGAGGTGGAGGTCGCCGGGGATGCCGTCGGCCGCCGAGTACAGGTCCATCGGGGAGACGACGACCCGGTTGCGCAGGGTCAGTCCGCGCAGCCGGAACGGCGTGAACATCGGGGGCGTTCCGGGTGGGCAGCCGAACTCCCGCTCCACTGCGGCCGTGAAGTCCGGGTCGCGCAGCCGCAGGTTGTCGTGGGTGACGCGGCGGCTGCGGGTGAGGAGGTTGAAGGCGAACCGGCGCGGCGGCTGGTCGACGTACAGGGCGAGGTTCTCGAACCACTCCAGGCTGGCGCGGGCGGCACGCTGGGTGGAGGCGACGACCGGCTTGCGTTCCGCCTCGTAGGCGGTCAACGCCGAGCGTAGATCGGGGTGTTCCTCCAGGCAGGCGGTCAGCGCCAGGGCGTCCTCGACGGCAAGCTTGGTGCCGGAGCCGATGGAGAAGTGGGCGGTGTGGGCGGCGTCGCCCAGCAGCACCACATTGCCGTGCGACCAGCGCTCGTTGACCACGGTACGGAACGCCGTCCACGCCGAGTTGTTCGACCTGAGCGGCCGTCCGCCGAGCGCGTCCGCGAAGATCTTGGCGCAGCGCTCGACCGACTCCTGCGGCGTGGCCTCGTCGAAACCGGCGGCGTGCCACACCTCCTCGCGCATCTCGACGATGACGGTGGAGGCGCCGGATCGATCCTGTGGCCCGGAGGGCCTCGTTGAGGGGTGGTGGTCGGGAGACGGGTGGGCGAAGGGGTAACCGTGCAACTGCATGACGCCATGCTCGGTCTCGGCGATCTCGAAGCGGAAGGCGTCGAAGGCGAAGTCGGCGGCGAGCCAGATGTAGCGGCAGCGATGGGTGGTGACTTGGGGGCGGAAGGTGTCCGCGTAGGCCTCGCGGGTGGTGCTGTGCACGCCGTCGGCGGCGACGACCAGGTCGTGGGTCTCGGCGAGGCGCTGCACCGGGGGTGCCTCGGTGTGCGGACGCAGGTCCACGCCGAGGGCGTGGCAGCGGGTGTGCAGGATCTCCAGGAGGCGTTTCCTGCCCAGGGCGGCGAAGCCGTGGCCTCCGGAGGTCCGGCGGGTGTTTCTGTGGACGATCTCTATGTCGTCCCAGCGGGTGAAGTCCCGCTGGAGGGCCTCGTGGACGGCGGGGTCGGCGTGCTCGATGCCGCCGAGGGTCTCGTCGGAGAGGACGACTCCGAAGCCGAAGGTGCGGTCGGGCGCGGTGCGTTCCCACAGGGTGACCTCGCGGTCGGGGTCGCGGCGTTTGAGGAGGGCCGCGGCGTAGAGGCCGCCCGGGCCTCCGCCGATGATCGCGATGCGTCCGCCCGGGGTGGCCATCCTCAGCGTCCCTTCCACTTCGGGGGACGCTTCTCCAGGAAGGACCGGTGGAACTCCGCGTAGTCCTCGCCGTTCATCAGGAGGGCCTGGGTCGCCGCGTCCAGTTCCACCGCCGCCGCGAGGGGCATGTCGAGTTCCGCCGTCAGGAGGGCCTTGGTCTGGGCGTGGGCCAGGGCCGGGCCGTCGGCGAGGCGGCGGGCGAGACGGTGGGCGGCCTCGTCGGCGTGGGCCTCTTCGGTCAGCTCGCTGATCAGGCCGATCCGCTCCGCCTCGGGTGCGCGCACCGGTTCGCCGAGCATGAGCAGGCGGGTGGCGTGGCCGAGGCCGACGACGCGGGGCAGGAGGTAGGCGGCGCCCATGTCGCCGCCGGAGAGGCCGACGCGGGTGAAGAGGAACGCGAAGCGGGCGCTGGGGTCGGCGACGCGGAAGTCCGCGGCCAGGGCCAGCACGGCTCCCGCCCCGGCGGCCACCCCGTGCACGGCCGCGATCACGGGGAACGGGCACTCCCGTACGGCGCGGACGACCTGGCCGGTCATCCGGTTGAAGTCGAGGAGCTGGGCGGTGTCCAGGGCGAGGGTGGCGCCGATGATCTCCTCGACGTCTCCGCCGGAGCAGAAGCCGCGTCCCTCGCCGGCCAGCACCAGGGCGCGCACGGAGCGTTCCCGTGACAGTTCGGCGAGCAGGTCGCGCAGGTCGGCGTAGGCGCCGAAGGTGAGCGCGTTGAGCTTCTCGGGGCGGGCGAGGGTGACGGTGGCGACGCCGTCGGCTCGGGTGACGCGCAGGTGGCGCCAGTCGGAGGTGCGGGCGGCGGAGCCGGTGAAGGGACTCATGAGGGCGGCCTCCTCGACGAGCGGTCACCCTCGAAGTTATCACCTGTATGTGACTGTCGTCAGGAGTGCGCGATAGACGGGGCGGGTATGCGACGGCCGTGTCACCGCGTGACCTGTCCGCGTCACACGCGTCACCGGTCGTCGATAACGCGGTAACAACGGGATCAGCGGTGGGCGCGGGACCGTTGTGCCGGGTAAGCCGATCCGTGACGGGGCGGACGGTCCCGTACGGCGACCGGTCTGGGCCTCCGGCGGAGGTCGCCGTACCATTCCTCACGTTGAAAGCAGGACCGCCTGATGTCGTACACAGGAACCTGCGCCATGAACGGACTCGCCTTGCACGAACGCCCCTCCGCAGCCGCCTCCTGGCGCATCGCGCTGCCGCACTCCGCCGCGGCCGTGCCGGTGGCCCGCGCCCTGGTCCGTACGGCGCTGGCGGAGCTGGAGCACGGGGCGGACAGCGACACGGCGGAACTGCTGACCGCCGAGCTGGTGGCGAACGCCGTGGAGCACACCACCGGGGACGATCCGATAGAGCTGGTGGTGCAGCTGCTGCCGACCGGCTGCCAGGTCGAGGTACACGACCCCGATCCGGTGCCGCCCGGCGACCTGACCCGCCCGGCCGCGGGCCGCGAGCCCGACCCGTGGCAGGAGCACGGGCGGGGGCTGCTGCTGATCCGGGCGCTCAGCTCGTCCTGCGGTCACCGGCCCACGGAGAACGGCAAGGCGGTGTGGTTCCGGCTGGCCGCGGTGCCACCACAGGGGCGCCCGCGACCGGCGTAGAGCCGGGAATGTGACGACACGCCCTACCGGGCCAGCGTCGCGACCAGGACGGCCTTGATGGTGTGCAGCCGGTTCTCGGCCTCGTCGAAGACGACGGAGTACGCGGACTCGAAGACCTCGTCGGTGACCTCCAGCGAGTCCAGGCCGTGCCGGTCGTGGATCTCGCGGCCGACCTTGGTGCCGAGGTCGTGGAAGGCCGGCAGGCAGTGCAGGAACCGGACGTCCGGGTTGCCGGTGGCGCGCAGGACGTCCATGGTCACGGCGTACGGCGACAGGGCCTCGATCCGCTCGTCCCAGATCTCCTTGGGCTCCCCCATGGAGACCCACACATCGGTGGCGACGAAGTCGGCGCCCGCCACGCCCTCGGCCAGTGACTCGGTGAGGGTGACGCGCGCCCCGCTGGTCTCGGCCAGCTCGCGCGCCCGGTCGACGATCTCCTGGGCGGGCCAGTAGGACTTGGGGGCGACGATCCGCACGTCCATGCCGAGCAGGGCGCCGGTGACCAGGTAGGAGTTGCCCATGTTGAAGCGGGCGTCACCGAGGTAGGCGAAGGCGACCTCGGGCAGCGGCTTGGCGGTGTGCTCGGTCATGGTGAGCACGTCGGCGAGCATCTGGGTGGGGTGCCAGTCGTCGGTGAGGCCGTTGTAGACGGGCACACCGGCGTACGCGGCCAGTTCCTCGACCTTGTCCTGGCTGTCGCCGCGGTACTGGATGCCGTCGAACATCCGGCCCAGCACGCGCGCGGTGTCCTTCACGGACTCCTTGTGGCCGATCTGCGAGCCGCTCGGGTCGAGGTAGGTCGTCGAGGCACCCTGGTCGGCGGCGGCGACCTCGAACGCGCAGCGGGTGCGCGTGGAGGTCTTCTCGAAGATCAGCGCGATGTTCCTGCCGGTGAGGTACCGCGTCTCGGCCCCGGCCTTCTTCGCGGCCTTCAGCTCGGCGGCCAGCTCGATGAGACCGCGGAACTCCTCCTGGGTGAGATCCAGCTCCTTGAGGAGGTGGCGGCCGGCGAGGGCGGTCGGGACTGTCGCCATGGGGCGCTCCAGAGGTGCGGTAACAGGTGCCTCGAACAGGTACGAGGGCAGGTCAACGGCAGGGACCCTGGAAGTCTATACGACTGCAAGTATTTGTATACATACCTGCCCCACTCCTCCGTCCCGCCTCTCCGCCCCCTCGGCCCGGCGGCTACACC
>NZ_MUBA01000264.1 GCF_002154575.1 Streptomyces bobili
GGGGGGGGGGGCGGGGGGTGGTGCGCCGGGCGCGGCCCTCGTCGCCGGGGTGGAGCAGGCTCACGTAGCAGTACCCTTCGCAGTCCTCGGCGGGGAGGCGCGCAGCCGCGGGCAGAACGCGGCGGCCGTGGTGAGCAGCGTGAGCGTCAGCAGGACGCGCTGCGCGCTGAAGGCGTGCGTGGCGATGAACACCGTCCCGGCGAGCAGGACGAGGGCCACGCTCACGAAGACGGTCAACATCAGCCGTTCGAGCTGGTCGGAGTGGCGCTCGAAGGCCGGGTCCCGGCGCTCCACGGGCCCCGCGGCGGGAACCATCGCCAGCGCGGGACCGCAGATTCTCAGCATGGCGGCGCCCGGCCCCGCCGCCAGGAAGGCGACCATGGCCGCGCCCCGCAGCACGGAGCCGTCGGGCAGCGCGAGCGCGGACAGCGCCAGCCAGCCGCCGAACGGGGGCAGCGCCCGCACGACCAGTTCCTGCGGTGTCATCGGCCCGTCTCCTTCAGAACGTAGGCCACCCCGGCGTCGTTCCCCGCCACCCGTTCGAAGAGGGGGGAGGCGTCGACGGACTGCCGGATGCGGTCCAACTGACCCTTCGTGAGCAGCCCGTTCATCTCCGAGTCGGCGAACTGGCCGCGGCTGAACAGCAGATAGGCGCGGCCCGGCGACTCCACGGCGGACATGTCCCGGGCGAGGGTGGCCGCCGGATCGTGCACGATGGCGTCGACGTGCTCGCGGTCGTCGTCGAGGAACCAGTAGTGGTCCACTCTCCAGTAGTCGGCGAACGCCAGCGGATAGTTGCGGTCGGCCGCCACCACCAGGGAGGCGTCCGGTGCCTGGTCGACGACCTGCCGCACCAGGTCCACCTCGGCCGGCGGGAAGTAGCTGATGCGGTCCTTGCCGGAGTAGCTCGGCACGAAGGCGAGGGTGCCGGCGAGGAGCGCGAGCAGCGGGAGCCACCCATAGAGGCGGGGCTCGGTCCGGCTGGTCCTCTCCATCGCCGTCAGGGTGCGCACCTGCGGCAGCAGGGCCGCCGCGGCGAAGAAGGCGGCGCCGGGCAGCATGAACATCAGCACCCGGAAGATCATCTCGCTGCCGTAGCTGCTCGCCCCGAGCATCGGCAGGGGGGCCGCCGCGATCAGCAGCAGCGGCATGGCGCGGTGGCGCAGCACCGGCTGGCGCAGCACGCCCACCACCGCGAGCAGCAGCACCGACGCCGACAGCAGCCGGGCGACCCAGGACGTCGTCACCGCGCCGGTGCCGGTCGGGGTGGCGCCGTAGCCGGTGGAGACGTTGCCGCCGATGTCACCGATCGAGCGGATCATGTCGGGCAGCGCCGCGGAGAGGAAGGGCAGGGCGGCCGTGAGGCACCAGGCCAGGAAGATGACCACGGTCGTGACCAGCGGGACCTTGTCGCGGTAGCGGCGGGTGAGGAAGAGGGCGGCCAGCGACACGATCAGCATGCCCGGCGTGAGCTGGTGCGAGATGACCACGGCCACCACCAGCACCGTGAGCAGCACCGTCCACACGGCCTGCCGCTGCCGCACTGCCGACTGGCCGGGCCGGCCGTAGCGGCGCAGGACGACGGCCAGCACGCCGAGGTGCAGGGCGAAGGCCACGGACTGGGGGGAGAAGTAGTCCTGGCCGACCCAGTTGGCGACGCAGAAGATCCAGACGCCGGTCCAGATCAGCCGCCGGTCCTCGGTGAAGGTGCGGTACAGCAGCAGCAGCGGGAGCAGCAGCATCAGGCCGCAGACCAGCGGCCACCACGCCATGAACTGTGCGGCCGAGTCCACGCCCAGCAGCCGCACCAGCGCGGCCTGGGCGGCGAAGAAGCCGGGCCACTGGTCGTAGACGGCCATGTCGCCGATCGCGTCCGCGTTCTCCAGCCGGCCCGCCGTCAGCAGGTGGTCGACGACCGCGTCGTGCTTCCACGCCCAGGCGTAGAGGGGCGTCGGGTAGAGCACCGCCTGCGTGGCGCGCTCCATCACCAGCAGACCCACGACGTACGCCGGCGCCCAGGCGGGATGGCGGCGCGGGCCGCGCAGGGTGGCCCAGAAGCCGACGGTGAGCAGGGCCAGTCCCGCCCAGAAGGTGGGGTGCAGGGCGGTGACGAGGCCGAAGTCGTCGAGGTCGGAGACGTCGGTGTGGGTCATCGCCCAGCCCCACAGGGCGAGCGCGACGAGCAGCGCGGGCGCGGGGTGGGAGGCGGCGTGCCACCAGGGGCGTCCGGGCGGCAGGTCGGAGAGGTCGCTCACGGGCTCGACTCCGACCTGGCCTGCCGGGCTCACCTGGCCTACCTGGCCTGCCGGTTCCGGTGCGGCCTGTTCCTGTGCGGCCGGAACGCTCACGGGCTCCGGATCGGATCTCTCGCGTGGAGTGGCTGGCGGACGCACGACGGTTCCCCCCTGGCGGTTCGGTTCTGAGCTGGTTCAGTCGCTGGACGGTTCGCTGGTACGGGCGGTGGCGGGTGGTCCGCTGACGGCACTGCTTACGGCGCCGCTGTCGCCCACCCGTGACAGGTGCGGATCCGGTGCGGGTTCCGGCGGCGGCTCGGCACGGTGGAGGGACAGGAGCAGGACGAGCAGGAACAGCAGGCCGAGCAGCGGCAGCGCGGCGGGCGCGAGCGCCTCTCTCCCCGCCCAGCCCCCCACGGCGACGAGATAGACGACCCCCCAACGCGCCGCCCACGGCAGCCGCCCGCCCGGACGGTCGCCGAAGCGCCGGTCGACGCAGCGCTGATCGACGAAGCGCCGGTCGACGAAGCGCCGGTCGACAAGGCGCCGGTCGACGCGGTCGAGCAGCAGCCACAGCAGCACGAGACTCAGCAGCTGACAGACGGGCGGCACCCAGCGCAGCAGCGGGTCGGGTCCGGGGAGGCCCAGGGTCTGCGCGAAGAAATCCGCCGTTTGGGCATAGAACGCCCCACCCAGTGCCCGTGGTTCCCGTCCGAGGGCGACAGGTACGGCGTACAGCGCGAGGGCGACGGCCCCCAGCGCCGTACCCGGCAGCCACGCGTCGCGCCGCACCCCCAGCGTCACGGCCGCCACGAACAGCAGGAGCAGTGCTCCTCCGGCGAACAGCGCCGGACCGGGCAGCAGGCCCAGCATCCCGCGCCCGCTCAACGGCTCGGCGAGACCGCCCGAGAGCCGTCCGCCGAGCCAGGGGAGGTTCCGCAGCGACACGACGTAGGACACCGTGGCGAGGGCGAGGAGGCTCCACAGTCCGGCACGCAGCCGGCGCTGGCCGCGCTCGGAAGAGAGGCCGTCCTCCTCGTGGCCGGGTGCCGGTCCGCTCCCGGCCTCACCGCGCTCCACCGGCGGTGTGTTCATGTCCTTGTGCTGCCCGGCCGCGGGTGTGCCCTTGGGCGGGCTCGCCGCGGGTGTGCCCTTGTGCGGGCGGACGATCACCGCGAGCGTGTCCGCCTGGAGTGCCTCGCGTTCGTAGCCGGGGCGCCCGATGAACAGCTCGACGGTGTCCTCGTCGGAGGCCCCCCGCTCGTACGCCGCCCGGCGCGCCCAGCTCGTGCCGTACCCGGCGGTGGGGTTCAGCCGGGCCCAGCGGGCGTCCTCCGGCGGCGTGCCGTCGGCGGTGCCGCCGACCGGGGTGGCCCGGTCTGCGGGCCGGGCGTCGGCCGGCTCGGTGGCGGGCGTCCGGCCCGTCTCACGGAGCGCCGCCTTCAGCCCGAAGACCGACACGACGGCGATCAGCGACATGCTCAGCAGCACCGCCCAGCCCGCGCCCGCGATGCCCGCCGGGGTGAGGAGCACGGCCGCGCTGCCCAGCACCAGCGTGCACATGGCGCCCTGGAGCGCGGCGAGCACACCGGTGCGTCCCTGCACCCGCAGCACCCCGATGTACATCTCCACCACGACCCGCGGCAGCGCCCCGGCGGCCAGCAACCGCAGGACGGTGGTGCCGTGTTCGGCGTAGTCCTCGTTGAACGGCAGCAGGATCTGCGGCGCGAACACCACCAGCACCAGGACCACCGGCACCAGCAGCAGCGTCATGCGGCGCAGCGCCCCACGGACGCCGTCGGCGAGCTGACGCGGGTCGTGCGAGGCGTGCGCGGTGAGGGAGGAGGCCATGTTGATGGCCATGAACTCCATCGTGCCGCCGACGGTGTACGCGACGTAGAAGTAGCCGTTCTCCGCCGCGCTGAAGCGGACGGCGACCATCACCGGCAGCAGGTTGATCATCGCCAGGCTGAACAGCGCGCCGAGCGAGTCCCCGGCCAGGAACCGGCCCATCTCACGGACCTTGGGCGGTTCCAGGCCTCGGTCGGCCGCGGCCTGGCGCGGGATGAGCCTGCGGAAGATGAGCCAGCCCAGTGGCAGGGTCGAGAAGGCGATCGCGGCGGCCCAGGACACGAAGATCCCGAGCGCCGGCAGTGCGGTGGCGAAGATGATCAGCAGGATCAGCTTGCCGATCGAGAACACCGCGTTGCCGACCGGGACCCAGCCCGATCTGCGCAGCCCGGTCAGCACGCCGTCCTGGAGGGTGAGCAGCGCCCAGGCCACGCACGCGACGACGAACGCCGCCCCCGCGGCCGTCGTGCCGAGCGGCGCGTACGACGCCCCCCACAGGTCGAGCGTGAGGAGGAAGACCACGGCGGCGATGGTGACGACGACCGAACTCGCCGCGTACGCCCGCCATACCAAGGAGCCGGTCGCCCGTCCCGCGCGCGGGACGAAGCGGACGACCGCGCCGATCATCGTCGTCGCCGTGATGCTGGCCAGCAGGCGCATCGCGGCGATCGCGGCGGAGCCCTGCCCCACGGCCTCCTCGGTGTAGTAGCGGGCGGCCACGAGCCAGAAGCCGAGGCCGAGCACGGCGGAGACACCGGTGCTGAGCATCAGGAAGTAGGCGTTCCGGAACAGCGAGTCGGAGTCCCGCCCGCCCCCTGTTCCGGTCCCGGCTTCGGTCGCGGCTCCTGTTCCGGCTTCTGTTCCGGTGCTCGTTCCGACGGGTGCCCAGGTTTCGGCCGGGGCCCGCGTTCCGGCCACGGTCGCGGCATGCGTCCCGGCGTGTGTTCCGGGGGGCGTCCCGGCGTGTGTTCCGGCCTGTGTGTCAGCCACGGGTCGGCTCCAGCCCTCCCGGCGCCTCGGCCGGCCGCGCGCCGGACTCCTCCAGTACGTCGATGACCTGCCGCGCCCGCAACGGATCGACCGGCAGCGCGTGCCGGGCGAACCAGCGGGCCCCGTCCGGATCCGGCGAGAGGTCGGTGAAGCCGGCGCCCGCGTAGTCGTCGAGCGGCGGGTCGTAGAGGTACCCGACGACGATCCCGCGCCGCGCGAGAGCCGCGATCGAGGCATCCCGGTCGGCGACGAAGAGGGGGACGCGGAAGAGAGGCTGGGCGGCGGGCCGCGCACCGGAACCACCAGCACCGCCCACCCCTGCACCACCCACCCCGGCACCACTCACCTCACGCACCTCACGCGCACGGCCCGGCCCCGGCCGTGCCCACCGCGTGGACAGCAACTGCTCCGTGCCCGCTCGGCAGCCGGCCAGCACCTCGTCGAGATGATCGAGCTTGCGGCCGATCCGGCTCAGGCGCAGGCCGCCGGAACGCAACCGGTAGTCGTGCAGGTCGACCCGGACCCAGGAGTCGCTCGCGGTGAGGTCCGGCGCCGCCCCGACCGCCCGGCCCAGATCCTCGGCCCGCAACGGCATCCGGATCTCCTCGCGTTCCATCAGCCCCAGCATCCGCATCGTGGCCCACGCGGCCCGCCGCAGCCGCAGCCCACGGACGGCAGCCTCCGCGTACGGCCGGACGGTGTAGGCCAGTTCGGCCGTGAGCCGTCCGGGCAGCAGCAGGTTCTCGCAGGTCTTCTCCAGTGCCTCGCGCAGACCTGGGTCGGCACAGGACAGGAAACCGCCGGCCTTGGCCCCGACGTGCTTGGACAGACTGAAGACGGAGGCATCGCCCCAGGACCCGACCGGCCGGCCGCCCACCTCGCTGCCGATGGCGTGCGCCCCGTCCTCGAGCAGGGGAATCCGCAGCGCGTCACACTTCGCCCGCAGCCGCGGCGCGTCGTCCGGATTGCCGTACAGGTTCGTGGTGAGTACCGCGGACAGCGAGCCCCACAGCTCGTCCGGCACCGCGTCGACGTCGATCGACGCGTCCAGCGGGTTCAACGGCGCCTGCACGGGTCTGAGTCCGGCGGCGAGAACGACGAAGAAGATCACGTCGTCGTTCACCGGCGACATCAACACCCGTCCGCCCGGCGGGCACCAGTGGCGAAGGGCCACGAACAGCCCGAACCGGCACGACGGCACGTACACGCATTCCCGGCCGAGTCGGCCGCGCATGGTCTCTTCCAGCCGTTTCGGCCGTGAAGCATGCCGCGTCGACCCGAGGCCGGCCTCCCCTGTGGCCATCCGCCCCCCAAAAAAAGTGCTAGCGGAAGGCCCCCTCCCCGAGGTCTTCCAGCACCCGCCCAGAGTCGCCCCTTTCGCACCACTCCGTCAAGATTGCGGACCGGCCTGTGGACAACTTCCCGTACACGGACGAACGCGGAGCGCTCCGCCCGTGCCACCCCATCCCTCACCTCCCGTGTCACTCCCGTGTCGCTCCGGTGTCCCTCCCGCGAGGTCAGCCGTAACGTGTGCCGCGGCTCGGCACACCCGTAGAGCACCCGCAGAGCATCCGCGGAGCACCTGCGCACGGTCGGCGCCTCGGCCGTGGCGAACACATGTGCAGACCTGGCGAACAGATGGAGAGCACGAAAGTGAGGCAGCACCCCATGCCCCCCTTGTCCCCGTTCGACCTCCCCGAGGGCGACCCCTTCGGCCCGCACAACCTCCCGTACGGCGTCTTCTCGCTCCCCAGCCCCGACGCCGACCCTCACGCGGAGTCCGAGACCGGGTCCGAGACCAGCCACAACTCCGCCGCCGGGCAGCGGACCGTCGGTGTCCGGCTCGGCGACCATGTGCTGGACGCCGCCGCGGCAGCCCGTGCCCTCGGCTCCCCGCACGCCGACCTGCTCGGCCGCCCGACCCTCAACCCGCTCCTGGCGGCGGGCAGTACGACCTGGTCCGAGGTGCGCCGCGCCCTCACCGACTGGATCACGGACCCCTCCCTCCGGGAGACGCTGCTCCCCTTCCTGCACCCCCTTTCCTCGGTGACCCTGCACCTCCCCTTCGAGGTGGCCGACTACGTCGACTTCTACGCCTCCGAGCACCACGCCCGGAACGCGGGCGCCATCTTCCGTCCGGACGCCGCGGACACCCTCCTGCCGAACTGGAAGCACCTGCCGATCGGCTACCACGGTCGCGCCGGCACGGTCGTGGTCTCCGGCACGGACGTGGTCCGCCCCTCGGGCCAGCGCAAGGCGCCCACCGATCCGGCCCCCGTCTTCGGCCCGTCCCAGCGGCTGGACATCGAGGCCGAGGTCGGTTTCGTGGTGGGCACGCCGTCCCGGCAGGGACACCCGGTCCCGCTGACCGGCTTCCGCGAGCACGTCTTCGGCCTGTGCCTCCTCAACGACTGGTCGGCCCGCGACATCCAGGCCTGGGAGTACGTCCCCCTCGGCCCCTTCCTCGGCAAGTCCTTCGCCACATCGGTGTCGGCGTGGATCACCCCGCTGGAGGCGCTGGAGGACGCGCGGCTCTCACCCCCCGAGCGCACCCATCCCCTGCTGCCCTACCTCGACGACTCCACCACCGAGCCCGCCGGCTACGACCTGCGCATCTCTGTCGCCATCAACGGCCACGTCGTCTCCGAACCCCCCTTCTCCACCATGTACTGGACGGCCGCCCAGCAACTGGCCCACCTGACGGTCAACGGCGCCTCCCTGCGCACCGGCGACCTCTACGGCTCGGGCACCGTGAGCGGCCCGTCCGACAACCAGCGCGGCTCCCTCCTGGAGCTGAGCTGGAACGGCCGCGACCCCCTGGAACTCCCCGACGGCAAGCGGACCTACCTGGAGGACGGGGACGTGGTGACCCTGTCCGCCTGGGCGCCGGGTCCGGGCGGACTGCGCGTCGGTCTGGGCGAGGTGAGCGGGCGGGTTCTCGCGGGCTGACTACGGCGGCCCGCGCCGTCATACTGGCGGCGGGAACGGTCCCGTACCGGGCCCGCCGCACGCACCTTCCCGGAGCACGGCCCCCGGCCGTCGCTCCGACCCGTTCTCCCCCCGTCCTTTCCGACCAGGATCCGGAGCCCGTGGCAATGACCCTCTGCCTGCTCCTGCTGAGCGTGGTCGCTCTGACCGCCGCCGTGCCGGTCCCGCGTGCCCTGACCCGGGCCGAGTGGCCCGAGCGGGAGCCGGTGGTCGCCCTGTGGGTGTGGCAGTGCCTGGTCGCCACGGTGCTGCTGTGCTGTCTGACCGCGCTGGTCCTGGGAGCCGCCGCCGTCTTCCACACCGTCCGCAGCCAGGTCTTCGCCCCCGCCCCACCGGCCGTGACGGAGGCCTACGACCTGTCCACCGCCCCGCTGTGGGCGACGGCCCTCACGCTGCTGCTGGCCTGCGGAGCCGCCTGGACCACCGCCATGCTCGCCCGCGAACTGGTCGAGACCCGCAGGCGCCGCGGCCGGACCCGCGCCCACCTGCGCGAACGCGCCCCCGACCTGCCGGCGGGACTGCCCTCCGCCCGGGGTCCGCTGCTCGTGCTCGAGGACGAGTACCCGGATGCCTGGTGGATGCCCGGCAACCCGCCCCAGCTGATCGTGACCACCGGTGCCCTGCACCGCCTCACCTCCCGTCAGATGGACGCGGTCCTCACCCATGAACGGGGGCACGCCCGCGCCCACCACGACTGGCTGATGCATCTGTCGACGGCCCTGGCGACCGGCTTCCCGCGCATCCCCCTGTTCACCCACTTCTGCGACCAGACGCACCGACTGGTCGAACTCTCCGCCGACGACACGGCGTCCCGCCACTGCGGTCACCTCACGACGGCCCTGGCGCTGATCGAGCTGAACCAGCACCGAGGCGTCCTGTCCTGCGCGTCCTCCCACCGCCTCCTGGGCGAACGCGTGGACCGCCTCCTCCAGCCGCCCCCACGGCTCCTGCGCCGGCACCGGGCCCTGACGACGACCGTGGCCGCGCTGGTCCCCCTGCTCCCGCTGCTGATCACCTTCGCCCCGGGCCTGACCGCACTGGCCTGACCGCACCGACCTGACCCCACCGACCTGAGCGCCGACCGGGAGCTGGGCGCGGCGCCGACCATCGGTCCCCCTACATCCAGTCCTCCGGTTCCGGCTCCGCGTCCATCTCGGGCCAGTAGTCGTCGGACCCGGTGTCCACGGAGGGCGCGCCCTTCGCGGCAGGCACGGACCCGGTGACCGTCCCCGGCCCCGTCCCCGCCTCCGCCCCGGAAGCGGGAGCGGGTGCGGGAGCGGCCGTGTCCGGGGCCTCGCCCAGCGACGCCAGGACGCCGATCACGCCCTCCCCGTACGTCGCCAGCTTCTTCTCGCCGACTCCGCTGATACCGCCCAGTTGCCGCACGGACGTGGGCCACTCCGTTGCGATCTCCCGCAGCGTGGCGTCGTGGAAGATGACGTACGCCGGAACGCCCTGCTCCCGTGCCTGTTCGGCGCGCCAGGCCCGCAGGGCCTCGAAGGCGGGGAGCAGCGCCTCGGGCAGTTCGACCGCGGCGGCCTTCGCCCTGCCCTTGCCGGAGGAGGAGCCCGACGTCTTCGCCGTCACCGGCTTCTTCGGCTCCTTGCGCAGCGGCACCTCCCGCTCGCGCCGCAGCACCTCTCCGCTGGAGTCCGTCAGCACCAGCGTGCCGTAGTCCCCCTCGACCGCGAGCAGCCCCTGTGCGAGCAACTGGCGGACGACTCCGCGCCATTCGCCCTCGGACAGGTCGTCGCCGATGCCGAAGACCGACAGCTGGTCGTGGTCGAACTGGATCACCTTGGCCGAGCGCTTGCCCATGAGGATGTCGACGATCTGCACCGCGCCGAACTTCTGGCCGCGCTCCCGCTGCAGCCGCACCACCGTCGACAGCACCTTCTGCGCCGCGACCGTGCCGTCCCAGGTCTCCGGGGTCGCGAGACAGGTGTCGCAGTTGCCGCAGCCCTTCGGGTCCGGTTCCTGGCCGAAGTAGGCCAGGAGCTGCCCGCGGCGGCACCGGACCGTCTCGCACAGCGCCAGCATCGACTCGAGGTGGGAGGCGGCCCGGCGGCGGAACGCCTCGTCGCCCTCGCTCGACTGGATCATCTTGCGCTGCTGTATGACGTCGTTCAGGCCGTAGGCCATCCAGGCCGTGGAGGGCAGTCCGTCACGGCCTGCACGGCCCGTCTCCTGGTAGTAGCCCTCGATCGACTTGGGCAGGTCGAGGTGGGCGACGAACCGCACGTCCGGCTTGTCGATGCCCATGCCGAAGGCAATGGTCGCGACCACGACCAGGCCCTCCTCGCGCAGGAAACGTGACTGGTGTGCCGCGCGGGTGCCCGAGTCCAGGCCCGCGTGGTAGGGCACTGCCTCGATGCCGTTGCGCGAGAGGAACTCGGCGGTCTTGTCCACGGAGTTGCGCGAGAGGCAGTAGACGATGCCCGCGTCACCCGCGTGCTCTTCGCGCAGGAAGCTCAGCAGCTGCTTCTTGGGGTCGGCCTTCGGCACGATCCGGTACTGGATGTTGGGCCGGTCGAAGCTCGCCACGAAGTGCCGGGCCGTCGGCATACGCAGCCGCTGCGTGATCTCCTGGTGCGTCGCGTGGGTGGCCGTGGCCGTGAGCGCGATGCGCGGGACGTCGGGCCAGCGCTCGCCCAGCAGGGAGAGAGCGAGATAGTCGGGGCGGAAGTCGTGCCCCCACTGGGAGACGCAGTGGGCCTCGTCGATGGCGAAGACGGCGATCTTGCCGCGCGACAGCAGGTTCAGTGTGCTGTCCAGGCGCAGCCGCTCCGGCGCCAGGTAGAGCAGGTCCAGCTCGCCGGCGAGGAACTCGGCCTCGACCGTGCGCCGCTCGTCGAAGTCCTGCGTGGAGTTCATGAACCCGGCGCGCACGCCCAGCGCCCGCAGCGCGTCCACCTGGTCCTGCATCAGCGCGATCAGCGGCGAGACGACGACGCCTGTGCCTGGTCTGACGAGGGAGGGGATCTGGTAGCAGAGCGACTTGCCGCCGCCGGTCGGCATGAGGACGACCGCGTCCCCGCCGGCCACGACATGCTCGATGACCTCGCCCTGCTCACCTCGGAAGGCCTCGTACCCGAAGACCCGGTGGAGCGTGGCCAGCGCCTCGCTGTCCGTGCCCGGCATCTCGGTGGTTGCTGGCATCTCCCTGATCCCGCCCGTCCCTCGCATCGTCCCGTCCCCCGTACGTCGTCCCTCGACCACTGCGTCCACGATAGGGGTCCGGACTGACACCGCCGGAGTTATCCACAGGCTCGGGGTGATCGGTCAGCCACAAGAACAGCACGTTCGTACAAGTGACCGAACGATGAACGCCCCCGCACCCGCCGACCGGAGCCACCCGCCAGACACGCCGAACACCGCTCGCGCCGGCCCCACCGGACGCAGCCGACGGGCCCCGGTCCCCCTCTGCGGGGAACCGGGGCCCGTCGCACAATCCGCGCAGGTCACAGCAGGCCAGCGCGCGCGTCGGCGCAGGTCAGCGCACGAATACCCCCGCCTGGCTCGCCAGGTCCAGGAAGTACTGCGGTGCCACGCCGAGCACCAGGGTGACCGCGACGCCCACGCCGATCGTCGTCATCGTCAGGGGCGACGGGACGGCGACGGTGGGGCCCTCGGGCCGCGGCTCGCTGAAGAACATCAGGACGATGACGCGGATGTAGAAGAAGGCGGCGATCGCCGACGAGATCACACCGACCACGACCAGCGGCGCCGCACCGCCCTCAGCCGCCGCCTTGAACACGGCGAACTTCCCGGCGAACCCGGAGGTCAGCGGGATGCCGGCGAAGGCCAGCAGGAACACCGCGAACACGGCCGCCACCAGCGGCGACCGGCGGCCCAGCCCGGCCCACTTGGACAGGTGCGTCGCCTCCCCGCCGGCGTCCCGCACCAGCGTCACCACCGCGAACGCGCCGATCGTCACGAACGAGTACGCCGCCAGGTAGAAGAGGACGGACGAGACACCGTCCGGCGTGGTCGCGATGACACCCGCGAGGATGAATCCCGCGTGCGCGATCGACGAGTACGCCAGCAGCCGCTTGATGTCGGTCTGCGTGATCGCGACGATCGCGCCGCCCAGCATGGTGACGACCGCGACGCCCCACATGACCGGCCGCCAGTCCCAGCGCAGGCCCGGCAGCACGACGTACAGGATCCGCAGCAGGGCGCCGAAGGCGGCCACCTTGGTGGCGGCGGCCATGAAGCCGGTGACGGGGGTCGGCGCACCCTGGTAGACGTCCGGCGTCCACATGTGGAACGGCACGGCGCCCACCTTGAACAGCAGCCCCATGACGATCATCGCCGCGCCGATGAGCAGCAGCACGTCGTTGCCCATGGTGTCCGCGAGGGCCGGGCTGACGTTGGTGACCGTGCCGTCGACGACCTGCGCGATCGTCGCGTACGACACCGAGCCGGCGTACCCGTAGAGCAGGGCGATGCCGAACAGGGTGAACGCCGAGGCGAAGGAGCCGAGCAGGAAGTACTTGACCGCGGCCTCCTGCGAGAGGAGCCGCTTGCGGCGGGCCAGCGCGCACAGCAGGTACAGCGGCAGCGAGAAGACTTCCAGGGCGATGAAGAGGGTCAGCAGGTCGTTGGCCGCCGGGAAGACCAGCATGCCCGCGACGGCGAACAGCAGCAGCGGGAAGACCTCGGTGGTGGTGAAACCCGCCTTGACCGCGGCCTTCTCGCTGTCGCTGCCCGGCACGGAGGCTGCCTGGGCGGCGAAGGAGTCGACGCGGCTGCCGTGCGCCTCCGGGTCGAGCCGCCGTTCGGCGAAGGTGAACAGGCCGACCAGCGCGGACAGCAGGATCGTGCCCTGGAGGAACAGGGCCGGTCCGTCGACCGCGATCGCGCCCATCGCCGCGATGTGCGCCTTGGTGGTGCCGTACCCGTCCGCCGCCAGCGCCACCACCGCGGCGAAGGCGGCGACCAACGCGACGACGGAGAGGAAGAGTTGGGCGTAGTAGCGGGATCTGCGCGGCACGAACGCCTCGACCAGGATCCCGACGACGGCCGCGCCCACGACGATCAGGGTGGGCGCCAGCTGCGCGTATTCGATCTTCGGCGCGCCGATCTTCGAGATCGGGTCGGCCGCGGTTGTCCACAGGCTGTGGACGACTGCTGTACTCACTTGGCCGCCTCCACCTCGGGCTGGGGGTCCTTCTTGTGTACGTCGGACAGCGTCTGCTTGACCGCCGGGTCGACGATGTCCGTGACCGGCTTCGGATAGACGCCCAGGAAGATCAGCACGACGATCAACGGGGCGACGACCAGCAGCTCACGCGCGCGGAGGTCCGGCATCGCGGCGACCTCGGGTTTCACGGGACCGGTCATCGTCCTCTGGTAGAGGACGAGGGTGTAGAGAGCTGCGAGGACGATGCCGAACGTGGCGATGATGCCGATCACCGGATAGCGGGAGAAGGTCCCGGCCAGGACCAGGAACTCGCTCACGAACGGCGCCAGCCCCGGCAGCGACAGCGTCGCGAGACCGCCGATCAGGAAGGTGCCGGCGAGCACGGGTGCCACCTTCTGCACACCGCCGTAGTCGGCGATGAGCCGCGAACCGCGCCGCGAGATCAGGAAGCCGGCGACCAGCATCAGGGCGGCTGTCGAGATGCCGTGGTTGACCATGTAGAGCGTCGCGCCGGACTGGCCCTGGCTGGTCATCGCGAAGATGCCCATGATGATGAAGCCGAAGTGCGAGATCGACGCGTAGGCCACCAGCCGCTTGATGTCGCGCTGGCCGACGGCGAGCAGCGCGCCGTAGATGATGCTGATCACGGCGAGGACGAGGATCGCGGGCGTCGCCCACTTGCTGGCCTCCGGGAAGAGCTGGAGGCAGAAGCGGAGCATCGCGAAGGTGCCGACCTTGTCGACGACGGCCGTGATGAGGACGGCGACGGGGGTGGTGGACTCCCCCATGGCGTTGGGTAGCCAGGTGTGGAGTGGCCACAGGGGCGCCTTCACGGCGAAGGCGAAGAAGAAGCCCAGGAACAGCCAGCGTTCGGTGTTCGTCGCCATGTCGAGCGAGCCGTTGGCGCGGGCCTCGGCGATCTCCGTCAGCGAGAAGTTCCCGGCGACGACGTACAGCCCGATCACCGCGGCCAGCATGATCAGTCCGCCGGCGAGGTTGTAGAGCAGGAACTTCACGGCCGCGTACGACCGTTGGGTGGCCGCCGTCTCCTCGCCGTGTTCGTGGGCCCGGTCCCCGAAGCCGCCGATGAGGAAGTACATCGGGATCAGCATGGCTTCGAAGAAGATGTAGAACAGGAAGACGTCGGTGGCCTCGAAGGAGATGATCACCATCGCCTCGACGGCGAGGATCAGGGCGAAGAAGCCCTGCGTCGGCCGCCACCTCTTGTTGCCCGTCTCCAGCGGGTCGGCATCGTGCCAGCCCGCGAGGATGATGAACGGGATCAGCAGCGCCGTGAGCGCGATGAGCGCCACCGCGATGCCGTCCACGCCGAGTTCGTACCGGACGCCGAACTCGGCGATCCAGGAGCGGGACTCGGTGAGCTGGTAGCGGTCGCCGTCCGGGTCGAAACGGACCAGGATCACGATCGCGAGGACGAGCGTGGCGAGGGAGAAGAACAGCGCCAGCGCTTTGGCGGCGTTGCGCCGCGCGGCCGGGACGGCGGCCGTGGCGATCGCCCCGATCGCGGGGAGCGCCGCCGTCGCTGTCAGCAGAGGAAAGGACATCGGTATCAGACCGCCCTCATCAGCAGGGTCGCGGCGATGAGGATCGCCACACCTCCGAACATCGAGACCGCGTAGGACCGCGCGTAGCCGTTCTGGAGCTTGCGCATGCGCCCGGAGAGTCCGCCGACCGAGGCCGCCGTGCCGTTGACGACGCCGTCGACCAGGGTGTGGTCGACGTACACCAGGGACCGCGTGAGGTGCTCGCCGCCGCGGACCAGGACGACGTGGTTGAAGTCGTCCTGGAGAAGGTCGCGCCGGGCGGCCCTGGTGAGCAGGGACCCGCGCGGGGCGACGACCGGGACCGGGCGGCGGCCGTACTGCGCGTAGGCGACCGCGACACCGATCACCAGGACCACCATGGTGGCGAGGGTGACGGTGAGGGCGCTGACCGGGGAGTCGCCGTGGCTGTGTCCCGTGACGGGCTCCAGCCAGTGCAGGAAGCGGTCTCCGATGCTGAAGAACCCGCCCGCGAAGACCGATCCGAAGGCCAGCACGATCATCGGGATCGTCATGGACTTCGGCGACTCGTGCGGGTGCGGTTCCGCCGTCGCGGCGGCGCCGTGACCGGCTGCGGCGTCGCCGCCGTACGCGGCGGCGGGCTCGGCACTCGGTGCCTGCGGGGAGCGAGTGGGCTGGTTCTTCCAGCGCTCCTCGCCGAAGAACGTCATCAGCATCACGCGCGTCATGTAGTACGCCGTGATGGCCGCGCCCAGCAGCGCGCAGCCGCCGAGGATCCAGCCCTCGGTGCCGCCCTTGGCGAAGGCCGCCTCGATGATCTTGTCCTTGGAGAAGAAGCCGGACAGACCGGGGAAGCCGATGATGGCGAGGTAGCCGAGGCCGAAGGTGATGAAGGTGACCGGCATGTACTTGCGCAGGCCGCCGTACTTGCGCATGTCGACCTCGTCGTTCATGCCGTGCATGACCGAACCTGCGCCGAGGAACAGGCCGGCCTTGAAGAAGCCGTGCGTCACCAGGTGCATGATCGCGAAGACGTACCCGATGGGGCCGAGGCCGGCCGCCAGCACCATGTAGCCGATCTGCGACATGGTCGAGCCGGCCAGGGCCTTCTTGATGTCGTCCTTCGCGCAACCGACGATCGCACCGAACAGGAGCGTCACGGCGCCGACGATGGTGACGACGAGCTGTGCGTCGGGCGCCAGGTTGAAGATCGCCGCGGAGCGGACGATGAGGTAGACGCCCGCGGTCACCATCGTGGCCGCGTGGATGAGGGCCGAGACCGGGGTCGGGCCCTCCATGGCGTCCCCGAGCCAGGACTGCAGCGGGACCTGGGCGGACTTGCCGCAGGCCGCGAGCAGCAGCATCAGGGCGATGCCGTTGAGCGTGGCCTCGGAGGCGCCTCCGGCGAGTCCCGGCTCCTCGTGCGTGCCGAGCAAAGGACCGAAGGCGAAGGTGCCGAAGGTGGTGAACATCAGCATGATGGCGATCGACAGGCCCATGTCGCCGACGCGGTTGACCAGGAAGGCTTTCTTCGCGGCGGTGGCGGCGCTGGGCTTGTGCTGCCAGAAGCCGATCAGCAGGTAGGAGGCGAGACCGACGCCCTCCCAGCCGACGTACAGCAGCAGGTAGTTGTCGGCGAGTACCAGGAGGAGCATCGCCGCGAGGAACAGGTTCAGGTAGCCGAAGAAGCGGCGGCGGCGCTCGTCGTGCTCCATGTACCCGATCGAGTACAGGTGGATCAGCGAGCCGACGCCCGTGATCAGCAGGACGAACGTCATCGACAGCTGGTCGAGCTGGAAGGCCACGTCCGCCTGGAAGCCCTCGACCGGGATCCAGCTGAACAGGTGTTGCGTGAGCGTCCGGTCTTCCGCGTCCTTGCCGAGCAGGTCGGCGAAGAGGACCAGGCCGATCACGAAGGAGGTGGCCGCGAGCAAGGTGCCGAGCCAGTGGCCGACGGCATCGAGCCGCCGTCCGCCGACCAGCAGGACGGCCGCTCCGAGCAGGGGCGCCGCGATCAGCAGCGCAATCAGGTTCTCCACGATTCTTCCGACCCCTTACAGCTTCATCAGGCTGGCGTCGTCGACCGAGGCCGAGTGGCGGGAACGGAACAGCGACACGATGATCGCGAGTCCCACCACGACCTCCGCTGCGGCGACGACCATCGTGAAGAAGGCGATGATCTGGCCGTCGAGATTGCCGTGCATGCGGGAGAAGGCGACGAACGCGAGGTTGCACGCGTTGAGCATCAGCTCGATGCACATGAACACGACGATCGCGTTGCGCCTGATCAGGACGCCTGTCGCGCCGATCGTGAACAACAGGGCGGCGAGATAGAGGTAGTTGACGGGGTTCACTTCGACGCCTCCTCGGCCCGCTTGAAGGTCGGCGGCTCGATCGGGGTGCGCTCCAGACGGTCCTCGGCACGCTGTTCGAGCGCCTTGAGGTCGTTGAGCGCCTCGGTGGACACGTCCCGGATCTGGCCGCGCTCCCGCAGCGTCTTGCTGACGGTGAGTTCCGACGGGGTGCCGTCGGGCAGCAGGCCGGCGATGTCCACGGCGTTGTGCCGCGCGTACACACCGGGTGCGGGCAGCGGCGGCAGGTGGACGCCCTCGCGGACGCGCTGCTCGGACATCTCGCGCTGCGTCATCGCCCGCTCGGTGCGCTCGCGGTGGGTGAGCACCATGGCGCCGACGGCGGCCGTGATGAGCAGGGCGCCGGTGATCTCGAAGGCGAAGACGTACTTCGTGAAGATGAGGGCCGCGAGGCCCTCCACATTGCCGCCCGCGTTGGCCTCGGTGAGGCCGCCGAACTCGGTCAGGGAGGCGTTGCCGATGCCGGCGACCAGCAGGATGCCGAAGCCGAGGCCGCAGACGAGGGCCAGCCAGCGCTGGCCCTTGATGGTCTCGGTCAGGGAGTCCGCGGCGGTGACGCCGACGAGCATGACCACGAACAGGAACAGCATCATGATCGCGCCGGTGTAGACGACGATCTGGACGACGCCCAGGAAGTAGGCGCCGTTGGCGAGGTAGAACACCGCCAGGACGATCATGGTTCCGGCGAGGCAGAGCGCGCTGTGCACGGCCCTCTTCATGAAGACGGTGCACAGGGCGCCGATCACCGCGACGGTGCCCAGCACCCAGAACTGGAACGCCTCGCCGGTGGAGGTGGAGTAGGCGGCGAGCTGAGCGCTCATCGGCCGATCACCTCCCCGGCGGCGGGCTCGTCCTTGCCGAACGTGGAGGCGGCCTCCTGCGGCACCTCGCCCTTGGTGAGGGCGACCTGCCGCTCGGTGCCGGGCGCGGCCTCGGTCACCAGGCCCCGGTAGTAGTCCTGTTCGTCCATGCCGGGGTAGATGGCGTGCGGGGCGTCGACCATGCCCTCGTCCAGGCCGGCGAGCAGCTGCTCCTTGGTGAAGATCAGGTTGGCGCGGCTGCTGTCGGCCAGTTCGAACTCGTTGGTCATCGTCAGCGCGCGCGTGGGGCACGCCTCGATGCACAGGCCGCACAGGATGCAGCGGGCGTAGTTGATCTGGTAGACGCGCCCGTACCGCTCGCCGGGCGAGTAGCGCTCCTCCTCGGTGTTGTCCGCCCCCTCGACGTAGATGGCGTCGGCGGGGCAGGCCCAGGCGCACAACTCGCAGCCGACGCACTTCTCCAGGCCGTCCGGATGGCGGTTGAGCTGGTGCCGTCCGTGGAACCGCGGAGCGGTGGTCTTCTGCTGCTCGGGATACTGCTCGGTGAGCCGCTTCTTGAACATGGCCTTGAAGGTCACGCCGAAGCCGGCTACCGGGTTCTGGAAACCGGGTTTGGTCTCCTTGGGCTCCTCAGCCATCGGACGCCTCCTTTCCATCCAGCGATCCGTCACTCTGAGTATCGGGCCCGCCACTGACAATCAGCTCCCGCTCCCGGCGCGAAGCGCGCCTGGGCACCGGTGGAAGCTCCTGTCCCGGCAGCGGCGGTACGGGGAATCCGCCCGCCATCGGGTCGAATCCGGCGGGCTCGGCGGGGGCCCGCTCGTCCTTGCCGCGGTCGCGGAACATGTCGGCGACGAAGGAGAGCAGCAGCAGGGCCAGGACACCGCCGCCGACGTAGAGGGCGATGTCGGCGAAGTCGTAGTTCTCGTTGCGCAGGGTCCGCACGGTGGCGACGAGCATCAGCCAGGTCACCGAGACCGGGATGAGGACCTTCCAGCCGAGCTTCATCAGCTGGTCGTAGCGGACCCGGGGCAGCGTGCCGCGCAGCCAGATGAAGAAGAACAGCAGCAGTTGCACCTTGACGACGAACCAGAGCATCGGCCACCAGCCGTGGTTCGCGCCCTCCCAGAAGGTGCTGACCGGCCAGGGAGCCCGCCAGCCGCCGAGGAAGAGCGTGGTCGCGACGGCCGACACCGTCACCATGTTCACGTACTCGGCGAGCATGAACAGCGCGAACTTGATCGACGAGTACTCGGTGTTGAAGCCGCCGACCAGGTCGCCCTCGGACTCCGGCATGTCGAAGGGGGCGCGGTTGGTCTCGCCGACCATCGTGACGATGTAGAGGATGAAGGAGACCGGCAGCAGGAGGATGTACCAGCGGTCCTGCTGCTGCTCGACGATCGTCGACGTCGACATCGACCCGGAGTACAGGAACACCGAGGCGAACGCGGCGCCCATCGCGATCTCGTACGAGATCATCTGCGCGCAGGACCGCAGGCCGCCCAGCAGCGGGTAGGTGGATCCTGAGCTCCAGCCCGCCAGGACGATGCCGTAGATGCCGATCGAGGCGACCGCGAGGATGTAGAGCATCGCGATCGGCAGGTCGGTGAGCTGCATCGTGGTGCGCTGGCCGAAGATCGAGACCTCGTTGCCGGCCGGCCCGAAGGGGATCACCGCGATCGCCATGAAGGCCGGGATGGCGGCGACGACCGGTGCGAGGACGTACACCACCTTGTCGGCACGCTTGACGACGAGGTCTTCCTTCAGCATCAGCTTGACGCCGTCGGCGAGCGACTGGAGCATGCCCCAGGGGCCATGCCGGTTGGGGCCGACGCGCAGCTGCATCCAGGCGACGACCTTGCGCTCCCAGACGATGGAGAACAGCACGGTCAGCATCAGGAAGGCGAAGCAGAACACCGCCTTGACGACGACCAGCCACCAGGGGTCGCGGCCGAACATCGAGAGGTCTTCCGCGGCGAGGTACAGGCTCATGCCTCTCCCTCCTTGAGGGCGTCGGCGGCGGGCGTCGCCGGGCCGATGCGGACGAGGGAGCCGGGCCGGGCCCCGGTGTCGGAGGCGACACCGGCGCCGGTGGAGTTCAGCGGAAGCCACACCACCCGGTCGGGCATCTCGGTGACCTCCAGCGGCAGTTCGACCGTTCCGGCGGTACCGGTCACGGCGAGTACGTCGCCGTCCTTGACGCCGGCTTCGGCGGCCGTGGCGGCGGACACGCGCGCGCGGGCGGCGTGCCGGGTCCCGGCGAGCGCTTCGTCGCCCTGCTGGAGGAGACCCTGATCGAGCAGCAGGCGGTGTCCGGCGAGCACGGCCTCACCCGCGGCGGGTCGCGGCAGTACGCCCGCGGTGTCCGTCGGTGCGGTGGCCCGCGGCCCGCCCCAGGCGCCGAGCCGGTCCAGCTCGGCGCGCGCGGTGCGCAGGTCGGGCAGGCCCAGATGGACGTCCATGGCGTCGGCCAGCATCTGCAGCACGCGCGCGTCGGCCGGCGCCAGGCGGCGCGTCATCTGGTCGGGCTTGAGCGCGGCCTCGAAGAGGCGCACCCGGCCCTCCCAGTTGAGGAACGCGCCGGCCTTCTCGGCGACCGCGGCCACGGGCAGTACGACGTCGGCGTGGGCGGTGACCTCGCCGGGCCGCAGCTCCAGCGACACCACGAAGCCGGCCTCGGCGAGCGCCTCACGCGCGCGCTTCGGGTCGGGCAGGTCGGCGACCTCCACGCCGGCGACGAGGAGTGCCTGAAGCTCACCGCCCGCGGCGGCGTCGATGATCTGCCCCGTGTCCCGGCCGTAGCGCGACGGGAGTTCGGCGACGCCCCAGGCGGCCGCGACCTCCTCCCGCGCGCGCGGGTCGGTGGCCGGGCGCCCGCCCGGCAGCAGCGACGGCAGCGCGCCCGCCTCGATGGCGCCCCGCTCCCCCGCCCGGCGCGGAATCCACACCAGCTCCGCCCCGGTGGCGGTGGCCGCCCGGACGACGGCGGTCAGACCGCCCGCGACAGCGGCCAGCCGCTCACCGACGACGATCACCGCGCCCCCGGCGCGCAGCGCCTCGGCGGCCCGGCTGCCGGGTTCGTCCTCCAGGCCGACCCCACTGGACAGTGCGTCCAGCCACTCGGTCTCGGTGCCCGGAGCGGCCGGCAGCAGCGTGCCACCGGCCTTCACCAGACCGCGGGTGGCGTGCGTGGCCAGCGAGAACACCTTCTGCCCATGCTGCCGCCAGGCCTTGCGCAGTCGCAGGAAGACTCCGGGCGCCTCCTCCTCGGACTCGAACCCGACGAGCAGGACGGCGGGCGCCTTCTCCAGCGTCGTGTACGTGATGCCGCTGCCGTCGAGGTCACGGCCTCGGCCCGCCACCCTGGACGCCAGGAAGTCGGCCTCCTCGCTGCTGTGCACGCGCGCGCGGAAGTCGATGTCGTTGGTGCCGAGCGCCACGCGCGCGAACTTGCTGTACGCGTAGGCGTCCTCGACGGTGAGGCGGCCACCGGTCAGGACGCCGGTCCTGCCGCGCGAGGCCAGCAGTCCCTGGGCCGCGATCTGCAGCGCCTCCGGCCAGGAGGCCGGTTCGAGGTCGCCCTCGGCGTTGCGCACCAGCGGGGTGTCGAGCCGGTCGCGCTGCTGCGCGTACCGGAACCCGAACCGCCCCTTGTCGCAGATCCACTCCTCGTTGACCTCGGGGTCGTCGGCGGCGAGGCGCCGCATGACCTTGCCGCGCCGGTGGTCCGTGCGCGTCGCGCAGCCGCCGGAGCAGTGCTCGCAGACGGACGGCGAGGAGATCAGGTCGAAGGGCCGCGAACGGAACCGGTAGGCCGCCGAGGTGAGCGCCCCGACCGGGCAGATCTGGATGGTGTTGCCGGAGAAGTACGACTCGAAGGGGTCGCCCTCACCGGTGCCGACCTGCTGGAGCGCGCCCCGTTCGATCAGCTCGATCATCGGGTCGCCCGCGACCTGGTTGGAGAACCGGGTGCACCGGGCGCACAGCACGCACCGCTCACGGTCGAGCAGCACCTGTGTGGAGATCGGGACGGGCTTCTCGTAGGTCCGCTTGCGGCCCTCGAAGCGGGACTCGGCGTTGCCGTGCGACATGGCCTGGTTCTGCAGGGGGCACTCGCCGCCCTTGTCGCAGACCGGGCAGTCCAGCGGGTGGTTGATGAGGAGCAGCTCCATCACACCGTGCTGTGCCTTCTCGGCGACCGGGGAGGTGAGGTGGGTCTTCACCACCATCCCGTCCGTGCACGTGATGGTGCAGGAGGCCATCGGCTTGCGCTGGCCCTCGACCTCGACGATGCACTGGCGGCAGGCGCCGGCCGGGTCGAGGAGAGGGTGGTCGCAGAAGCGCGGGATCTCGATGCCGAGCTGCTCGGCGGCCCGGATGACCAGGGTGCCCTTGGGCACGCTGATCTCCGCGCCGTCGATGGTCAGCGACACGAGATCTTCCGGCGGGGGAGCCGCCTCTCCGCCCCCGGAGGGAGCGCTGGTGGTCACCGTCATGCGTTCACCTCCGTGCGGTCGGCCCAGGCCGTCGACTTGGCCGGGTCGAAGGGGCAGCCGCGGCCCGTGATGTGCTGTTCGTACTCCTCGCGGAAGTGCTTGAGCGAGGAGAAGATCGGCGAGGCGGCACCGTCGCCGAGGGCACAGAAGGACTTGCCGTTGATGTTGTCGGCAATGTCGTTGAGCTTGTCGAGGTCGGACATGGCGCCCTTGCCCGCCTCGATGTCCCGCAGCAACTGCACCAGCCAGTAGGTGCCTTCACGGCACGGTGTGCACTTGCCGCAGGACTCGTGGGCGTAGAACTCGGTCCAGCGGGTGACGGCACGCACGACGCAGGTCGTCTCGTCGAAGCACTGGAGTGCTTTCGTGCCGAGCATGGAACCCGCGGCACCCACTCCTTCGTAGTCAAGAGGGACGTCGAGGTGCTCGTCGGTGAACATCGGTGTGGAGGACCCGCCCGGCGTCCAGAACTTGAGGCGGTGGCCCGGTCGCATGCCGCCGCTCATCTCCAGGAGCTGGCGCAGGGTGATACCGAGGGGGGCCTCGTACTGGCCGGGGCTGGCGACATGGCCGCTGAGCGAGTAGAGCGTGAAGCCCGGGGACTTCTCGCTTCCCATCGACCTGAACCATTCTTTGCCGTTTTGCAGAATCGCGGGAACCGACGCGATCGACTCGACGTTATTCACCACAGTCGGGCATGCGTAGAGGCCCGCGACAGCAGGGAAAGGAGGACGCAGCCGCGGTTGTCCACGGCGGCCTTCGAGGGAGTCCAGCAGCGCGGTCTCCTCACCGCAGATGTACGCGCCCGCACCCGCGTGCACGGTGAGTTCGAGGTCGAGTCCGCTGCCCAGGATGTTCTCGCCGAGGTAGCCCGCCGCATAGGCCTCGCGCACGGCCTCGTGCAACCTTCGCAGAACAGGGACGACTTCTCCCCGCAGATAGATGAACGCATGAGACGACCTGATGGCATAACACGCGATCACAATGCCCTCGATGAGGCTGTGCGGGTTCGCGAAGAGGAGCGGGATGTCCTTACAGGTTCCCGGCTCCGACTCGTCGGCGTTGACAACTAGATAGTGCGGTTTTCCATCCCCCTGCGGAATGAACTGCCATTTCATTCCGGTGGGGAATCCGGCGCCGCCGCGACCACGCAGACCGGAGTCCTTGACGTACGCGATCAGGTCGTCCGGCGACATGGCGAGCGCCTTGCGGAGCCCCTCGTACCCCTCGTGCCTTCGGTACACGTCCAGCGTCCAGGACCTGTCCTCGTCCCAGAAGGCCGACAGCACGGGTGCGAGCAGCTTCTCGGGGCCGGTGTCCTTCAGTTCGGGTGCCAAGGTCATCACTCCCCCTCCTCGGCGGTAGGCCCTGCCGGGTGGGCCGGGTCGGAGGCCGACGTGTCCTGCGGCGCGTCGTGCGAACTCAGGTGCTCGGTCGGCGACGGGTCGTGCACGGCCCGGTCCTGCGGCGCTCCGTGCGGTCCGCCGTCGCGCGGATGGACCACGCGCGCCGGTGCGGTCTCTCCCTTTGCCAGGCGAAGACCCACCAGTGACGCCGGTCCCGCGCTGCCGCCCGCGTCGACGGCGCCCTCGCGCTCGTCGGGGAAGCCCGCCAGGATCCGGGCGGTCTCCTTGAACGTGCACAGCGGCGCCCCGCGCGTGGGCGAGACGGTACGGCCGGTACGCAGGTCGTCCACGAGGCTCTTGGCGCTCTGCACGGTCTGGTTGTCGAAGAACTCCCAGTTGACCATCACGACCGGCGCGAAGTCGCAGGCCGCGTTGCACTCGATGTGCTCCAGGGTGACCTTGCCGTCGTCGGTGGTCTCGCCGTTGCCGACGCCGAGGTGGTCCTGGAGCGCCTCGAAGATGGCGTCGCCGCCCATCACCGCGCAGAGGGTGTTGGTGCAGACGCCCACCTGGTAGTCACCGCTCGGCCGGCGCCGGTACATGGTGTAGAAGGTCGCGACCGCGGTGACCTCTGCAGTGGTCAGGCCCAGTACGTCCGCGCAGAACCGCATCCCGGTGCGCGTGACGTGTCCCTCCTCCGACTGCACGAGGTGCAGCAATGGCAGGAGTGCGGAGCGGGAGTCGGGGTAGCGGGCGATGATCTCGCGCGCGTCCGTCTCCAGCCTGGCTCGGACGTCGTCCGGGTAGGCGGGCGCGGGCAGCTGGGGCATGCCCAGGCTGACGCCCCGCTCGGAAGAAGAGGTGGTCACCGGTCGACGCCTCCCATCACGGGGTCGATGGACGCCACGGCGACGATCACGTCGGCGACCTGGCCGCCTTCGCACATCGCCGCCATGGCCTGAAGGTTGGTGAAGGACGGGTCACGGAAGTGGACCCGGTAGGGGCGGGTGCCGCCGTCGGACACGGCGTGCACACCGAGTTCGCCCTTGGGCGATTCGACGGCCGCGTACGCCTGGCCCGGCGGGACCCGGAAACCCTCGGTGACCAGCTTGAAGTGGTGGATCAGGGCCTCCATGGAGGTGCCCATGATCTTCTTGATGTGGTCGAGGGAGTTGCCGAGGCCGTCGGGGCCCAGGGCGAGCTGGGCGGGCCAGGCGATCTTCTTGTCGGCGACCATGACCGGGCCGGGCTGGAGCCGGTCCAGGCACTGCTCGACGATCCTGAGCGACTGGCGCATCTCCTCCAGGCGGATCAGGAAGCGGCCGTAGGCGTCGCAGGAGTCGGCGGTCGGGACGTCGAAGTCGTACGTCTCGTAGTCGCAGTAGGGCTGGCTCTTGCGCAGGTCGTGCGGCAGGCCGGTGGCGCGCAGCACCGGGCCGGTGGCGCCCAGGGCCATGCAGCCGGCCAGGTCGAGATAGCCGATGTCCTGCATGCGGGCCTTGAAGATGGGGTTCCCGGTCGCGAGCTTGTCGTACTCCGGGAGGTTCTTCTTCATCTTCTTCACGAACTCGCGGATCTGGTCCACCGCGCCGGGCGGCAGGTCCTGGGCGAGTCCGCCGGGGCGGATGTACGCGTGGTTCATCCGCAGGCCGGTGATGAGTTCGTAGATGTCGAGAATCAGTTCACGATCGCGGAACCCGTAGATCATGATCGTGGTCGCGCCGAGTTCCATGCCGCCGGTGGCGATGCACACCAGGTGGGAGGACATCCGGTTCAGCTCCATCAGGAGCACCCGGATGATCTTGGCTCGCTCGGTGATCTGGTCCTCGATGCCGAGGAGCTTCTCGACGCCGAGACAGTAGGCGGTCTCGTTGAAGAAGGACGTCAGGTAGTCCATGCGCGTCACGAAGGTGGTGCCCTGTGTCCACGTACGGAACTCGAGGTTCTTCTCGATGCCGGTGTGCAGGTAGCCGATGCCGCAGCGGGCCTCGGTGACCGTCTCGCCGTCGATCTCCAGGATCAGGCGGAGCACACCGTGGGTGGAGGGGTGCTGAGGCCCCATGTTGACGACGATGCGTTCGTCGTCGGCGCGGGCCGCGGACTGGACGACCTCGTCCCAGTCGCCACCGGTGACCGTGTAGACGGTGCCCTCGGTGGTCTCGCGCGGCGATGCTGACTGAGTGCTCACGAGTACGACCTCCGCTGGTCCGGAGCCGGGATCTGGGCGCCCTTGTACTCGACGGGGATGCCGCCGAGGGGATAGTCCTTGCGCTGCGGGTGGCCCTGCCAGTCGTCCGGCATCATGATCCGCGTCAGGGCCGGGTGACCGTCGAAGACGATCCCGAAGAAGTCGTAGGTCTCGCGCTCGTGCCAGTCGTTGGTCGGATAGACGGGGACCAGCGACGGGATGTGACGGTCGGAGTCCGGGGCGCTGACCTCGAGCCGGATCAGCCTGTTGTGGGTGATCGAGCGCAGGTGGTAGACGGCGTGCAGTTCGCGGCCCTTGTCGTTCGGGTAGTGGACGCCGCTCACTCCCGTGCACAGTTCGAAGCGCAGGGCCGGGTCGTCGCGCAGAGTGCGGGCGACACGGACGAGGTGTTCGCGTTCGATGTGGAAGGTGAGTTCGTCGCGGTCGACGACCGTCCTCTCGATCGCGTTGCCGGGCAGGAGACCCTGCTCCTCCAGCGCGCCCTCGAGTTCGTCGGCGACCTCGTCGAACCAGCCGCCGTAGGGGCGGGCGGTCGCGCCGGGCAGGCGTACCGAGCGGACCAGGCCGCCGTAACCGGAGGTGTCGCCGCCGTTGTCGGCGCCGAACATGCCTCGCTGGACGCGGATCTCCTCGCCGCCCTGGCCGCGCTGGCCGGGGAGGTTGGAGGCGGAGAGGTCCTTCTCGGGGTTGGTTCCCTCGGCCCCCGCGCCGGTGCCGTTGGCGTCGCTCACCGCAGCAGCCCCTTCATCTCGATCAAGGGCAGGGCCTTGAGCGCCGCTTCCTCGGCCTCGCGGGCCGCCTCCTCGGCGTTCACGCCCAGCTTGGTGTTCTGGATCTTCTGGTGGAGCTTGAGGATCGCGTCCATCAGCATCTCGGGGCGCGGGGGGCAGCCGGGGAGATAGATGTCGACAGGGACGATGTGGTCCACGCCCTGGACGATCGCGTAGTTGTTGAACATGCCGCCCGAGGAGGCGCACACCCCCATGGAGATCACCCACTTCGGGTTCGGCATCTGGTCGTAGACCTGCCGCAGCACCGGCGCCATCTTCTGGCTGACCCGGCCGGCCACGATCATCAGGTCCGCCTGGCGCGGCGAACCGCGGAAGACCTCCATGCCGAAGCGCGCCAGGTCGTAGCGGCCGGCGCCGGTGGTCATCATCTCGATGGCGCAGCAGGCGAGGCCGAACGTGGCCGGGAAGACGGACGCCTTGCGCACCCAGCCCGCGGCCTGTTCGACGGTGGTCAGCAGGAATCCGCTCGGCAGCTTTTCTTCGAGTCCCATGACTTAAAGGCCCCTCAGTCCCATTCCAGGCCGCCGCGCCGCCACACATAGGCGTAGGCGACGAAGACGGTGAGCACGAAGAGCAGCATCTCCACGAGCCCGAAAACCCCCAGGGCGTCGAAGGTGACGGCCCAGGGGTAGAGGAAGACGATCTCGATGTCGAAGACGATGAAGAGCATCGCCGTCAGGTAGTACTTGATGGGGAAGCGCCCGCCGCCGGCCGGCGTGGGGGTCGGCTCGATACCGCACTCGTAGGCCTCGAGCTTGGCGCGGTTGTACCGCTTCGGCCCGATCAACGTGGCCATGACCACGGAGAAGATCGCAAAGCCTGCCCCGAGGGCTCCCAGTACGAGGATGGGCGCATACGCGTTCACCGCTCCTCGCTCCTCTCAGTCGGCACTGACTGCTGGCGATGGTGGGGGCTCACATCCGTCTCACAGGCCTCACGAACTCCGCCGTTCCTGACGAAGATCGAGAACATGTGAAGCAGGTCACAAGCCCAACTGCCTCGCATCCTATGCCTGCCGCTCTGTGATCTGCGACACGGGGTATTGCACAAGCTTTGTGATCTCCACCACCTGACGAAGGATCATGAAGTCATATCAGCGGTGATCTTCGTACGCGAAGCGTCAGAGTGATCACAAGAAGTGACATTTTCGCGCGTCGCCGCAGGTCGAAGGCGGCGTCTCTATATCAAGAGGGTTCCGCTGCATGCAAATTGGTGCTGGACGGGGCACCTTGGTATAGGACGCATTCACACATCAGGGGGAGCCGCGGCGCCGATGTGGACGCGTGCACGCGTTCACAAGCGGAGCCGGTCGCGCCGCGCGCGCCGGACGCGGGCCTTCCGTTAACCGTTCCGTGACCTGCGCCACACTCGGCAGTGGCGCAGGAGAGCCGGGCTTGGCCAACGATCTCAACCAGTGCTAGGCACGGGGCAATCCGGACGTAACAGCGAAAGGCCATGATCACGGGCCTGATCACCCGAGTCCGCAATGTCCGTTACGGCGTCAATAAAGAGTGGTGCGGCAGGTGTTCGGGGTCCTCATTGAACAATTGTGGCGCAGCACACGTTTCTTGAAGGTATGAAGGACCCCCTGATACCGGTTGTACTCATGTCCCACACCGCTCACATACGCAGCCACCGGAAACCCCGCCGCAGCGCGTCGACGATCGCGATGCGGGCCGGAGTCGCCAGTGGTGTACTCGGCTCGCTGGCCGTGGCCACCGCGGCAGGATCGGCCAACGCCGCCGAGCCGGTGACTCAGACGCTCGAACTGCCCGTCCTGACGGGTGACGTGGCCGCCCAGGTCGCGCAGTCCGCGAACGCCACCCAGCAGGCCGCCGCGAACTACCAGCTGGAGGCCGAGCGCGACGCGGCCGCCGCCGCAGCCGCCAAGGAGGCCAAGCAGGACCTCGCCGCGGCCAAGAAGGCCGAGGCGAAGAAGAAGGCCGAGGAGGCCCGTAAGGCCGCCGCTGAGGCCGCCGTGTCCCGTTCCACGGAGCGGACCACCCTCTCGACCACGACGACCGCCTCCGCCCCGGCCAGCGGCAGCGTCGGCACGGTCATCTCCTTCCTCAAGGCCCAGCTGGGCGACGCCTACGTCATGGGCGCCACCGGCCCCAACGCCTGGGACTGCTCCAGCCTGGTGCAGGCCGCGTTCAAGCAGGTCGGCGTGGACCTTCCGCGCGTCTCGCAGGACCAGTCGATGGCCGGCACGGACGTGTCGCTGTCCAACCTCCAGGTCGGCGACATCCTGTACTGGGGCGGCAAGGGCTCCGCGTACCACGTGGGCGTGTACATCGGGGACGGCCAGTACCTCGACGCGGCCAACCCCTCCAAGGGCGTCGTCATCCAGGACCTCTCCGGCTACCCGGCGTCGGGCGCGGTGCGCGTGCTCTGACACGCACCGGTCCGGACGCACGGACCACCGTCAAGGGCCGCAGCCGCTCGGGGGCAGCGGCCCTTCGGGCTCTCCTGGCATCCTCGGGCCGGACCGGTGGAACTCCACCGGCCGTCCGCGAGTTGAAGGAGAGACCGCCATGCCCAGCGTGTTCGTCCAAGGACGCCCCGTCGCCTCGTACCCCCCGCTCGCGCCGGAGGCCGGCCGCGGCTCGGTGCGCCGGATCACCGAGACCGGTGAGGGAGTCCTGCACCGGCCGTGCCGGGACGTGACCGAGTTCGGCCCCGATCTCGCCGCGCTCATCGACGACATGTTCCTCACGATGTACGTCGCCGAGGGAGCCGGCCTCGCCGCGAACCAAGTCGGGGTCGGTCTGCGACTGTTCGTCTACGACTGCCCCGACGACGAAGGTGTCCGACATGTCGGACACCTCGTCAATCCGGTGCTGGAGCCGCTCGACCCGGCCCACCGGCGGCTGCTCGACGAGGGCGAGGGCTGCCTGTCCGTCCCCGGCGCCGTCATGGACGTACCGCGTCCGGACCGGGCCCTCGTGCGCGGGCTCGACAGGGACGGGGAGCCGCTCCTCATCGAGGGCACGGGGTACTTCGCGCGCTGCCTCGCCCACGAGACCGACCATGTGAACGGGCACGTGTATCTCGACCGGCTCTCCCGCCGGGACCGCAAGGACGCGCTGCGGCAGGTGGCGGACCGGCGGGACGAGGTGTTCGCCCGCCGGGCCGCCAGGCAGCGGACGCTCACCGCCTGATCACGCCGCCACGGCCGCCGGAGGGCGAGACCGTGTGACGGCGTTCCCGTGTCGGCTCAGGCCTTCGGGGCGATCTTGCTCAGGCCGTTGATGATCCGGTCCATCGCGTCGCCGCCCGTGGGGTCGGTGAGGTTGGCGAGCATCTTGAGCGTGAACTTCATCAGCATCGGGTGCGTCAGGCCGCGCTGGGTCGCGATCTTCATGACCTTCGGGTTGCCGATGAGCTTCACGAAGGCACGGCCCAGCGTGTAGTAGCCGCCGTAGGTGTCCTTGAGGACGCGGGGGTAACGCTGGAGGGCCAGTTCGCGGCCGGCGGGGGTCGAGCGGGCGTGGGCCTGGACGACGACGTCGGCGGCGAGCTGGCCGGACTCCATGGCGTAGGCGATGCCTTCGCCGTTGAAGGGGTTCACCAGGCCGCCGGCGTCGCCGACGAGCAGCAGGCCCTTGGTGTAGTGCGGCTGGCGGTTGAAAGCCATCGGCAGGGCGGCTCCGCGGATGGGTCCGGTCATGTTGTCCGGGGTGTAGCCCCAGTCCTCCGGCATGGAGGCACACCAGGCCTTGAGGACCTCGCGCCAGTCCAGTTCCTTGAAGGAGTCGGAGGTGTTGAGGACGCCCAGGCCCACGTTGGAGGTGCCGTCGCCCATGCCGAAGATCCAGCCGTAGCCCGGCAGGAGCCGGTCCTCGCCGGGTCCTCGCCGGTCCCAGAGTTCGAGCCAGGACTCCAGGTAGTCGTCCTCGTGGCGGGGGCTGGTGAAGTAGGTGCGCACGGCGACACCCATCGGACGGTCCTCGCGGCGGTGCAGGCCCATCGCGAGGGAGAGGCGGGTGGAGTTGCCGTCGGCGGCGACGACGAGCGGGGCCCGGAAGGTGACCTCGCGCTTCTCCTCGCCGAGCTTCGCGTGCACGCCGGTGATCCGGCCGGTGCGGTCGTCGACGATGGGCGCGCCGACGTTGCAGCGCTCGTAGAGCCGGGCGCCCGCCTTCTGGGCCTGGCGGGCGAGCTGCTCGTCGAAGTCGTCGCGCTTGCGGACGAGGCCGTAGTCCGGGAAGGAGGCGAGATCCGGCCAGTCCAGCTGGAGGCGGACGCCGCCGCCGATGATGCGCAGGCCCTTGTTGCGCAGCCAGCCGGCCTCCTCGGAGATGTCGATCCCCATGGCGACGAGCTGCTTGACAGCACGCGGGGTCAGGCCGTCGCCGCAGACCTTCTCGCGCGGGAACTCGGTCTTCTCCAGCAGGAGTACGTCGAGCCCGGCCTTGGCGAGGTGGTAGGCGGTCGTGGAGCCGGCCGGCCCCGCGCCGACCACGATCACATCGGCGGTGTTTTCGGAGAGGGGCTCGGTCACGGCGGGTTCTCCCCAAGTTCGGAATTGCGTGCCGACCGGCACTGGACATGGGCAGTCTATTCAGGAGAATTGATCAACCTGCTGAAGGGCTGCCCCCGTGAACCGAGTTCTGCCCGTAGTGCGGCTGCGCGTCCCCACGGACGAGGACGCGGTGGCGTGGCAACGGATCTTCGACCACCCCGATGTCATGGAGTTCCACGGCGGCCGTTCGGCGGGGCTGTCCGTCTACGAGGAGCTGACCGCCCGCCAGCGCCGGCACGACGCCGAGCGCGGGTTCTGCCTGTGGACGATGCTCGACGACTCGGGCCGGGTCATCGGCTTCACCGGCGCGCAGCCGTGGGACCGGGAGTGGGGCCCGGCCGGTGAGATCGAGATCGGCTGGCGGCTCGGCCGGGAGTACTGGGGCCAGGGGTACGTCACGGCGGCGGCGCGGATGACCCTGGAGCGGGTGCGGGAGGCGGGGGTGCCGAGCGTGGTGGCCATGGTCGCCGCGGGCAACACCCGGTCCATCGCCGTCACCCAGCGGCTCGGCATGCGGCTCACCGAGGTGTTCACCACGCCGGAGTCGAAGCAGCAGGGGCACTGCTACCGGCTGGACCTGTAGAAGCCCCAACTCCGGTTCCGTGACACTGAGTAGTTGATTGTCACGGTAAGCCAGCGACTGCTTCCGGTCGCCCCCCTCGGGCGTTACCCTTCCAGTACCGCTGGGGGTGACATCTGTGCTCATACGGCCCAAAACACCCGAGGTGCGCGTGCCGAGGCTCGTCGGACTGATGGCCATGGACGCGCGCGAGGCCGCCACCGAGCGAGGAGTGCTGCTGGCCGCGCCCGACCGGCCCGACTTCCAGCGCACCGTCGTCGACTACGTCGTACGGCAGTACCCGCCGCCCGGTGTCGAGGTGCCGCGCGGGGCCGTCGTCACCGTGTGGTTCGACTTCACCGAGGGCGAGGGCGGCGGAGGCGCGGGCGTCCGCGAGCCCCGGCTGCCGGCGCCGGGCGGAGGCGGGCTGCAGCGCGAACTGGACCCGCCGCCGCAAGGCCCCTTCCAGGCGGTCAGCGGATAGCGGGTAGCGGGTAGCCGCGGACGGGGCGAGCCGGGCGGTCAGGTCTCCTTCAAGCCCCGGTGCCGGGTCAGGTCTCCTTGAAGCCCCGGTGCAGGGTGACGATGCCGCCGGTCAGGTTGCGCCAGGCGACCTTCGACCAGCCGGCCTTGCGCAGATGCCCGGCGAGGGCGGGCTGGTCGGGCCAGGCACGGATGGACTCGGCGAGGTAGACGTACGCGTCCGGGTTGGAGGAGACCGCGCGGGCGACCGGGGGCAGCGCGCGCATCAGGTACTCGGTGTAGACCTGGCGGAAGGGCGCCCAGGTCGGACGCGAGAACTCGCAGATCACGACGCGTCCGCCGGGGCGGGTCACCCGGTGCATCTCGCGCAGGGCGGTGTCGAAGTCCTGCACGTTGCGCAGGCCGAAGGAGATCGTGACGGCGTCGAAGGTGTCGTCCTTGAACGGCAGCTTCGTCGCGTCGCCCGCGGTGAGCGGCAGCCAGGGATGCTTCTGCTTGCCCACCTGGAGCATGCCGAGGGAGAAGTCGCAGGGGACGACGTAGGCGCCGGTCCGGGCGAAGGGCAGCGAGGAGGTGGCCGTACCGGCGGCCAGGTCGAGGACCTTCTGCGCGGGGCGGGCGTCGACCGCGCGCGCGACCTCCTTGCGCCACCTGCGGTCCTGGCCGAGGGAGAGGAGGTCGTTGGTGAGGTCGTACCGTTCCGCCACGCGGTCGAACATCGAGGCGACTTCGTGGGGCTGCTTGTTCAGGGAAGCACGGGTCACCCGCCCATTGTGGCAGCAGGGGGTCGCCCGTCA
This sequence comes from Streptomyces bobili, assembly GCF_002154575.1. Taxonomy (GTDB): domain Bacteria; phylum Actinomycetota; class Actinomycetes; order Streptomycetales; family Streptomycetaceae; genus Streptomyces; species Streptomyces bobili. The sequence continues at coordinate 33,132 of NZ_MUBA01000264.1, forward strand.
TGGCAGCAGCCTCGGCTTCTTCCGGGCGGCGACGTCCTCGACCCAGCCGCAGGCCAGCACGAACACCACGATCAGCAACCAGCCCACGGCGAACAGGAACCACTGGCTCTCCAGCGGCAGATACGCCTCGAAGGCGGGCACGTCCCAGCACCGGTCGATCAGCGGGACGGCCAGCACGAGGGCGATCTCGTGCCAGAGGTAGATCGTCACCGCGCGCGCGTTGAAGACGGTGACCAGCCGGTCGGTGCGCCGCAGCCGGGTCAGCCCGGCGAGGTCGATCCGGAAGTACTCCTTGGCCCACATCAGCAGCATCACGAAGCCGGCCGACCAGAAGGCCTGCGCGAGCGGGTTCTCGTCCAGGTCGTAGGTGCCGTACCCGGCCCGCCGCGAGAAGGCGTACCAGCCGCCGTACGCCATGGCGGCGAGGGAGAGGACGGCCACCGGGGCCGGCTTCAGGCGCTGGAGCACGCCGTCGCGGTGGGCGAAGCCGAGCATCCAGCAGAAGAGGTACGTCGCCAGGTCCCACAGGGCCGTGCCGACGCGGTTGTCGGGGCCCGCCCAGGCGAAGTTCAGGACCAGGACCGGGGCGAGGGAGGCGACCAGGACGGGGACCGGAGCGAGGCGGAACAGCCGGAGGAGGAGCGGGGAGAGCAGCACGAACCACAGGTAGGTGCGCAGGTACCAGAGGACCTCCCAGGCCTGCGCGCCCCAGGCGTTGCCCGGCGGATCTCCCAGCGGCA
>NZ_MUBA01000265.1 GCF_002154575.1 Streptomyces bobili
CCGGGGTCGCCGACGAGCGCGTCGCGCTGGCCGCCGCGCTCGTCGGCGACCCCGGTTTCCTCGTCCTGGACGAGCCGACCGTCGGTCTCGACCCGGAGCAGCGCATGCGCTTCCGAGGGCTGATCGCCGAGGCGGGCGAGGGACGCACCGTCCTGCTGTCCACCCACCAGACCGAGGACGTGGCGATGCTCTGCCACCGGGTCGTGGTCCTCGCCCAGGGCCGCGTCCGCTTCGAGGGCACCCCCGCCGAGCTGACCGCCCGCGCCGCGGGCCGGGTCTGGAGCAGCGCGGAGCGGGACCCGGCCGCCCTGGCCGGCTGGCGCACCGGCACCGGAACCTTCCGCAACGTCGGAGATCCGCCGAAGGGCGCCGACCTGCTCGAACCCACCCTGGAGGACGGCTATCTGCTCACCCTCGACAGCGAGAGCCGGACGGTGACCGCATGAGCACCACGATCACGACGGTCAGGGGATCCGCCCCCGCGCTCCCGGAACCCCAGGGACCCGGCCGCCGCCCCGGCGCCGTGCTCGCCCTGGCCCGCTTCGAAGCCCGCGAACTCCTCCTCCAGATCCCGATACTGGTCTTCATCGTCCTCTACCTGGGCTTCACCACCGCGCGGCTGGTGTTCCAGGACGGCATGAGCGACTACCCCGTTCTGAACACGGTCGACCGCGGCACCCAGACGGCCCCGCTGCTCCTCGCCATCGCCCTGCTCGTCTGCACCAACGCCGCCGCCCTGCGCTCACGCAAACACGGCACGGTCCAGCAGTTCGACGTCATGGCGATGGAACCCTGGCGCCGCGTCCTCACACACGTGCTCTCCGCGGTGCCGTTCGCGGTGCTCACCGCGGTCGTGGTCGCGGCCGAGTTCACCCGGGAAGCGCTGAAGCCCGGCGCGATCGGTCACGGCTCGGTCGGTGAACTGGCCGTGGGCCCGCTGGTCGTCCTGATGGCCGGCATCACCGGCGTCCTGCTGGCGCGGCTCGTGCCCGCATCCTTCGCGCCCATACTCTTCGTGATCGGCGCGTATCTGCTCATGGTCCTCGCCACGCAGGTCACCGAGTCGGACGACCCAAGGGTGGGCTGGCTCTCCCCGATGGTCCTCTCCGGGATCTCCGGCGGCGACCCGGTCCCCAGCGACCTCCTCGGCCGCCCCGCCGCCTGGCACGCCCTCTATCTGCTGGGGCTGTGCGCCCTGCTGACCTGCGCGGCCCTGCTGCGGTCCGGCGGACGCACCCGCGCGGTCAAGGCGGCTACCGCCCTCGCCCTCGCGGTCACCGCGACCGGCGCGATCGGCCAGCTCCCGCACGACACCGCCGCCCTGGAGGCGGCGCGGAAGAGCGCGTCCACGACCCCGCAGAAGTTCCAGTCCTGCACGGAGTACGAGGGATCGACGTACTGCGCCTTCCCCGAGTGGAAGGGCGTACGGGACGACTGGGCGGCGGTCGTCGACCGGCTCCGTTCCGCGGCCGGCGGCAGCGCGGCCGAGGCGCGGCTGACGGTTCGCCAGCGCATCGACGTCAGCGGCGGCATCGAGGAAGACACCGCGCTGGACCCCTCCACCACACCGGGCGAGGTGACCGTGGGCACCCGCTGGGGCGGCAACCGTGTCCCCGAGTTCGCGGTGGGAGCGGCCACCGTCCTGGTCGCGGGCACCGAGGACGCGACGACGCGGGACATGTGCGACGCCCGCGCGGTGACCATCATGTGGCTGGTGCTGGGCAGCGACCCGACCCCGATGGCCACGTTCCGGAACGTGCGGCTGGACGACGGCACCACCGGCTCGGGCCTGGTCCTGGCCCCCACCAACGGATTGAGCCTGACGGACCACCAGACGGCCGTCATCCGTGAACTGCTCGCCCGGCCGAAGGCGGAGATCACCGCCCTGGTCAAGAAGCACTGGTCGGCACTGACATCGGCGCAGACCTCGACGGCCGAGGCGGCCAAGCTGCTGGGCGTGGCGGTGCCGCAGGGGGTGGAGTCGTGCGACGAGTAGGAGACGCGAGCGGGTCGGAAGACCCCGCATCCGGCGGACGGCCCACCCCCTCCGACGGTCACGGCCCACCCGCCACTGCCGGCCGCGGGCCGTACCGGCCCGTCCCCTCCGACGGTCACGGCCTGTCCCCCGACGTCGGCCGCGGCCCGACCACCCGCCGCTCCCGAGCGCTGCTGCGGTCCCTCGCCCCGCCGGTGTGGCGGTCCCTGCCCTGGGTGGCGCTGACGGTGGCCGGTGGGCTGGGCCTGCTGTTCGCCGCGAGTACGCGGCTGCCGGACCAGACACCGGGGGCGGAGGTGGGACTGACGGTGCTGCGGGTGACCGCGCTGAGCGGCGGGGTGGGCCTGGCCTTCCTGCTCGACGACCCGGCCCGGCACACCACCGCCGCAAGCCCGCTCGGCCGGCCCTACCGAGCAGGCCTGCGCCTCGCGATGGCAACCCCGCTGCTCGCACTGTGGTGGACGGCGGTTGTACTCCTGCTGCCAGGACCGACCCGTCCGCCCTTGGGCCCGGTCACCTTGGAGGCCCTTGCCACAGCCACCTTCGCCATCGCGCTCGCGACCGCCACCGTGCGGTTCACGGACGGCGCCGAGGTGGGAAGGGGAGCGGCGATATGGCTGGGCGCGGCGGCCGCGGTGGCTGTCCTCGTCCCGGCACGCTGGGGACTGCTGACCCTGCCGGCGGACCGCTGGTGGGAGGAGACCCACGTGAGATGGGCGGTGCTCCTGGCGGTGACGCTGGCGTCGACGGCGCTGTGTGTGCCGGAGCCGCTGAGACGCCGGCAGGTGCCGGGCCTCAGCCCGTCCGGGAGAGTGCGGGGATGAGGCCGGGCCCTCAGGTCTCCGTGCGGTACATCAGGTCCGTCTCGTAGGTGACGAACCCCAGCCGCTCGTACACCGACACCGCGGCCTTGTTGTCGGCGTCGACGTAGAGCATGGCCGTGGGCAGCCCCTGGGCCGCGAGATGCCGCAGGCCGATCGTGGTGAGGGACTTGCCGAGGCCGCCGCCCTGCGCACCGGGGGCGACACCGAGGACGTACACCTCGCCGATCCCCTCCTCGGCGTGGACCTTCGTCCAGTGGAAGCCGATGAGCCGGTCCTCGCGGAAGGCGAGGAAGAAGCCGGCCGGGTCGAACCAGGGCTGGGCCTTGCGGTCGTCGAGGTCACGCTGGGTGAGGGAGCCCTGTTCGGGGTGGTGGGCGAAGGCGGCGGCATTGACGGCCAGCCAGGCCCCGTCGTCCTGCCCGGGGACGAAGGTACGGACGGTCACCCCCTCGGGGAACACCGGCTCGGGCAGGTCGAGGTCGGTCAAGGGACGGCGCATCTGGCGCAGTTCGCGGAACAGCGAAAGACCGAGCACCTGGGCGAGGTGCCGGGCGGCGGAGTGGCCGCCGTGGGCCCACACCCGCAGCCGTTTGCCGGAGGCGGCGAGCAGGGCGGAGCCGAGCGCCCGGCCGTGCCCGTGTCCGCGGTACGCGGGGTGGACGACCAGCTCGGCGGCCGGGGCCTCGACGGGGTCGGTGTCCTCCAGCTGGGCGTAGGCGACGAGTTCGTCGCCCAGGGAGAGCAGCAGGTGGGAGACGCCCTCGCGGGGGCCACCCCGCAGTTGCAGCCGGCCCTGTTCGGACACCGCTTGCCGGCCGTCGTTGTGGGCGGCCTCCGCGAGCAGGTCGATGACGGCCTCGGTCTGTGCGGGGGAGAGCGCGGAAAGGATCTCGATGGAACGGGAGCCGGGTGCCGATGCGGGGTCGTCGCTGGTCATGCGTACGAGGGTAAAGGGCGGGCTCGGCAAAGTGGCGGCATCAGCGGAGGGGAGGGGAATCAGCCGGGGAC
>NZ_MUBA01000266.1 GCF_002154575.1 Streptomyces bobili
GTGACCATCCACCCCCACAGGATGGATGGTCACCGCCACCGTGGCCTCGTCCCAGGGATTCGTATGCGCAGCCAGGATCAGTCGCCGGACACGACCAGGGCCGCCGCACCGGGCCCGCGGATCCGCCTCGACACACGGACCGGGCCGCTCCCCCTGAACCATGCCGTCGGCACCCGCTCGCCCGAGGCGGTCCTCGCCCTGCAACGAGCCGCCGGCAACACCGCCGTGGCCGCGCTCGCGGAGCGGGAGCGCCACACCCACGACGCGGGCTGCGGGCACGCCCCGGTCCAGCGCAGTGCCGTGAACCAGGTCATCGCCTCCCCCGGTTCCCCGCTGCCCACGCCCGTCCGCCAGGACATGGAGTCCCGTCTCGGCGCCGACTTCACGGACGTACGCCTGCACACCGACGCGACCGCGCGCCGTTCCGCCGCCGAGGTGGGCGCCCGCGCCTACACCTCCGGCAGCCACATCGTCATCGGCGACGGCGGGGCCGACCCGCACACCCTCGCCCACGAGCTGACGCACGTCATCCAGCAGCGCCAGGGCCCGGTGGCGGGCACGGACAACGGGAGCGGGCTGCGGATCAGCGACCCCTCGGACCGGTTCGAGCGGGAGGCGGAGGCCAACGCCCACCGGGTGATGTCGGCCCCGGCACCGGTCACGGCACCGGTCACGGCACCGGCCGTGCAGCGGTCGGCCACGAACGCCACGGCCACCCCGGCCCCGCACCACGCCGTCGTCCAGCGCATGAACGGCACCGCCACCGCCGGGCCCGACGAACTCGCCCTGATGGCCAACCCCACCGTCCGCGACATGGGCGGCGGCTTCCGCAAGTACACCGTCGACACGGCCAACCCCGGCGGCGACCCGGAACCCCTCTACCGGGGCATGCGCGGGGAGGAGTTCGCGGCTCTGCGCGCGGGGGCGCTGCCGCAGGGCGGCTCGTACCAGGGTTTCTCGCCGACGCGCGCGTACTCCGAGGGCTACATCACCAACAGCCCCAACTCGGGCACGCACCTGGTCGAGTTCTACCGGACCGATCCCGCCTCCGGGGTGGTGCCCGCGCTGGACACCTTCCTCAAGAACGCCGGCGCCGGCACGAAGGCCGAGAACGGCATCCTCTCCACCGCCGTCGGCATGACCGCCGCGTACTCCCCGACGGTGCACAGCAACACGACGAAGAACGAGGCGCGCGAGACCACGCTGGCGACCCTGCGTCAGGAACTCGCGCAGGCGGAGCAGGACGTCACCAATCCGGCGAAGGCCAGGTTCAAGAAGCAGGCGGAGAAACGCGTCCAGACCAAGAAGGGCGACATCGCCAAGCTGGAGGCGAAGGCCCCGCTCTATCCCGCGAAGGGCGACGCGGTGAAGGCGCTCAACGCCGCGTTCGCGAACGGCACGGTCGCCTGGCGGCTGATCACCTTCAAGTCCACGGCCTGATCACCTTCAGGTCCACGGCCTGATCACCTTCAAGTCCACGGCCTGATCACCTTCAGGTCCACGGCCTGGCGCCGGGTCCCCGGCCCCGTGCACGCCCGCGGGGCCGCGTTGCCCCTGAGGGCAACCCCACTGCCCCCACTTCGGCACCGGAGGCCGTTTCGGCGGACGCGCTCCGCGCGTGACCGTGAGAGACGTCCTGACGCGTACCCCGAGGAGAGCACAGCATGCCGTCCTACCTGTCGCCCGGCGTATACGTCGAGGAGGTGGCCAGCGGCTCGCGCCCCATCGAGGGGGTGGGTACCTCGGTGGCGGCCTTCGTGGGCCTCGCCCCGTCCGGGCCCCTGAACGAGCCGACCCTGGTGACCAACTGGACCCAGTACGTGGCGGCGTTCGGTGACTTCACCGACGGCTACTACCTCGCGCACTCGGTGTACGGCTTCTTCAACAACGGCGGCTCGGCGGCGTACGTCGTCCGGGTCGGCGGCAGCCGTGCGGGCGCGGCGGGTGACGCCTCCCCGGCCGCGGTGACCGGTTCCGCCGCCCCCGCCGCCCTGCCCGCGGGCGAGCCCGCGCAGCTCGGCACGTTCACGGTGACCGCGAACGCGGCCGGCGGCTCCGGCGGCCCGCTGACCGTGGAGGTCGCCGACCCGGAGGGCGAGGGCCCCGCGGAACGCTTCAAGCTGGTCGTGCGGGACGGCGAGAAGCCGGTCGAGACGTTCGACGTGACCGCGAAGAAGGGCGGCCGCAACTACGTCGTCACGCAGGTCAAGGAGCGCTCCAAGCTCATCACGGTGGCGGAGGCCGCGCCCTCGGCGCAGCTGGCCCGCCCCGACAACCAGACGGTGACGCTGGCCGCGCCGCCCGCCGCCCCGGCCGCCACCGGCACCGGCACGGAGGCCCCGCAGTCCGCGGGCCCCTCCCAGTACCTCGGCGACAGCGCCGACCGCACCGGCTTCGGCGGCCTGGAGGCCGTCGACGAGATCTCCATGGTCGCGGTGCCCGACCTGATGGCCGCCTACCAGCGCGGCGCGATCGACCTGGAGGCCGTCAAGGCGGTCCAGCTCGGCCTGATCGCGCACTGCGAGCTGATGGGCGACCGCGTCGCGATCATCGACCCGCCGCCGAGCCTGAACGCCCGCCAGATCCGCGTCTGGCGCCAGGAGACGGCCGGCTACGACTCCAAGTACGCCGCCCTGTACTACCCGTGGATCAAGTCCTTCGACCCGGCGTCCGGCCAGTCCCGGCTGATCCCGCCGAGCGGCCACGTCGCCGGCGTCTGGGCCCGCAACGACGCCGAGCGCGGCGTCCACAAGGCCCCGGCCAACGAGGTCGTCCGCGGCGCGGTGGACCTGGAGATCCAGATCACCCGCGGCGAGCAGGACCTGCTCAACCCCATCGGCGTGAACTGCATCCGCGCCTTCCCCGGCCGCGGCATCCGCGTCTGGGGAGCCCGCACCCTCTCCTCCGACCCGGCCTGGCGCTACCTGAACGTCCGCCGGTACTTCAACTACCTGGAGGAGTCGATCCTGATCGGCACCCAGTGGGTGGTGTTCGAGCCGAACGACCACGCCCTGTGGGCGCGGATCCGGCGCAACGTGTCGGCGTTCCTCGTCAACGAGTGGCGCAGCGGCGCCCTGTTCGGGGCCCGGCCCGAGGACGCGTACTACGTCAAGTGCGACGAGGAGACCAACCCGCCGGAGTCGGTCGACGTCGGCCGCGTCATCTGCGAGATCGGCATCGCGCCCGTCAAGCCCGCCGAGTTCGTCATCTTCCGGCTGGCCCAGTTCTCCAGCGGCAACGGGGAGCTGGAGGAGTAACCGCCCCTCCCTCGCCCCACTGTCAGCAGTCAACTCCCCCAGAAGGACAGCAAGATGAGTCTCCAGCCGGGTGACGCTCTCACTTCACACAATTTCGGGCTCCAGATCGACGGCGTGATGGTCGAGTACCTCGCCGAGGTCAGCGGCCTCAGCCTGGAACAGGACGTCATCGAGTACCAGCAGGTCTCCGCGCAGGGCAAGCCGGTCACCAAGAAGCTGCCGGGCGTGAAGAAGGCCGGGACCTGCACGGTCGTACGCGGTATGACGCAGTCCGCGGCGTTCAACACGTGGATCACCGAGTCGATCAACGGCGTGATGGGCTCCGCCCGCAAGAACGCCACGATCATGGTGATGGACTACCAGAACAACCCGGTCAAGCGGTACAACATGCGCAACGCCTGGTGCAGCAAGATCGACACCAGCACGGTGAAGGCCGGCGAGGCCGCCGCACTGACCGAGACGGTGACCATCACGTTCGAAGAACTGGTCATCGAGTAATGCGACGTTCCGTTCTGCGGGCGGCGGCGCCCGCGGGCGGGGAGCAGGAGAACACCCCGCTCCCGCCCGCGGCGCCGGCACCCGCGCCGGTCGTGGAGCAGCGCCTGCGGACGGAGTTCCCCTTCGAGCTGCCGCGCGGCTACGTCGACGAGGCGGGCACCGTCCACCGTGACGGCGTGATGCGGCTGGCGACCGCACGGGACGAACTCGTCCCGCTGCGGGACATCCGCGTCCAGGAGAACCCGGCGTACCTGTCGGTGGTCCTGCTGGGCCGGGTCATCACCCGCCTCGGCACGCTCCCGCTCGTCCACGACGGGATCGTGGAGAACATGTTCGCCTCCGACCTGGCGTTCCTCCAGGACTTCTACCGCCAGGTGAACGCGGAGGGCCATACCCGCGCGACCGTCGAGTGCCCGCACTGCGCGGAGCCCTTCGAGGTCGAACTCGGCGGGAGCCGCCTGGGGGAATCGTGACGTACGCGACCGACCGGCTGCACGAGGAGATCGCGTACGTCGCCTTCCACTTCCACTGGGGCCACGACGAGATCCTGGACCTGGAACACCACGACCGCCGCCGCTTCACGGACAGCATCGCGTCCCTGGTGACGCGCGCGGAGGGCTGAGCGATGGGCTTCCTGGACCGCTTCCGTCGCTCCTCGGACAGCTCCGCGGGTGGCTCTGCGAGCAGCTCCGAGGGTGGCGGTACGGCGCCTGGGTCCGCGCCGGATGCCGGTGCGGAGTCCGTGCCGGTACGTCCGCGGCCCGCCGCCTGGTCCACCTTGCCGCCCGTGCAGCGGACGGCGGCGGGCGGTGCGGCGGGAGTCGCCGACGCCGGTTTCGGCAGCCGCCTGGCCACCTGGCGGAACCCGTCCTTCACCGGCTCACCGTCCCCGGCGGTCCTGGACGGCCGGTCGGGCGGCCTGCTCGACCACCTCACATCGACGCCGCCGCCCCCGTCGGCATCGGCACCGGCACCGGCTGTCGTCGAGCGCCGGGCCGCGGTGGTGCCGATGGCGGGCGCGGCACCGGTGCCCACGCCCGCGGTGCGCTCGGCGCCTTCCGCGCAGCCCACCACCGTGATGCCGGCGCCATCGGCTCCGCCCGCCCCCGCGGCTCCCGCGCGGGGCATCCGC
>NZ_MUBA01000267.1 GCF_002154575.1 Streptomyces bobili
ACCCCCCAACCTCACTGCGGCACGATGTCCGGCGCCCCCAGCCGCGCCGCGTCCGCCGTCAGGTCGTCGGGCTGCCGCTGCGACTCCCGCTCGGCCTCCACCCGCTTCTCGTAGTGCTGCACCTCGCGCTCGATCTGGTCCTTGTCCCAGCCCAGGACCGGCGCCATCAGTTCGGCCGCCTCACGGGCGCTGCGGGCGCCCCGGTCGAAGGTCTCGATGGAGATGCGGGTGCGCCGGGTCAGCGCGTCGTCCAGGTGCCGCGCCCCCTCGTGCGAGGCGGCGTAGACGATCTCGGCGCGCAGATAGTCGTCGGCCGCCCGGAGCGGCTCGCCGAGTGTGGGGTCGTCGGCGATGAGGTCGAGGAGTTCCTCGGCCATCGACCCGTACCGGTTCAGCAGATGCTCGACACGCACCACGTGCAGCCCGGTCCGGCCGGCGATGCGCGCTCGCGCGTTCCACAGTGCCCGGTAGCCCTCCGCGCCCAGCAGTGGCACGTCCTCGGTGACGCACTCGGCGACGCGCAGGTCGAGCCCGTGCACGGCCGCGTCGACGGCGTCCTTGGCCATCACCCGGTACGTCGTGTACTTGCCGCCCGCCACGACGACCAGCCCCGGTACGGGATGGGCGACGGTGTGCTCCCTGGACAGTTTGCTGGTGGCGTCCGACTCGCCGGCGAGCAGCGGACGGAGTCCGGCGTAGACGCCCTCGACGTCGTCGCGGGTGAGCGGCACCGCGAGGACGGAGTTCACGTGCTCCAGCAGATAGTCGATGTCGGCGCTGGAGGCGGCCGGGTGGGCCTTGTCGAGGTCCCAGTCGGTGTCGGTGGTGCCGACGATCCAGTGCCGGCCCCAGGGAATGACGAACAGCACGGACTTCTCGGTGCGCAGGATCAGGCCCGTGGAGGAGTGGATGCGGTCCTTCGGCACGACGAGGTGAATGCCCTTGGAGGCACGGACGTGGAACTGTCCCCGCTCCCCCACCATCGCCTGCGTGTCGTCGGTCCACACTCCCGTGGCGTTGACGACCTGACGGGCGCGGATCTCGTACTCCCCGCCCCCTTCGGCGTCCCGTACACGCGCGCCCACGACCCGTTCGCCCTCGCGCAGGAAGCTCGTCACGCGCGCGCGGTTGGCGACCTTCGCGCCGTACGCCGCCGCCGTGCGCACCAGGGTGGCGACATAGCGGGCGTCGTCCATCTGCGCGTCGTAGTACTGGAGCGCGCCGACGAGCGCGTCCTTCTTCAAGGCGGGCGCGACGCGCAGGGCGTGACGGCGGCTCAGGTGACGGTGGGTCGGCAGGCCCCGGCCGTGCGCGCGGGCCATCGACATCGCGTCGTAGAGGGCGACGCCCGAACCGGCGTACAGCCGCTCCCAGCCCTTGTGCTGAAGCGGATACAGGAACGGCACGGGCTTGACCAGGTGCGGTGCCAGCCGCTCCAGCAGCAGTCCCCGTTCCTTCAGCGCCTCGCGGACGAGGACGAAGTCGAGCATCTCCAGATAGCGCAGGCCGCCGTGAATCAGCTTGCTGGACCTGCTCGATGTGCCCGACGCCCAGTCCCGTGCCTCGACCAGCCCCGTGGACAGGCCGCGGGTGACGGCGTCGAGGGCTGTTCCCGCACCGACCACCCCGCCTCCCACGACCAGCACGTCCAGCTCACGCTCGGCCATGGCCGCAAGTGACTCGGCTCGCTGCGCCGGCCCCAGTGTCGCTGTCCTCACCGCTGCCTCCCGCTGTCGGTCGCGCCGGCCGCACCTTTCAGGACGAGGCCCGGCCCTTATCCCCCATGCCCCAATGGTGACCGTCTTGCCCGAGTTCAGCCACCACGCGCCCCCAGCCTGTGGACAACTCTCACGGAACCACGGAACCACGGAACGGCACCCGGCTCGCATCGGGCCGACCGGAAAACACAACCGATCAATCCCGCAAATCGGTCATATTTACTCCTAGTCTGACATTGCGCTCGCCCGTCCTGTCCACAGGGCTTGCGCACCTGTCCCGCTTCGGTTACTGGGAAGGACGGCCCACGCCATGCCCGCAGATCTCGCCGTCATCGGACTCGGCCCGCTCGGCCTGCCCCTGGCCCAGGCCGCCGTGGCCGCCGGCATCCCCACGCTCGGCTACCGCACCGGACCCGAGCCGGGCTCCCTCAGCCCCGCGGAGCTGCGCCGGATGCTCTCGGGGGGTTTCCGGCCCGCGACCAACCCGGCAGAGCTGGGCCGGGTGCGCACCGCCGTCATCTGCGCCCCCACCCCACGCGACGCGGACGGCGGGCTCGACCTGAGCCAGGTGGAGGCCGCCGCCCGCACCCTCGCCGGACACCTGCGCCCGCACACCACCGTCATTTTGGAGTCGCCCGTGCCTCCGGGGACGACCGAGGAGTTCCTGCGACCGCTCCTGGAGGAGATGTCCGGCCTGCGCGCGGGCCGCGACTTCCACCTCGCGTACTCCCCCAGCCGGGTCGACCCCGGCCGCCGCGACTTCACGCCCGCCAACACGCCGAAGGTCATCGGCGGCCTCACTCCCGCCTGCACCGAGTCCGCCGCCGCCTTCTACGGCCGCCTCACCGACAAGGTGGTGCGCGCGCGTGGCCTCAGGGAAGCCGAGACCGTGACGCTCCTGGAGACCAACTTCCGGCACGTCAACATGGCCCTCGTCAACGAGATGGCCGTGCTCTGCAACGACCTGGGCGTGGACCTCTGGGATGTCATCCGGTGCGCCGAGACCAAGCCGTTCGGCTTCCAGGCCTTCCGCCCCGGCCCCGGCGTCGGCGGCCACTCCGTGCCCCTGGACCGCACCGGCCACCCCGGCAGCCCGCTGCGCATGGTGGAACTCGCCCAGCAGGTCAACAGCCGCATGCCGCGCTACGTCGTCCAGCGCGCGGCCACGCTCCTCAACGAGCACGGCAAGTCGGCTCGGGGCGCGCGCGTGCTGCTGCTCGGCGTCACGTACAAGGCCGACCTCGCCGACCAGCAGGGCACCCCCGCCCAGGAGATCGCGATCCGCCTGATGGAACTCGGCGCGGCCGTCAGCTACCACGACCCTCACGTCCCGTCCTGGAGCGTCCTCGACCGCCCGGTCCCCCGCGCCGACTCCCTGTACGAGGCCGCCGCCGACGCCGACCTGACGATCCTCCTCCAGCAGCACCGCACGTACGACCTCCAGGGCCTCTCGGTGAAGGCACAGCTGCTGCTCGACACACGGGGGGCTACGCCGACGGGGGCGGCGCACCGGTTGTGAGACGGGGCGCACGACACCGCCCCGGGCTCCGGAGGCTGGTGGCGTACGGCACGGCTCGCCGGTAACGTACGAACGGGTGGAGCCCACCGCAGAGGCCACTGCGGCAGGCTCCTGATGGTTCACGGAGTGTCCGCCCCTAGGGTGTTTGGGGGCGGCCGCTCACCATCCGAAAAGCCGCAAGATCCACCTCCTCCGGCACTGCACCGTCCGAAGACGGAGTCGGTCCCAGCGGGTGGGCTTGCGGTGGCGTCCCATGGGCGCCCCCTTCCACGACGCCGCCCAGTGGCCCGGTGGACGGCTCGTTCAGGAACTCGGGCCGGGCCCCGAAGGCTCGGGTCCGGAACCATGTCCTTGGAAGGGGGCACCCCTCACAACTGGGGCGCCGACTCCGGACGCTACCGTCCGCGACCCCCCTGACCAGCCCGTATTCACCCCGAAGGCAACCGTGCGCCCCCGCTCCGCGCCACACGCCCCCACGTCCCCGCACCCGGCCCAGGCATGCGAAAGGGGCCGGTCACCTCACCTGGGTGAGCTGACCGGCCCCTGCCGAAGTCCTGCGAACTACCGCCCGGCTACCGCCGGTGCACCGAGTCCGCCACCGTCACCTCGACCCGCTGGAACTCCTTGAGTTCGCTGTAACCGGTCGTGGACATGGCGCGGCGCAGGGCGCCGAAGAAGTTCATCGAGCCGTCCGGCGTGTGGGACGGGCCGGCGAGGACCTCCTCGATGGTGCCGACCGTGCCGAGGTCGACCTTCTGGCCGCGCGGCAGCTCCTCGTTGACGGCCTCCATGCCCCAGTGGTGGCCGCGGCCGGGCGCGTCGGTCGCCCGCGCGAGCGGGGAACCCATCATCACCGCGTCGGCGCCGCAGGCGACGGCCTTGGGCAGGTCGCCGGACCAGCCGACACCGCCGTCGGCGATCACGTGCACGTACCGGCCGCCGGACTCGTCCATGTAGTCGCGGCGGGCGGCGGCGACATCGGCCACCGCCGTCGCCATCGGGACCTGGATGCCGAGCACGTTGCGGGTGGTGTGCGCCGCGCCGCCGCCGAAGCCGACGAGGACACCCGCCGCACCGGTACGCATCAGGTGCAGGGCCGCCGTGTAGGTGGCGCAGCCGCCGACGATCACCGGGACGTCGAGTTCGTAGATGAACTGCTTCAGGTTCAGCGGCTCGTGCGAGCCGGAGACGTGCTCCGCGGAGACCGTCGTGCCGCGGATGACGAAGATGTCCACGCCCGCGTCGACGACGGCCTTGGAGAACTGGGCGGTGCGCTGCGGGGAGAGCGCCGCGGCGGTGACCACGCCCGAGTCGCGCACCTCCTTGATGCGCTGCCCGATCAGCTCCTCCTTGATCGGCGCGGAGTAGATCTCCTGGAGCCGGCGGGTGGCCGCCTCGACGGGCAGGCCGACGATCTCGTCCAGCAGCGGCTGCGGGTCCTCGTACCGGGTCCACAGACCCTCGAGGTTGAGCACGCCCAGGCCGCCCAGCTCGCCGATGCGGATCGCGGTGGCGGGGGAGACGACGGAGTCCATGGGGGCGGCCAGGAACGGCAGCTCGAAACGGTAGGCGTCGATCTGCCAGGCGATCGAGACCTCCTTCGGGTCCCGCGTACGGCGGCTGGGGACGACGGCGATGTCGTCGAAGGCATACGCCCGGCGGCCGCGCTTGCCGCGCCCGATCTCGATCTCAGTCACGTGTGTGGCCTTTCCCTGATGCGTTGCAGCGTCTACCAGTATCGCCGACGGGCACGCCGAGGGCGGCCCCGGATGCTCCCGGGGCCGCCCTCACCCGTGTGAAACGGACGGCACGCGCGTGTGCCGCTACTTCTTGCCGCTGTAGTTCGGCGCCTCGACCGTCATCTGGATGTCGTGCGGGTGGCTCTCCTTGAGACCCGCCGAAGTGATCCGGACGAACCTGCCGTTGTCCTGGAGTTCCGGGACGGTACGGCCGCCGACGTAGAACATCGACTGGCGCAGGCCGCCGACCAGCTGGTGGACGACGGAGGACAGCGGGCCGCGGTACGGCACCTGGCCCTCGATGCCCTCGGGGATCAGCTGCTCGTCGGAGGCGACGCCCTCCTGGAAGTACCGGTCCTTGGAGAACGACTTGCGCTCGCCGCGGGTCTGCATGGCGCCCAGGGAGCCCATGCCGCGGTACGACTTGAACTGCTTGCCGTTGATGAACAGCAGCTCGCCGGGCGACTCCTCGCAGCCCGCGAGCAGCGAGCCCAGCATCACGGTGTCGGCGCCCGCGACGAGCGCCTTGGCGATGTCGCCGGAGTACTGCAGGCCGCCGTCGCCGATGACCGGGACCCCGGCCTCCTTGGCGGCCAGCGCGGCCTCGTAGATGGCGGTGACCTGCGGGACGCCGATGCCGGCGACGACACGGGTCGTACAGATGGAGCCCGGACCGACACCGACCTTGATGGCGTCCGCGCCGGCGTCGACGAGGGACTGGGCGCCGTCGCGGGTCGCGACGTTGCCACCGATGACGTCCACGCGCGTGTGGTTGGACTTGATCTTGGCGATCATGTCGCCGACCAGGCGGGAGTGGCCGTGCGCGGTGTCGACGACGATGAAGTCGGCGCCCGCCTCGATCAGTGCCTGGGCGCGCTCGAAGGCGTCACCGGCGACGCCGACCGCGGCACCGACCAGGAGACGGCCCTCGGAGTCCTTCGCGGCGAGCGGGTACTTCTCCGCCTTGACGAAGTCCTTGACCGTGATCAGGCCCTTGAGGTGGCCCTCGTCGTCGACGAGCGGCAGCTTCTCGATCTTGTGGCGGCGCAGCAGCTCCATGGCCTCCACACCGGAGATGCCGACCTTGCCGGTGACCAGCGGCATCGGCGTCATGACCTCGCGGACGCGGCGCGTGCGGTCGGTCTCGAAGGCCATGTCGCGGTTGGTGACGATGCCGAGCAGCCGCTTGTTGCCGTCGGTGACCGGGACGCCGCTGATGCGGAACTTGGCGCAGAGCGCGTCGGCCTCGCCGAGGGTGGCGTCCGGGTGGATGGTGATCGGGTCGGTCACCATGCCGGACTCGGAGCGCTTCACGAGGTCGACCTGGTTGGCCTGGTCCGCGATGGAGAGGTTGCGGTGCAGAACACCGACGCCGCCCTGGCGGGCCATCGAGATCGCCATGCGCGATTCGGTGACCTTGTCCATGGCGGCGGACAGGAGCGGGATGTTGACCCGCACGTTCCTGGAGACGTACGAGGCGGTGTCGATCTCGTCGGGAGCCATGTCCGACGGGCCCGGCAGCAGCAGCACGTCGTCGTAGGTCAGCCCGAGCGTCGCGAATTTTCCGGGCACTCCGTCGACGTTGGCAGTCATGACACCTTCCCCAAATGGCCTTGATCGGTGCGGATGTCCATGCTAACGGGAAGCGCACCTCCCGAATTCCACGGTCCGATGTGACTCCGGGCTCCGCATGTTCGTACGGCGGCGGCGGGCGGGCTGTTCACCGCGGGGGCCGCCGGCCTGTTCAGCGTAGGCGCCTCGGCCGGTCCGGCGTTGGCCCACCAGCTTCCTTCGGCTTCGTTCGGCGGAGGAGGTGCGGCGGGGCAGCGGCGGGACTACTGCTCGGCGAGGGCGCGCAGTCTGCTCAGCGCGCGGTGCTGGGCCACGCGTACCGCCCCGGGTGACATTCCCAACATCTGGCCGGTCTCCTCCGCCGTGAGGCCGACCGCGATGCGCAGCAGGAGCAGCTCCCGCTGGTTCTCGGGCAGGTTGGCGAGCAGTTTCTTCGCCCATTCGGCGTCGCTGCTCAGCAGGGCCCGCTCCTCCGGACCGAGGGAGTCGTCGGGGCGTTCCGGCATCTCGTCGGAGGGGACCGCCGTGGAGCCGGGGTGGCGCATCGCGGCGCGCTGGAGGTCGGCGACCTTGTGTGCGGCGATGGCGAAGACGAAGGCCTCGAAGGGTCGGCCGGTGTCCTTGTAGCGCGGGAGGGCGAGGAGGACGGCGACGCAGACCTCCTGCGCCAGGTCCTCCACGAAGTGGCGTGCGTCGCCGGGGAGCCGGGACAGCCGGGTGCGGCAGTACCGCAGGGCGAGGGGGTGGACATGGGCGAGGAGGTCGTGTGTGGCCTGCTCGTCGCCGTCGACCGCGCGGTGCACGAGTCCGCCGATCACCCCGGGGGCACGGACCGCCTCGTCTTCGCGCATCGGTCCATGGTGCACTGCGGCCGGACCGGCCGCGCCACCGTGCCCGTCGTTGTGCACCGAAGCGTTATGAGCAGGTGCGCCGGAACTCATCCCCTGCGCCCTCCCCTCCCGCTCGACCGACTTGTCCCCGAGGAACTCCACCCCTCAAGGATGCGGCATCAGCGGCGAAACGAGCAGCGGGCACCCGGCGGGGCCCTGTTCCGCCCCCGTCCGACGCCCGGCCGGCGGGGGGTTCCCGCAAGCCCAGAACCCCGCGCGAGCAGGGAGGTTCATCCATTCCCCCGCTCCTGTCCACTGGGATCGGTTTGCTCGAAAAGTCCGTCGGCGCGGCCTGTCCGGCGCCGCCGCCGACCGAAGAAGTCCGCCGCGCGGGCCGTACGGCCGTGGCGCCGAGGACGCCGGACGGAAGGGGCCCCGAAGAGGCCTGACCGAAGGCGCCGGAGCCCGGCACCGGTAGCCGCGCCCCCGCCGGCGATGTCGCCGAACTCACGCGCCGGACTCCGCTCATCGGTGTCCAGCACGTGCCGCCGGGCAGGCAAGCCGGACCGGGACCGGCCGGACGGGCCCTGGGCCGACAGGCCCTAGCGGACCAGTCCCCACCGGAAGCCCAGCGCCACGGCGTGCGCGCGGTCCGAGGCGCCGAGTTTCTTGAACAGCCGGCGGGCGTGGGTCTTGACCGTGTCCTCGGAGAGGAACAGCTCGCGGCCGATCTCGGCGTTGGAGCGGCCGTGACTCATGCCTTCCAGGACCTGGATCTCGCGTGCGGTGAGCGTGGGCGCCGCGCCCATCTCCGCCGAACGCAGCCGCCGTGGGGCGAGCCGCCAGGTGGGGTCCGCGAGGGCCTGGGTGACCGTCGCGCGCAGTTCGGCGCGCGAGGCGTCCTTGTGCAGATAGCCGCGGGCGCCGGCGGCGACCGCGAGTGCGACGCCGTCGAGATCCTCGGCGACGGTCAGCATGATGATGCGTGCGCCCGGGTCGGCGGACAGCAGCCGTCGGACGGTTTCGACACCGCCCAGTCCGGGCATGCGCACGTCCATCAGAATCAGGTCCGAGCGGTCGGCACCCCAGCGGCGGAGAACCTCCTCGCCGTTGGCCGCCGTCGTCACGCGCTCGACGCCGGGCACGGTCGCGACCGCGCGGCGGAGCGCCTCTCGGGCAAGCGGGGAGTCGTCGCAGACGAGGACGGAAGTCATGGCCGCCCTCCGCAGCTGATGCGCGTCACCTTGTGCCTCCAGGCTGGTACGTATCGTCACCTGTGCGGTCGACCGTCTCGGACGCTTGCCCGAGCGTTTGTGTTTTCAACCGCCACCGCACTCTCAACGATGGTCACTCGAAAGAGTTACGGGGCCGCGTGCATTCTTCGGCACTCTACGTGAGGGGGCGGACACGGTGGAGAGACCCGCGCGGACCCTCAAGCTTTCATCACAACCCGTGCCCCGTTCAGCCCCATTTCTTCCCATTTACTGGTGTCTGAGGCTAGATTCGCAATGAGTCATATTTTCATCTCCTTAGATCGTAGTTGTACGGTCGTGGGCACCGTATTCGCTCGGCACGGCTACAAGGGGTCACGCAATGGCAGATTTCTCCCGCCTTCCCGGACCGAACGCGGACCTGTGGGACTGGCAGCTCCTGGCTGCCTGCCGCGGGGTGGACAGCTCGCTCTTCTTTCATCCCGAGGGCGAGCGCGGGGCGGCGCGGAGCGCTCGCGAGAACTCGGCCAAGGAGGTCTGCATGAGGTGCCCGGTACGCGCACAGTGTGCGGCGCACGCGCTGGCGGTGAGGGAGCCGTACGGCGTCTGGGGCGGACTGACCGAGGACGAGCGCGAGGAGCTCATGGGGCGGGCGCGCAATCGCCTGGTGTCGACGTCGGCCGGCGCGGGCGGTGTTTCGAACACCTGAAGGAACGTTTCTCCACATAGCTGAGGGCACCCGCGAACGCGAGTGCCCTCATTACTTGTACGCCCGCTGCCGCCCACCCTGTACGGCTACCGCGCCGCCGCCCGCTGCAGTTGCCCGAGCATGGCCGCCACCGCCGGCACCTGGGCCAGGTCGGGGAGGGTGAGCGCGACGACCTCCCGCCGTACCGCCGGTTCCAGGGTCACCGCGCGCACCCCCCGCTGCCGTACGGACTCGATCGCCAGCTGGGGGAGGACGGCGACGCCCAGGCCCGCGCCCACCAGGCCTGCCACCGCCGGGTAGTCGTCGGTCGCGAAGTCGATGCGGGGGGTGAAGCCGGCGGCCTCGCACACCTCGACCAGCCGGCCGCGACAGCGCGGGCAGCCGGCGATCCACGGCTCGCGGGCCAGTTCGCCGATGGCGAGGGAGTCCGCGCGCGCGAGGCGGTGCCGTTCGGGCAGGAGGGCGACGAGCCGGTCCGTCAGCAGGGGGCGGACGACCAGGTCGGGCCACTCCTCGGCGCCCGGCGCGTCCTCGTAGCGGAAGGCGAGGGCGACGTCGCAGTCGCCGTCGCGCAGCTTGTCGACCGACTCGGGCGGCTCGGCCTCCTCCAGGGAGACACGAGTGCCGGGGTGGGCGGCGCGCAGGGCGGCCAGCGCGGTCGGGACGAGCGTGGAACTGCCGCTGGGGAAGGAGACGAGGCGGACCCGGCCGGCGCGCAGGCCGGCGATCGCGGCGACCTCCTCCTCGGCGGCGGTGAGCCCGGCGAGGATCCCGGCGGCGTGCCGGACGAGGGCGTCGCCGGCCTGGGTCAGCCGCATCGCGCGGCCACTGCGCACCAGCAGGGGTGTGCCCACGGATGACTCCAGGGCCTTCATCTGCTGGCTGACCGCGGGCTGGGTGCAGCCCAGCTCGCGCCCCGCCGCCGAGAAGGAACCGGTGGCGGCGACGGCGCGCAGCACGCGGAGATGACGGGCCTCGATCATCCTTCGAGCATAAGTGAGTCTTGGGTACGGCGGCGAATAATGCGTCGACACTTTGACCACTGGTCGCTTAGCGTGCCGGCATGAGGCTTCTGTCCGTCAACGTGGGCCGTCCCAAGGCCGTTCCGTACACCGATCAGCCAGAGGGTCTGACCGGTATCGACAAGCGGCCCGTCGAGGGGCCGGTGCGGGTGGCCGCGCCCGGCCCCAAGGGGGTCGCGGGGAGTGGGCTGGCCGGGGACGCGGTGTGCCACCTGCGTCATCACGGCGGCGACGACCAGGCCGTGTACGCCGTCGCGCGCGAGGATCTCGACGACTGGGGGCGGGAGCTGGGGCGCACGTTCGCCGACGGCGCGTTCGGCGAGAACCTCACCACGACCGGGCTGGACGTGTCCGGGGCGCGGATCGGCGAGCGCTGGCGGATCGGTCCGCAGGTGGTGCTGGAGGTGACGTCGGGGCGGATTCCCTGTCGCACCTTCCAGGGCCATGTGGGTGAGAAGGGCTGGGTCAGGCGGTTCACCCAGAAGGCCGCGACGGGCGCCTACCTGCGGGTGATCGTGCCGGGCGAGATCCGCGCGGGGGATCCCATAGAGATCGTCCACCTGCCGGAGCACGAGGTGACGGCCCGGATGGAGTTCCAGGCCACGACAACGCACCGGGAACTGCTGCCCCAACTGCTGGCGGCCGGCGAGGCGCTGCATCCCGAGGCGCGGGCGGCGGCCCGCAAGTACGTCGAGAGGAACGGCGGCTGAGCCGCTGTCACGGGCGGCCGTGCGCACGGCTTCCTCAGTTTCCGCAGGCCGCGTGCAGAGAGCGGACGCCCGGACTCCGGGTCATTAACCTTCTGCCATGACAACGGCTCTGATTACGGGTTCGACCGCGGGTATCGGTGCCGCGTTCGCGCGGCGGCTCGCGGCGGACGGGCACGACCTCGTGCTCGTCGCGCGGGACACCCAGCGGCTGCGCGAGCAGGCGACCGAGTTGCACGACCGGCACGGCATCGAGGCGGAGGTGCTGACGGCCGACCTGGCCACGGACGAGGGCATCGAGGCGGTGGCCGCCCGGCTCGGCGACCGCAGGAACCCCGTCGACCTGCTGGTCAACAACGCCGGCTTCGGCAACAAGGGCCGCTACCTCGACGTATCGATGGCCGACGAGCTGAAGATGCTCAAGGTGCACTGCGAGGCGGTGCTGCGGCTGACGTCGGCGGCGGCCGAGGCGATGCGGGAGCGGGGGCGCGGGGGTGTCGTCAACGTGGCCTCGGTGGCGGCCTTCGTGCCGCGCGGGACGTACGGCGCGTCCAAGGCGTGGGTGGTGCAGTTCACCCAGGGGGCGGCGAAGGACCTCGCGGGCAGCGGGGTGCGGCTGATGGCGCTGTGCCCGGGGTTCGTGCGCACCGAGTTCCACGAGCGGGCCGGGATGGGCACGGACAACATCCCCGGCTGGATGTGGCTCGACGCGGACAAGCTGGTCGCGGCGGCGCTGGCGGACCTGGCGCGCGGGAAGTCGGTGTCGATCCCGGACCCGCGGTACAAGGCGCTGATGGGACTGGTGAAGGTGACGCCCCGGGCGCTGCTGGGCGGGGTCAGCTCGCGGACCGGGCGGAAGTACGGGCCGCAGTAGCGAGCGGCGACGGCCGGGCTCCGGTGGGAGGATGGGCGTGACAGGGCCGGACCCAGGGGGGCCGGAGGCGGCGCGATGACGTTCGTACAGCTCATCGATTGCAGGACGAGCCGGTTCGACGAGATGAACCGGCTGATGGACATGTGGGTCGAGCAGACCAAGGGGAAGCGGACTGCGACGCACGCGCTGGTCGGGAAGGACCGGTCGGACGCGTCGCACTTCGTCGAGATCGTGGAGTTCCCGTCGTACGAGGAGGCGATGCGGAACTCGAACCTTCCGGAGACCGACGAGATCTTCCAGGGCATGGTCGCGCTGTGCGACGAGATGCCGACCTTCACGGATCTGGAAGTGGTGCGCGACGAGCAGCTGAACTGCGCGACGGCGCGGGAGTGGTTCGAGCAGGCCGGGACGATCGACATCGACCGCGGGTTCGATCGAATGACCGACGACTACGTCGATCACGATCCCTCCAGCCCACAGGCCAACGGGCTGCGGGCGGCGCGCGAGGAGTACGCGGGCTGGCGGCGCGCCTTCGACTTCTCCTTCCGGGTCGACGACCAGATCGCCCAGGAGGACCGGGTCTGCACCCGCTGGACCTGGACCGCCCGTCACAAGGGCGACTACCTCGGCATCCCGGCCACCGGAGAGAACGTCACCATGACCGGCATGACCTGGCAGCGGTTCCGGGACGGGATGATCTGCGAGGGCTGGTGGCAGTACGACCGGGCGGGTCTGATGGAGCAGCTGGGGGTACTCGGGGAGTAGCCCGCGAGGAGACACGGCACCCGCGCCGACCGTGAGGACGTGCCGGTGCGGGACGTGCCGAGGCCCGGCGCCCTTTCGGGACGCCGGGCCTCGGGGACGACGTGCGTCAGTGGGAGTGGCCGTGGCTGTGACCACCGGCGGCCGGCTCCTCTTCTTCCTTCTTCTCGACGACCAGGGTCTCGGTCGTGAGGAGGAGGGAGGCGATGGAGGCGGCGTTCTCCAGGGCGGAGCGGGTGACCTTGACCGGGTCGATGACGCCGGCCTTGACCAGGTCGCCGTACTCGCCGGTCGCGGCGTTGAAGCCCTGGCCCTTGTCCAGCTCTGCGACCTTGGAGGTGATGACGTAACCCTCCAGGCCGGCGTTCTCGGCGATCCAGCGCAGCGGCTCGACGGCGGCCTTGCGGACGACCGCGACACCGGTGGCCTCGTCGCCGGTCTTGCCGAGGTTGCCCTCGAGGACCTTCACGGCGTGGACGAGCGCGGAGCCGCCACCGGAGACGATGCCTTCCTCGACCGCGGCGCGGGTCGCGGAGATGGCGTCCTCCAGGCGGTGCTTCTTCTCCTTCAGCTCCACCTCGGTGGCGGCGCCGACCTTGATCACGCAGACGCCGCCGGCCAGCTTCGCGAGGCGCTCCTGGAGCTTCTCGCGGTCCCAGTCGGAGTCCGTGTTGGCGATCTCGGCCTTGATCTGCGCGACGCGACCGTGGACGTCCTCGGTCTTGCCGGCACCGTCGACGACCGTGGTGTCGTCCTTGGTGACGGTGACGCGGCGGGCGGAGCCCAGCACGTCGACGCCGACCTGGTCGAGCTTGAGGCCGACCTCCTCGGAGATGACCGTGGCGCCGGTGAGGACCGCGAGGTCCTGCAGCATCGCCTTGCGGCGGTCACCGAAGCCGGGGGCCTTCACCGCGACGGCGTTGAACGTGCCGCGGATCTTGTTCACGACCAGGGTGGAGAGCGCCTCGCCCTCCAGGTCCTCGGCGATGATCAGCAGCGGGCGCGAGGAGTTGGTCTGGATGACCTTCTCCAGCAGCGGCAGCATGTCGGCGATCGAGGAGATCTTGCCCTGGTTGATCAGGATGTAGGGGTCGTCGAGGACGGCCTCCATGCGCTCCTGGTCCGTCACGAAGTACGGCGACAGGTAGCCCTTGTCGAAGGCCATGCCCTCGGTGAAGTCCAGCTCCAGACCGAAGGTGTTGGACTCCTCGACGGTGATGACACCGTCCTTGCCGACCTTGTCCATCGCCTCGGCGATCAGCTCGCCGACCTGGCTGTCCTGCGCGGACAGACCGGCCACGGCGGCGATGTCGGACTTCTCGTCGATCGGGCGCGCCGAGGCCAGCAGCTCGTCGGAGACGGCCTTGACGGCGGCGTCGATGCCCTTCTTGAGGAGGGCGGGCGACGCGCCGGCGGCGACGTTCTTCAGGCCCTCGCGGACCAGCGCCTGGGCGAGCACGGTGGCGGTGGTGGTGCCGTCACCCGCGATGTCGTTGGTCTTGGTCGCCACCTCCTTCACGAGCTGCGCGCCGAGGTTCTCGTACGGGTCGTCGAGCTCGACCTCGCGGGCGATCGTGACACCGTCGTTGGTGATGGTGGGGGCACCGAACTTCTTGTCGATGACGACGTTGCGGCCCTTGGGGCCGATCGTCACCTTGACCGTGTCGGCAAGCTTGTTGACGCCGCGCTCGAGGGCGCGACGGGCGTCCTCGTCGAACTTCAGGATCTTCGCCATGACAGCGGGAGCCCTCTCGGGATCTGGTGGGTGAAAAAGACACTGCGCCCCGGGCGCCCGGGTTCTTATGTGGTCGCGGGGGCCAGGGGCGCAGCTTGAAGCAGAATGCTTCCGGTGAATCCGGGTGAATTACTTCTCGATGATCGCGAGAACGTCGCGAGCCGAGAGGACGAGGTACTCCTCGCCGTTGTACTTCACCTCGGTGCCGCCGTACTTGCTGTACAGGACTACGTCGCCGACCTTGACGTCGAGCGGCAGGCGCTCGCCGTTCTCGAAGCGACCCGGACCGACGGCGAGGACAGCACCCTCCTGGGGCTTCTCCTTCGCAGTGTCCGGGATGACCAGGCCAGAGGCGGTGGTCTGCTCAGCGTCGAGCGGCTGGACCACAATGCGGTCCTCGAGCGGCTTGATGGCAACCTTGGAGCTGGTGGTCGTCACGATCCGACCTCCCCCTTCGGAGATCTCACGGGGTTAACTGTCTGAGGTGGCGACCAGGTGGATCCGTCGTCGCGGGTGCCGGACCTGCCCGTCGCGTTTGGCACTCTCCAGTGGGGAGTGCCAAACGCGACGGGCA
>NZ_MUBA01000268.1:0-257 GCF_002154575.1 Streptomyces bobili
GCCGGTGCGGTCGAGCCGGGTTCGTAGGCACCGCGCCGGGCGGGTCGTCACCGAGGACGGGTGCGGTTCCGGCCAGGCGCGCGGCCGAGCCGCGGTCCGGGGCCACCTGATCCCGGGCCGGTCGACCCCGCGCCGTAGAATCGGCTCACCATGGCATACCTCGACCACGCCGCGACCACCCCCATGCTCCCGGAGGCGGCAGAGGCACTCACCGCCCACCTGGGCGTCACCGGCAACGCCTCCTCCCTCCACGCGGC
>NZ_MUBA01000268.1:310-685 GCF_002154575.1 Streptomyces bobili
CACGCCGTCCTGGACGCCGTGCACTGGCTCGGCGAGCACGAGGGCGCCACGGTCGAGTACCTCCCCGTGGACGCCCACGGCAGGGTCCACCCCGACACGCTGCGCGAGGCCGTCGCCCGCAACCCCGACGACGTGGCCCTCGCCACCGTCATGTGGGCGAACAACGAGATCGGCACCGTCCTGCCGGTCCGTGAACTCGCTGACGTGGCAGCCGAATTCGGCGTCCCCCTGCACTCCGACGCCGTCCAGGCCTTCGGCCAGGTCCCCGTCGACTTCGCCGCCTCCGGCCTCGCCGCGATGACCGTCTCCGGCCACAAGATCGGCGGCCCCTACGGCATCGGCGCCCTCCTGCTGGGCCGCGAGTACACCCCCGTA
>NZ_MUBA01000269.1 GCF_002154575.1 Streptomyces bobili
CCTACAGCAGCGGCGAGGGCGGGGCCGGTGGGGTTCTTGGAGTCACGGATGTTGATGGTGTGGGGGCAGGCGGCTAGTTCGAGGCATTCGCCGCCCTCGCCGCTGCTGTAGGTCGACTTGCGCCAGGTGTAGGCGGTTTCGACGCAGTCCCCGCCTTCGCCGCCGCTGTAGCTGGACTTGAACCAGGTGAGGTTCGCGCTGCTCATAGCTCCTCCAGCTTCTTCGCGATCAACGTGCGGGTCTCCTCGGGCGGGAGCGCCATTGCCCGCATGATCCCATAGCGGTCGGCGATCTTCCGTACCTCTTCGGGGTCAGTGATCAATCGCGGGTATCCCTGGACCTCTGTGTAAGCCACCTGTGGATGTTTCTTGGGCGCCAGCAAGTTGAACGCACCGTCCATGTTGGGGTGTTCCTGGATTCTGGTCGGCATCACCTGAATCTCGATGTTCCGCATGCTGCTGACGCTCAGTAGATGTTGCAACTGCTCGGTGTGGACATCCCGTCCCCCGATTGGTCGGTCGAGTACCACTTCCTCGATCACGTAGCTGACGACCGGCGCTGGCCACCGCGCGAACACCTGCTGACGGGACAGCCGGTCGGCGACCCGCTGCTCGATGGTCTCTTCGCTGAGGAAGGGGCGACGCTTGGCGAACACCGAGCGTGCATGTGCCTCGGTCTGCAACAGTCCGTGCACAGCGTGGTTGGAGTACTGGTGCAGCTCTACGGCCTCCGCCTCCAACGCTGCATACCCCCGATACCACTCCGGGTGTCGGGTCCGAGCCCTGCTCATCGCCTCCCGCAACTCGGGGATCGCCTGCGCAAGCACTCCACCCGCTTCCAGGTGAGCGTCGGCCTTTTCCAGTACTTCGGGCCGGATGAGCCGTACTCCCCGCTCCATCGACGAGATGGCATCCGGGCCGTACCCCACCAGGAGCCCGAACTCCTTCTGGGTCAGCCCTTTCCGCTCCCGGAACAACTTCAGCATCTTCCCCAGCGCCGTGAACAACCCCGTCGTCCCGTCGGACTCCGCCGGTGTCTCCGGCCTCCGCTCGCGTTCTTCCTGCATGTCACCCCACCGCCCTCGCACTTGCCCGCGGTCACGCCTACGGCCCGTACGCGCATCCCAGCGCAGCCGTACAGCTACGGAGAGTCGCGAAGTCGCCCCTGGTCAGGGTAGAGACAACGGGCCACGCTCAGTGACGTGAACTCCGAAATCTCCACCCAGATCTCCACCCAGAGGTCCACCCCCCTCGGGGAACTGACCCTGCGCCTCAGCTCCACGCCGAGGGGCGCGCGGCTGGCCCGGCGGATGACGGCGCAGCAGCTCGACGCCTGGGGATACCCGCACGACGGGGACGCCAACGACACCGCACAGCACGTCGTCGCGGAGCTGGCCGCGAACGCCGTGACGCACGGACGGGTGCCGGGCCGGGACTTCGAACTCCGGCTGCTGCTGCTCGCCGAGGGCACGCTGCGTGTCGAGGTGAGTGACACGCGGGGCGACCGGCAGCTCCGGATCGTGACGGATCCGGAGGCGGAGGGTGGCCGGGGCCTGGTGCTGGTCGCCGTACTGGCGAGGACGTGGGGCGTCGACGAGCGGGACGTGGGCAAGACGGTCTGGGCCGAACTGCCGCTCAGGGCGCGGGGGGAGAGCGCCGCCGTGCCGTCACACGTGCGGTGACGGGTTCCTTGCGTCACGAGCGTGCCAGGTGGCATCGTTCGCCCGGCTGAACGGATGTACGACCACGGGACCGCGGGCGGGGGATGGACGAGCAGGCGTTCGACGCCTTTTATGCCGGGAGCGTGGGGCGGCTCATCGGCCAGCTGTACGCCATGATCGGCGACCGCGGCGAGGCGCAGGACGTGGTCCAGGAAGCCTTCGTCCGGGCCTGGGAACACCGGGCCCGACTGGACGAGGACGGTGCGCCCGAGGCATGGGTCCGTACCGTGGCCTGGCGGCTGGCCGTCAGCCGGTGGCGGCGCGTGCGCACCTCACTGTCCTTCGCGCGGCGCCAGGGCCCGCCGCCGAACGTACCGCCGCCGGACACCCACCATGTGCTGCTGGTGCAGGCGCTGCGGCAGATCCCCGCGGCACAGCGACGGGTCATCGTGCTCCACCACCTGTGCGATCTGGAGGTGAAGCAGGTGGCTGCCGAGACCAACAGCCCCGTCGGTACGGTTAAGGCACAGCTGAGCCGGGGCCGGGCCGCGCTGGCAAGGATTCTGGCCGACACCGAGCTGGATCCGCGGGCGGGCCGAGTTTCGGAGGTGGAGCATGGCTGACGAGACCGGCTTGGACGATCACCTTGCCCGGCTTGCCGCGGACGGCCGGCGGTTCGCCGTACCGATGGCCGCGGAGCAGATCCGGGTGCGGGGGGACCGGCGTCGGCGCCGTAAGCGGGCCGTACGGATGTCGGGCGGTGTGCTGGTGGCCGCCGCCGTCGCCGTGGGGGGTCTGTCGCTGGTCCTGTCCGGTCGTGGACCGGCGCCTACCGCCGCCAAGCCGACCCCGTCGCTGAGCGCGCCCCGGTTCGTGCCCCCGACGCCGGCCCCGGGTGAGGAGTACGCCGTCGAGATCGGGTACGTGTACGACGCGAGGGTGCTGGCGGACGGAATCCAGGTCACGGTGAAGCAGCTTCGTACCGAGCGGCGGGGCACTGCCGTACCCACCGGAGTGGTCCACAAGGTGACCCTGTCGCCGCAGACCCCGGTCGAGGTGGAGCAGGTGGCCGGGGGGAAGCCGGGGGACATGCGGTTGGCGGAGCTGGTGGACCGGCTGAGCGGCGGGCCACGGTGGGTGTTCGCCGTCGACTACGACGGCGAGGGCCGGATCCAGTCGCTGCGGGAAGCGGTCTGGCTGACCGTCGAGTGAGCTTCGGCGGGGGCCCCGAAGAAGGCTGACCGGGATGCAACCTGGGGGCGGTGTGCGGCGTAGAGACCGTGTAACCCGACGACACCGGTTCCAGGAGAACGTTGACCATGTCTGCCACGTCCGCCACATCCGTCACGTCCGTCATATCTGCCTCACGCCGCCGGGGCGCCATGCGGCTGCTGTCCGTTGTCGCCTTCAGCTCCCTTGCCCTGACCGGGTGCGGCGAGGGCAAGGAGCCCGCGGAGCCCACCGCGGTCGCGGCGTCGACCGGTAGGACCCCGTGGGCGGGAACCAAGCAGTTCGTGACGGTCGACAAGGCGTGGGCCGAGGGCGGACTGACCTATCTGTCGGTGCGGCCCGCCGAGAAGAAGGTCAACACCCAGTTCGACACCTGGGAGATCATCCCCGGCACGGGGGCCTTCACCACGGTGACCATGGCGAAGGACGCCCGGGTTCTGCTGACGGCCCCGGTCCGTGGCGACGACGCCTCCGGTGTCGGCCGGGGCGAGCCGCTGCCCTCCTCCCAGGCCGAGTTCGTCACCCTGCTGACGCAACTGGACCCTGGGACCGCCGCGGGCGTCGGCTACGACCTGAGCTTCGACGGACAGGGCCAGGTAGCCAAGCTGCAGTCCCTGTACAGGCCGTGAGGCCGGGAAACTCGAAAAACAAAAACCGGCGACGATGCAACCCGGTGGAGGGGGCGGGACGTAGAGACCGTGTACCCCGACCACACCGGCTTCCAGGAGCAGTTGATGACGAACACCGCACGCCGCCGGAACACCGGGCGCTGGCTCGCCGTAGTCGCTCTCGGCGCCCTTGCCCTGACCGGGTGCGGCAGCGACAAGCCCGCGGACCGACCGGAATCCGCCGCGGCCGCAAAGCCGGCGTCGTCCTCGGCGTCGGGCGACAGGACGGACGCCCGGTCTCAGGGCGGAAAGGAATCCGTGGCCCCTGCCGAGACCCCGAAGAAGGCATCGCCTTCCGCGCCCGCCGGGAATGCGGGGATCCGGACGGACGCCCGGTCCGACAGCAGCGAGGAGGCGAAGGACAACTCGGCCTCGACCGGACGGGCCGCCTTCGCCGGCACCCAGCAGTTCGTGACGATCGGCAAGGCCTGGACCGAGGGCGGACTGACCCGTCTGTCGGTGCGGCCCGCCCAGAAGAAGGTCAACACCCAGTTCGACACCTGGGAGATCATCCCCGGCACGGGGGCCTTCACCACGGTGACCATGACCAAGGACGCCCGCGTTCTGCTGACGTGCCCGGTCCGCGACGAGGTCGCCGGAACCAGCCGCGCCGAACCGCTGCCGTACTCCCCGACCCGGTTCGTCACCCTGCTCAACCAACTGGACTCCGGCCTCCAGGACGGCATCGGGTACGACTTGGTCTTCGACGGAGCCGGCAAGGTGACCAGCCTCAAGTCCCTGTACAGGCCCTGACGGACGACCGCCGTCGTCCACCCGGTCCAGGCTCGACGGTCTGCGGCATCGACCCCGCACGTGGGCGGGAGCCGTTCGAGGGCCGGATGGCGCGGATCACGGGCCGCTTCGACCGGACTGCGGATCACCGGCTGACCCCGGCTGACCCCGGCACACATCGCGTGGGCCTTGACTTCCCAAGACCCCCGCGCGACAGTCCCGGCCCCTGTTCCCGTCAGGCTGGAGGGAGGGCCGCCGTGCCCTCAGGCGCCGACAGAGACGTACTCGCATCGTCCGACGTGTCCCACCCGTCCCGGAGGAAAGTGCTCGGCGCAGGGGCGGGGCTCGCCCTCGCCGCCGGGGCGCAGGCCGGGGCGCAGGTCACCGCCTCCGCCGCCGAAGCGCCCCTGCTCGGTACCTACGACGTCGTCGTCATCGGGGCGGGGGCCGCCGGGATGACCGCCGCGCTGACCGCCGCCAGGCGCGGGCTGAGCTGTGTGGTCGTGGAGAAGGCGGCCACCTTCGGGGGGTCGGCGGCACGGTCGGGGGCCGGGATCTGGATTCCCAACAACCCGGTCATCCTCGCGGCGGGCGTCCCGGACACGCCCGCGAAGGCCGCCGCCTACCTCAAGGCCGTCGTCGGACCGGAGGTCTCCGCCGACCGGCAGGCCGCCTTCCTCGCCCACGGGCCCGCGATGCTCTCCTTCGTCATGGCCAACAGCCCGCTGCGGTTCCGCTGGATGGAGGGGTACAGCGACTACTACCCGGAGCTGCCCGGCGGCCTGCCGGGCGGACGTTCCATCGAACCCGACCAGCTCGACGGCAACGTACTCGGCGCCGAACTCGCCCGCCTCAACCCGCCGTACATGCAACTCCCGGCCGGGATGGTCGTGTTCAGTGCCGACTACAAGTGGCTGGCGCTGGCCGCGGTGAGCGTGCGGGGTGCCGCCGTCGCCGCCGAGTGCCTGGCGCGCGGGACCAAGGCCGCCCTGCTCGGGCAGAAGCCGCTCACCATGGGGCAGTCCCTGGCGGCCGGACTGCGCGCCGGACTGCTGTCGGCCGGGGTGCCGGTGTGGCTGAGCACCCCGCTCACCGACCTGCATGTGGAGGGCGGGAGGGTGACGGGCGCGGTCGTCACGCGCGACGGTGCCGCCGGGCTCGTACGCGCCCGGCGTGGAGTCGTCGTC
>NZ_MUBA01000027.1 GCF_002154575.1 Streptomyces bobili
ACCACGTACGGGGCGTGCAGCGAGGCCCCCATCGGCCCGCCCACGGCCGGCCCGACCGCCAGCGCCAACTGCTTGACCAGCGCGAACGCCGAGTTGTACTGCCCGGCGAGCCCGGCCGGCGCCAGATCCGCCACCAGCGGCGCGACCGTCGGCGACAACATCGCCTCTCCCAGCCCGAACAGCGCGTACGTCGACACGAAGGCAGCCGTGGCCATCTCCTGACTGCCGTTCCCGAGCCCGGCGTACCCGGCCACGGCCCACGCCAGTGCCCAGATCAGCCCCACGGCCGCGATCACCCGCGACCGCTTCTGCCGCTCGACGAACCTCAGCACCGCGAACTGCGCGACGACGATCACCGCGGTGTTGGCGGCGAGCGCGGTCCCGAGCGCGGACGTCGAAATACCCGCCGCCTCGACGCCGTACGCGCTGAGCCCGGACTCGAACTGCCCGTAGCAGGCGAAGAACAGCACGAAGCCCAGCACGGACAGCTGCACCATGGCCCGGTTGCCGAGCATCTGCTTCCAGCCGCCCTTCACGGACCCGCGCGGCGCACCCTCCACCCGCGGCGCGTGCGGCATCCGCACACCGGCGATCACCACGGCCAGCAGCAGGAACATCGCCGCCTCGATCGCGAACAGCAGGGTGAAGGAAGACACCCGCGTCGTGTCGACCAGGTGCCCGCCGATGAGCCCACCGACCCCGAGTCCCAGATTCTGGAGAAAGAACTGCGTCGCGAACGCCCGCGACCGCGTCTCCGCGGTGGAGCAGTCCACGATCATCGTGGCGAGCGCCGGCTGCATCACGGCCTGCCCCGCCCCCAGCGCTGCGGCGGCGGCCAGTACAGCGGTGGCGTTGCCGGCCAGCCCCAGGCTCAGCGCACCCAGCGCGGCGGTGACCAGGGCGACGATCAGCACCGGCAACGGGCCGCGCCGCACGATCGCCCGGCCGGCGAACGGCAGCACGATCAGCGCGGCCACGGCGAACACGGCGAGGACGAGCCCCGCCGTCATGGCACCGAGCCCACGCACCTGCGCCACATAGACGTACAGGTAGGGGACGGTGAAGCCGAGCCCGAACGCGCTGAGTGCGTTGCCCACGTGGATCCGGCGCATCGCTGCGCCCATGGCCCTGGTCACGTTCACCTCTCTCAGATAGTTGGTCAGTCTCAGTTCTTAGAACCGAAGACTTCGAAGATAAATTTCGAAGCTAAACAGTACATGCTGAAGAACTTCAACGCGAACGAGCCGCGTGCGATACTGACGCTCATGGGCGACCCCGGCAGCACAGGCATCGGCGGCGAGCCGACCCTCGAAGAGCAGATCGCCGCCTACCAGCGTGAGTTCCAGGACCTCGACCCCCAGGTCGAGCAGATCGTCTCGGCGCTCTCCCGCCTGAACCGCCGCATGAACGTCGCCTACGGCCGCCAGACCGCCGCGCTCGGCATCAGCGGCGCCGACTGGGAGGTCCTCAAAGCCCTCGTCCTCTCCGGCGCCCCGTACCGGATGGGTCCCAGCGACCTGGCCAAGCGGCTCGGTCTGACGCCTGCCGCGATGACCCACCGGATCGACCGCATGGTCGCGGAAGGTCTGGTGACCCGGAAGCGGGACGAGACCAACCGGGTGCGAGTGATCGTGGAGCTGACGACCGAGGGCCGGGAGAAGTGGCTCGAGGCGATGCGACTGGCGACGGTCTTCGAGGAGGATCTGCTCCAGGACCTCTCCGCCGACGACCGCACGGCCCTCGGCGACGTCCTGACCAGGCTCCTGCGCAGGGTGGAGCACGCCCAGCCGGACGCCGGCGGACGTCTCACCGACCTGGACTAAAAGATCTTGACAGGGCCGCTTGACACGCCCTTGCCCGGTCCGTAAAGTTCTTCGGGTTGCCACGGAGCCGTAACGGTTCTGCGGTAGCACCTCGGCCGCAGTAGCGGCACTCACACCAAAGCAAGATCTCCCAGCGGGGTTGTAATTCGGCGTGCCCGAATTCAATTCGATTTGGGCTCGGCAGCTCGATTAGCGCTTGCCGGGGAGGATCCGCTAAGGTTTGAGACGTCGGAACGGCCCAACAGCCGGGAAGACAACCCCCCTCTGACGGGGAATCAGCGCCGAAAGGATCTGATAGAGTCGGAACCGCCGGAAAGGGAAACGCGGAAGCGGGAACCTGGAAAGCACCGAGGAAATCGGAACCGGAAACGATCTGATAGAGTCGGAAACGC
>NZ_MUBA01000270.1 GCF_002154575.1 Streptomyces bobili
GGCCTGCGCCCCGTCCTCACCGCCCTCGCCGACGACCCCGAGGCCCGCGACACCTTCGTCACCGAGTACCGCGACCTGCTCCGCGAGGCCTACCCACCCCGCCCGTACGGCACGGTGCTCCCGTTCCGCCGCCTGTTCACGGTGGCCAGGAAGGGGGCGTAAGGCTTATGGCGTCCGGCCCAAGTGCGTGACGAGGACACGGATCACGGCCTTGTCGATGAGGTACAGGACCCGGTAGTCGCCGATGCGGAGGCGGCGGAGGTCAGGGGACCCGTAGGGGACCGATCCTGCCGGGCGTGGATCGTGGGCGAGTTTGTCGATGCTGTCGAGGAGTAAGGCAAGGCCGCTCGGGTCCTTCTGGAGGAACCGGGCGGCCATGTCCAGGGCGTGCGGCTCGAACTCGATCTCGTAGGTCACTTCTGCTCGAGCCCCAGCCGCTTGCGCACCTCTGCCATCGGGATACCGGGCGCCAGTGTGCCCTCGGCCTTGCGCCGCTGGTAGTCGGACACCGCCAGGGCGTCCTCGAGATCCTCTATCACCTGGGGAGAGACGAGCAGGGCGGCCACGTGGCCGTGGTCGGTGAGGGCGATGGTTTCCCGGCCGTGAGCCGCACGCCGGACCAGGTCGCCGAGCTGGGCACGGGCCGCGCTGATAGCAATCTCAGTCATGTGCACATGATGGCAGAACATTACTCTTCATGCACATGGTTTGGGCTGCCTGAAGCGGGGTCACCCGGTGAGGTGAGAGAAGCCAACCTGACTGGGAGTGAGACACCGTGGCAGGCGAGCAGAAGTCCAAGGCGAAGATGGAACAGGCCAAGGGCAAGGTCAAGGAAGCGGCCGGACGGGCCGTGGGCAACGAGCGCCTCGAGGCCGAGGGTCGCGCCGAGCAGGCCAAGGGCGACGCCCGCCAGTCGAAGGAGAAGGCGAAGGACGTCTTCAAGCACTGACTCGGACGGACACAGAGGTGAGGGCCCCCGCCAGTGGGCGGGGGCCCTCGTACGCGTACGTCAGCTCTTGCGGCGGCCTATCAGGTGGGGCTTGGCCTCCAGGCCGTCCAGGCCGTGCCAGGCCAGGTTCACCAGGTGCGCCGCGACCTCCGCCTTCTTCGGCCGGCGTACGTCCAGCCACCACTGGCCGGTCAGCGCGACCATGCCGACCAGCGCCTGCGCGTACAGCGGAGCCAGCTTCGGGTCGAAGCCGCGGCTCTTGAACTCACGGCCCAGGATGTCCTCCACCTGGGTGGCGATGTCCGAGATGAGAGACGCGAAGGAACCCGTCGACTGGGGGATGGGGGAGTCCCGGACGAGGATGCGGAAACCGTCCGTGTACTCCTCGATGTAGTCGAGGAGAGCGAAGGCGGCCTGTTCGCACAGTTCGCGGGGGTGGCCCGCCGTGAGGGAGCTGGTCACCATGTCCAGCAGGCGCCGCATCTCCCGGTCCACCACCACCGCGTACAGCCCCTCCTTGCCGCCGAAGTGCTCGTACACCACCGGCTTGGAGACCCCGGCCTTCGCCGCGATCTCCTCCACCGACGTGCCCTCGAACCCCTTCGCCGCGAAGAGAGTGCGGCCGATCTCCAGCAACTGCTGGCGACGCTCCGCACCGGTCATCCGGGTGCGACGCACTCGCCGCGGCTTCTCATTGCTCGGGGTACTGCTGGAGTCGGTCGCCACGGCGTCCATCATGCCGCGTCGGCGGTCACCTTCCGGCGCCGGGAGCCGTCCCCGTCCGTGTTCCGGCGCGAATCGATACGCGAGCGTGACGGCCAGCGCACGTCGTACGCCCAGCCCAGCATCTCGAACCAGCGGATGAACCGCGCCGAGGAGTCCAGCTGGCCGCGCATCACACCGTGCCGCGCCGAGGTGGGCTCGGCATGGTGCAGATTGTGCCAGGACTCACCGCAGGACAGCACGGCCAGCCACCACACGTTGCCCGACCGGTCACGCGACTTGAACGGCCGCTTGCCCACCGCGTGACAGATCGAGTTGATCGACCAGGTCACGTGGTGCAGCAACGCCACCCGCACCAGCGAGCCCCAGAAGAACGCGGTGAACGCGCCCCACCAGGACATCGTCACCAGTCCGCCGATCAGCGGCGGCAAAGCCAGCGACAGCAGCGTCCACAGCACGAACTGCCGGGAGATCGCCCGCAGCGCCGGGTCCTTGATCAGATCCGGCGCGTACTTGTCCTGCGGCGTCTGCTCCTCGTCGAACATCCAGGCGATGTGCGCCCACCACAGGCCCTTCATCAGCGCCGGCAGCGTCTCACCGAAACGCCACGGCGAATGCGGGTCACCCTCCGCGTCGGAGAACTTGTGATGCTTGCGGTGGTCCGCCACCCAGCGGACCAGCGGTCCCTCCACGGCCATCGACCCCATGATCGCCAAGGCGATCCGCAGGGGCCGCTTCGCCTTGAAGGAACCATGCGTGAAGTACCGGTGGAAACCGATGGTGATGCCGTGGCATCCGAGGTAGTAGAAGAAGACCAGCAGGCCGAGGTCCAGCCAGCTCACCCCCCAGCCCCAGGCCAGCGGCACCGCCGCCAGCAGGGCCAGGAACGGCACGATGATGAAGAGCAGCAGCGTGATCTGCTCGATCGAACGCTTCTGTTCACCGCCCAGAGTGGCGGAGGTGGTGGGGGAGTCGTGGGGCGAGTCGTCGGGCGCCGGTGAGGGGTCTTCGATCACGTCGGAGCTAGAGGTCATGCGCGTCCCCTGTGGGGTCGTGGGTTGAGAGAGGTGCCAGGCCGGGAGACCGCACCACACTTCCTACGGTCCCGTAACCTACGGCGTCGTAAGTATGGCAGTGCGGCACCCGGCGGCAAGGCCCGCGAGTCTGCGCGTCCGCACGGACACCTATCCTTGGAAACAGTCGGACAGCGCGGTCCGCTCTGTTTTCTTCCCGGATGTCAGGCCCGTATGCGGCCCCGCCGCGGGGCCTGAGGCCCGGGTTCCCTCCCGGACGAGCTTCAACACTGCAAGGAGCCGCACCTGTGAGCAGTGCCGACGACCAGACGACTACCAGCCCCGAGCTGCGCGCCGACATCCGCCGACTGGGTGACCTCCTCGGTGAGACCCTCGTCCGGCAGGAGGGCCCCGAGCTCCTCGACCTGGTCGAAAAGGTCCGCCGCCTCACGCGCGAGGACGGCGAGGCAGCCGCCGACCTGCTGCGCGGCACCGAACTGGAGACCGCGGCCAAGCTGGTCCGCGCCTTCTCCACGTACTTCCATCTGGCGAACGTCACCGAGCAGGTCCACCGCGGCCGCGAACTGCGCGCCAGGCGCGCCGCCGAAGGCGGCCTCCTCGCCCGCACCGCCGACCGCCTCAAGGACGCCGACCCCGACCACGTCCGCGAGACGGTCCGGAACCTCAATGTTCGCCCCGTCTTCACGGCGCACCCCACCGAAGCCGCACGCCGGTCGGTACTCAACAAGCTCCGGCGCATCGCCGCGCTCCTGGAGACCCCCGTCATCGAGGCCGACCGCCGCCGCTACGACACCCGACTGGCCGAGAACATCGACCTCGTCTGGCAGACGGACGAACTCCGCGTGGTCCGCCCCGAGCCCGCCGACGAGGCCCGCAACGCCATCTACTACCTCGACGAACTCCACGCCGGAGCCGTCGGCGACGTCCTCGAGGACCTCACCGCCGAACTCGAACGCGTCGGCGTGACCGTCCCCGCCGAGACCCGCCCCCTCACCTTCGGCACCTGGATCGGCGGCGACCGCGACGGCAACCCCAACGTCACCCCCCAGGTGACCTGGGACGTCCTCATCCTCCAGCACGAACACGGCATCAACGACGCCCTGGAGATGATCGACGAACTCCGCGGATTCCTCTCCAACTCCATCCGCTACACCGGAGCCACCGAGGAACTCCTCACCTCCCTCCAGACCGACCTGGAACGCCTCCCCGAGATCAGCCCCCGCTACAAGCGCCTCAACGCCGAGGAGCCCTACCGGCTCAAGGCCACCTGCATCCGGCAGAAGCTGGAGAACACCAAGACGCGCCTCGCCAAGGGCATCCCCCACGAGCCCGGCCGCGACTATCTCGGCACCAGCGAGCTGATCGGCGACCTCGCCCTCATCCAGACCTCCCTGCGCGAACACCGCGGCGGCCTCTTCGCCGACGGCCGGATGAACCGCACCATCCGCACCCTGGCCGCCTTCGGCCTCCAGCTCGCCACCATGGACGTCCGCGAACACGCCGACGCCCACCACCACGCCCTCGGCCAGCTGTTCGACCGCCTCGGCGAGGAATCCTGGCGCTACGCCGACATGCCCCGCGAGTACCGCACCAAGCTCCTCGCCAAGGAACTCCGCTCACGCCGGCCGCTGGCCGGTACCCCGGCGCCCGTCGACGCGGCCGGCGAGAAGACCCTCGGCGTGTTCGAGACGGTCAAGCGGGCGCTCGCCGTCTTCGGACCCGAGGTCATCGAGTCGTACATCATCTCCATGTGCCAGGGCGCCGACGACGTCTTCGCCGCCGCCGTCCTCGCCCGCGAGGCCGGCCTCGTCGACCTGCACGCCGGCTGGGCCAGGATCGGCATCGTGCCCCTCCTGGAGACCACCGACGAGCTGAAGGCCGCCGACACCATCCTGGAGGACATGCTCTCCGACCCGTCGTACCGCCGTCTGGTGGCACTGCGCGGAGACGTCCAGGAGGTCATGCTCGGCTACTCCGACTCCTCCAAGTTCGGCGGCATCACCACCAGCCAGTGGGAGATCCACCGCGCCCAGCGCCGCCTGCGCGACGTGGCCCACCGCTACGGCGTCCGGCTGCGCCTCTTCCACGGCCGCGGCGGCACCGTCGGCCGTGGCGGCGGCCCCTCGCACGACGCGATCCTCGCCCAGCCCTGGGGCACCCTCGAAGGCGAGATCAAGGTCACCGAGCAGGGCGAGGTCATCTCCGACAAGTACCTCATCCCGTCGCTGGCCCGCGAGAACCTGGAACTGACGGTCGCCGCCACCCTCCAGGCCTCCGCCCTGCACACCTCACCCCGCCAGTCCGACGAGTCCCTCGCCCGCTGGGACGCGGCCATGGACCTCGTCAGCGACGCCGCCCACGACGCCTACCGGGCGCTCGTCGAGGACCCCGACCTGCCGTCGTACTTCTTCGCCTCCACCCCCGTCGACCAGCTCGCCGACCTCCATCTCGGCTCGCGTCCCTCCCGGCGCCCCGACTCCGGCGCCGGTCTCGACGGCCTG
>NZ_MUBA01000271.1 GCF_002154575.1 Streptomyces bobili
GCGGGGCCGGGGCGGGCTGGGCGTTCATCAGCTCCCCTCGGCCTCGGCGGGAACCGGCACCTTCGCGGCGAGGGGCTCGCCGTGGACGTACCGGCCCAGCGCGGTCAGCGGGAAGACCTGCCGGTACAGGTGGTAGTTGATGGAGAAGTCCCAGGGGAAGCCGGTGCCGGTGAACTGGGGCTCGTCCCAGGAACCGTCCTCGCGCTGGGTCTCGGCGAGCCAGGCGATGCCCCGCTCCACGGCCCTGGAGTCCTTCTCCCCCGCCGACAGCAGCGCCATCAGCGCCCAGGCGGTCTGAGAGGCGGTGGAGGCGCCCCGGCCGCTCCAGCGTGCCGGGTCCTGGTAGGAGCGCAGGTCCTCGCCCCAGCCGCCGTCCTCGTTCTGTACGCGCTCCAGCCAGCCGACCGCCCGCCGGATCGCCGGGTGCCGGGCGGGCAGTCCGGCGGCGGTGAGGGCCGGCACCACCGAGCCGGTGCCGTAGATGTAGTTGACGCCCCAGCGCCCGAACCACGAACCGTCCGGCTCCTGTTCGGCGAGCAGCCAGTTGATGCCGCGGCGGGTGCGCGGATCGTGGGAGAGGCCCTCGAAGGCGAGCATCTCGACGACGTGCGCGGTGACGTCCGCGGACGGCGGGTCGATGACCTCTCCGAAGTCGCAGAACGGCAGCCGGTTGGGGAAGGGGCTGGTGTTGTCCACGTCGAACGCGCCCCAGGCGCCGTTCCTGGACTGCATGCCGAGGTTCCAGCGCACCCCGCGCCCGATCGCGCTCTCCACCCGGTCCGGGTCGTGATGGCGGACCCGGCGCAGCGCGAGGACCACCTCGGCGGTGTCGTCGATGTCGGGGTAGTTGTCGTTGTGGAACTCGAACGCCCAGCCCCCTGGCGGGAGGTGGGGCCGCCGCACGGACCAGTCGCCGGGCCGCACGATCTGCTCGCCCAGCATCCAGTCGGCCGCCTTGACCAGTTGGGGGTGGTCGGCCGGCACCCCCGCGTCGGCCAGCGCGATGGTGGCGAGGCAGGTGTCCCACACGGGTGACTGGCAGGCCTCGATCATCCGGGCCCCGTCCTCGCGCCACACCGCGTACCGGTCCAGCGACTTCAGGCCCTCCCGCATCACGGGGTGTTCGAGGTCGTAGCCGAGCAGGTACAGGGCGATCACCGAGTACACGGCCGGCGGCTGGATGCCGCCCCAGCAGCCGTCGTTCTCCTGCCGCTCGATGATCCAGCGGGCGGCCGAGTTCAGGGCCGCTCCCCGCAGTCTGCGCACCGCGACCCTGCGGTAGCCGCGCACCACCTTGTCCAGCCGCTGGAACAGTCCGTCCCAACTCGCCAACGGGGCCGGCGGCCTGGGCGGGTTGGGATCGGCCGGGTCGGTGTGCAGTTCGTCGAGGGGGAAGGGCGCCGGACGCACCGGACGCTTCGCCGAGACGACGGTGAGCGGCACGATGGTCTGCCGGGCCCAGCAGCCGAAGTTGTAGATGCTGAGCGGGAACCACTTCGGGAAGTAGAGGAGTTCCGGAGGGAGTTCGGGCAGGTCGTCCCACTTCCACCAGCCGAACAGCGCCAGCCAGATCCGGGTGAAGACCCGGGCGGCGGCGATCCCGCCCTGGTCGCGGATCCAGGCGGAGGCCTTCGCCATGTGCGGCGCCCCGGGCTCGTCCCCGGCCAGCCGCAGGGCGACGTACGCCTCGACGGTGGCGGAGAGGTCGCCGGGTCCGCCGTGGAAGGTGGCCCAGGTGCCGTCCGCGCGCTGCTCGCCGCGGATGAAGAGGGCGGCGGCGCGGGTCGTCGACTCGTCCTGGATGCCCAGGAACTGACGGAGCAGCAGATCCTCGGCGTCCATGCTGACGTTCGTCTCGAGGTCGCCCTTCCACCAGCCCTCGACGTCCTGCCGGGCGAGCAGGAAGTCGGCTCCGCGCTGCACCGCGCGCACGGCGGCTTCTTGTACCCCGGCCGCCGCGGGGATGTCGATACGGGTTTCGCTGGCCGCGGCAGCACGGGGCGGGAGGGCCCCGGTGCTTCCGTCGGTCGTCGCTGTCATGGCTTCCCCTTCGTGCAGTGTGCATGGCGTTGCGTCTGCTGTGGGTCCGCCGTCGGCCGGTGCGTCTCTTCCCGCGCCACCGGCCGGCGACTACGCGAGGGCTATTCGACCGATAGTGATCATCTCTTTCGTACGACGACGAAGTCGGCGAGCGCCGTGAACCGCTCCCGGACCTGCTCGGGCATGTCGACGGCGTTCAGGGCTTCGATGGCGATGGTGTGCTGACGGCGTGCCTCCCCGGCGGTCCACTCGCGGCCGCCGGCCTCCTCGATGAGCGCGGCGCGGGCCGCGAACTCCTCCTCGGAGAAGTTCTCGAAGTCGCTGCGCTTGGCGTCGGCGGCGAGCATCTCCGCGAGTTGCTCGGAGGCGGGACCGCCGGCGTCGAGCGCGGCCACGACCGGCAGGGACTTCTTGCGCTGGCGCAGATCGCTCCAGGTCTGCTTGCCGGTGGCCTCCGGGTCCCCCCAGATGCCGAGGAGGTCGTCGACGGCCTGGAAGGCCAGGCCGAGGTGGTGGCCGTAACGCTCCAGGGTGTCGGCGGTGTGCGCGTCCGCGCCGCCGAGCACCGCGCCGATCGAGCTGGCGCAGGCCAGCAGGGCGCCGGTCTTGTTG
Organism: Streptomyces bobili; assembly: GCF_002154575.1. Classification (GTDB taxonomy): domain Bacteria; phylum Actinomycetota; class Actinomycetes; order Streptomycetales; family Streptomycetaceae; genus Streptomyces; species Streptomyces bobili. The sequence continues at coordinate 2,653 of NZ_MUBA01000271.1, forward strand.
CCCTCCATCTCCAGGCACTCCTCGACGCTGACGCGGTCGCGGTGCTCGTAGGAGATGTCCTGGGCCTGGCCGTCGATCAGGGCGCGGGAGGCGGTGGTCAGCCGACGGGCGGCCCGGCCCGCCTCGACCGTGCCGAGTTCGAGGAGAACCTCGTTGGCGAGAGCGAACAGGGCGTCGCCGACCAGGATGGCCTGGGCGGGGCCGTGCACCTTCCAGACGGTGTCGCGGTGGCGGCGCTGCTCGTCGCCGTCCATCAGGTCGTCGTGCAGGAGCGAGAAGTTGTGGACCAGTTCGACGGCGACCGCGCCGGGCACACCCACCTCGGGCGCGGCGCCGGTGACCTCCGCGGAGAGCACCGCGAGCGCGGGACGTACGGCCTTGCCGCCGTCCCCGTCGGTCGGGTTGCCGTGGGCGTCGATCCAGCCGAAGTGGTAGGCGGCGACCGTGTCCATGGGCGACGCCAGCCGGTCGACGGCGGCGCGCAGCACCGGTGTGGCCAGGGTCCGGCCGCGCTCCAGCAGTGCGGTCACGTCCACCGCGGTCCTCCTGGCGGCCTTCTCGGCCGGGGGCACAGTGGGCACAGATTCTCCTCTTGTCGCGGTACCGGAGGGGGTGCGGGGGTGTGCCGAGCCGTGCTGATCGAACGTCACCGGGTCCCACCTCGCAGTGGAATACCGGGGTCCTCCGGTTCTTGGCCGGGGGTCCGGGGGTTGTCCCCCGGGACGATGCAGTAGGCGGCCTCCTCGACGGCGAAGAGGCGGCGGGGGCGGGGCCGGCCGAGGGCGCCGAGGGCGGCGTCCGCCGCGCTCACGCCGCTGCGGACCGCACTCTCCATGGTCGCGGGCCACCCTGTGGCGGTCCACGCTCCGGCCAGGTACAGGCCGGATGCCTTGGTGCGGGCGCCGGGCCTGAGCCGTCCGACGCCGGGGGTGGGAGCGAAGGTGGCCGTGCGCTCCCTGGTCACGAAGAAGTCCCGTACCGTGGCGCCGCGGGCGGCCGGCAGCAGCCGCTCCAGTTCGGGCAGGTAGCGCTCGCGCAGGGCGGCGACGGGTGCGTCGATCTCCTCGTGCGCGGCGGACTGCGAGACGGCCAGGTACTGTCCCTCGGTCAGTCCGGAGGCCTCGGTGCGGTCGAAGACCCATTGCACGGGGGTGCCGAGCGCGGTGAGGAAGGGCACGTCGAGCACCTTGCGGTCGTAGACGACGTGCACGTTCAGGATCGGCGCCGTCCCGATCTCCAGGAGCCGCTCGGGGTCGTCGAGCGCCCCGGCCGGCAGCAGGTCGTATGCCTCGCGCTGCGGTACGGCGAGGACGACGGCGTCCGCGCGCAGGGTCTCGCCGGGGACCTCGACGCTCCAACCGCCGTTGTCCTCGGGGGAGATGGAGGTGACGCGGGTACGGACCTCGGTGCGCACGCCCGCGGAGTCGAGGGCCTTGCGGGCGAGGCGGTCGTGCAGGTCGCCCAGCGGGACATGCGCCCAGCCGATGTCGGCGGCGCCCGGGTCGGACAGCAGGCCGGTCTTGAACACCATCGCGGCGAGTGCCAGGGAGCTGTCGCCCGCGACCGCGTTGAGGGTGGCGACCCCCACCAGGTCCCACAGGGCCTCCACGGCGCGCGCCGACTGACCGTGCGCGGTCAGCCAGTCGCCGAAGTTCTGTGCGTCCAGGGCCGGATCGGCGAGGTCGAGTCCCTTCAGCGCGAGCGCGGCCCGGCCGACCCTGGCGCGGTCGGCGAGCGAGAGATGCGGATACGTGGCGAGGCTGCGCCCGAGGTGGAGGGGGACCGGCAGCGCGTCGCGGCGCAGTCTGCCGAGCCGTCGCCCCTCGGGCTTGGCAAGGTCGACGACGGGCACGTCGAGACGGTTCTGGATCGGTGCCAGCGCGGTGCCCTCGATGCGGTCGAGGAACCAGCGGTAGGCGGTGCAGCAGCGCAGGTACACATGCTGGCCGTTGTCGACGGTGAGTCCGTCGCGCCGGAAGGAGAAGGCCAGGCCGCCGAGCCGGGGCCGGCCCTCCAGCAGCGTGACCCGCACTCCCGCGTCGGCGAGCGCGAGCGCGGCGGTGGTGCCGGCGAGCCCGCCGCCGATCACGACGGCGTGCCGGCCGGTGCTCTCCGGGATGCCGGAGCGCGGCTCGTCGCTCATCGTGCACCCTCCCCTGTGCGTCCACCGTGACGGTCGAACTCTGCACGGCTGACCGTCGCAGTCAGGGACGCCGCGCCGAGGCGGAGGGTTGCGTGCCGTTTTTCTCCGGCGGCATCGCCCTGTTCCCTCGCGTCGTCACCTTGTGGGTCCATCAGATCTGCCTCCTGCCGGCCAGCCGGGACACATGGCGGGTGTCCAGACCGGAGAGGCCGCGGACGGCGACGTACGCCTTCTCCCGGCCGGGGAGCGAGACCCGGCCGCGCAGGACGGCCTCGGGGTCGCGCTCGATGCGGTCGAGGAGGCGGCGGTAGATGCCGGCCATCGCGGCCACGCAGGCGCCGCTGCGCCGGTCGAGCAGGGGAAGCAGCCGGTAGCCCTCGGCGAACAGGGCGCGGGCCCGTCGCACCTCGAAGTGCACGAGGCCCGCGAAGTCGGAGCCCTCGGGCGGCTGCGGCCCGTCGAACCCGGCCGAGCAGCCGAACTTGGCGAGGTCGTCGGCGGGCAGATAGGTGCGCCCGCCCGCGGCGTCCTCGCGGACGTCACGGAGGATGTTGGTCAGCTGGAGGGCGAGGCCGAGGGTGTCGGCGTACTCCGGCGCCCGGTCGCCGCCGCGCGCCCCCGGTTCCGTACCGAACACGCCCAGGGAGAGCCGCCCGATGGCGCCCGCCACACAGCGGCAGTACGTCTTCAGGTCGTCCCAGGTCTCGTAGGTCTCGCCGCGGACGTCCATCAGGACGCCGTCGATCAGCTCGTCCAGGCCGCCCAGCGGGATCGGGAAGGCCTGCGCCGCGTGCGCGAGTGCGACCGCGACGGGGTCGGTGTCGTCCTCCTCGACCTCGCCCGCGCGGACGCGGGTGAGCAGCGCGCGCGTGTCCTCCAGCCGGGCGCTCTTGATCTCGCCGTCCAGCGCGCCGTCGCCGATGTCGTCGACGCGGCGCGAGAACGCGTACAGCGCCGACATCGCACGCCGCTTCGCGGTGGGCAGCAGCCGGATGCCGTAGGCGAAGTTGCGCGCCTGCTGTCCGGTGACGGTCTCGCAGTAGCCGTAGGCGGCGAGTACCGGTGCTGACACGGGTGGCGGTGACTCCACGGTCCGGATCACCCCTTTCCTCGCAGGGTCACGCCCGCCTCGCGCAGCAGCCGGAGCCTGCCGGGCTTGGGCGGGCCGGGAAGAACGTCGTGCTGGACGGCGGCGATCGCGTGGAGCGCCGCCCGTCCTCCCGCCACGAAGCCGGCGAGCAGCAGCCTCAGCCTTCCGTGGACGCTCCCCACGAGGGGGGCGCCTTCGTCCAGGAGGTCGCGGGCGCGCTGGGCTTCGAAGGCGACCAGGGCGCGCAGCGACGCGCCCGCGGTGGCCGCGGCGAGATCCGCCTCCTGGACATGGAATCGCTTCATGTCCGTGGCGGGAAGGTAGACACGGTCGCGGCCGAGGTCCTCGGTCACGTCCTGGAGGTGCTCGACGATCTGCAGAGCGGTGCAGATCGCGTCGGAGCGGCGGACGCGCTCGGGGGTCGCGGTGCCGGTGACGGCGAGGACCAGCCGGCCCACCGGGTTGGCGGACAGCTCGCAGTAGGCCAGCAGGTCGTCGTAGGTCTCGTACCGGGTGACGAGCTGGTCCTGGCGGTTGGCGGCGATCAGGCCGAGGAAGGGCTCGGGGGTGAGCGAGCGGCGGCGCACGGTGGGCTGGAGGCGGCGCAGCAGGGGGTGGCGGGGCGTGCCGTCGAAGACGCGCCGCAGGTCGGCCTCGAAGGCGTCGAGGAGGACCAGCCGGTCCTCGGCCTCACCGGCCGGCACGCCGAGCAGGCGGGCGTCGGCGCCGCCGGGCGCCAGGTCGCCGTCACCGATGTCGTCGACGAGGCGGGCGAAGCCGTACACGGCGACCAGATCCTCGCGCCAGTCCCGGGGCAGGAAGAAGGGGGCCACGGGGAAGTTCTCGTCCGCGGCCTTGGCGAGGGTGCCGCGCTCCGCGTCCGCGGTGTCCGTCGCCGTCATCGTCGGCTGCCCGGGGCAGAGACGGCACGGCTCGCGTTGAGCTGGGGAGTTTCCGTAGCCATTGCCGTCACATCTCCCGTTCTACACCGACAACCCGACACCCACTATTTCGGACACGCCGCCCGGCCGCCCGCGCGGCAGCCGCGGCTGGGGGTGTCGCGCATTATCGCCCCACTTGGCGCGTTTCGGGACCCGCTACAGCTTACGTTGTACAACGCGACGAGGTTCGCGCGGGTGTCCCGCAGATCACAACAACACACCGATTGGCGTCAAGCTTCCTACGGCAGGCAGGAGTTGACGCTTCCTTTGCAGACATCGGGCCCCGCCGGACGGTTCCGGCGGGGCCAGTGCGGCACCGGGTCACTTCCCGGAGAACTTCTCGTACTCCCGCAGGACCTCTTCGGTCGGTCCGTCCATGCGCAGCTCACCGCGCTCCAGCCACAGCACGCGGTCGCAGGTGTCACGGATCGACTTGTTGCTGTGGCTGACCAGGAACACCGTCCCGGCCTGCCGGCGCAGTTCCCGGATGCGTTCCTCGGAGCGCTTGCGGAACTTCGCGTCGCCGGTGGCCAGCGCCTCGTCGATCATCAGGACGTCGTGGTCCTTGGCCGCGGCGATGGAGAACCGCAGCCGCGCCTGCATGCCGGAGGAGTAGGTGCGCATGGGCAGGGTGACGAAGTCGCCCTTCTCGTTGATGCCGGAGAAGTCGACGATCTCCTGGTAGCGCTCCTTGATCTGCTCGCGGGACATGCCCATGGCCAGGCCGCCCAGGACGATGTTGCGCTCGCCGGTGAGGTCGTTCATGAGGGCGGCGTTCACGCCGAGGAGCGAGGGCTGGCCGTCGGTGTAGACCTTGCCGCTCTCCGGCGGCAGCAGGCCGGCGATGGCGCGCAGCAGGGTGGACTTGCCGGAGCCGTTGGAGCCGATCAGGCCGATGGCCTCGCCGCGGTGGGCGACGAAGGAGACGCCGCGCACCGCGTGCACCTTGCGCACGCCCCGCTCCTCGCCGCCGCGCTTGACGATGCGGCTGAGGGCGGCGGTGGCGCTGCCCTTGCCCGTCCTGGCGCCGTTGACGCGGTAGACGATGTGCACGTCCTCGGCGATGACGGTGGGGACCCGGGTGCCCGGCGCCTGCTCAGCCACGGCCGTACCTCTCCTCCGCCTGCCAGAAGTAGACGAAGCCGCCGACCGCGAACAGCACGGCCCAGCCGCCGGCGACGGCCCACACGTGCTGGGGCAGGTAATCGGAGCCGTACTCGTCGATGAGGGCGAAGCGCACCAGGTCCATGTAGATGGCGGCCGGGTTCCACTGCAGGACGCTCGCCATCCACTGCGGCTTGTCGGCGAGGAAGACGGGGATGGAGAACATGACCCCGGAGGCGTACATCCAGGTCCGCATCACGAACGGCATCAGCTGGGCCAGGTCCGGGGTCTTCGCGCCGGCCCGCGCGAAGACCAGCGCCAGACCGGTGTTGAAGCAGAACTGGAGCACCAGCGCGGGGATGATCAGCAGCCAGGAGGCGTCCGGGTAGCTGCCGAAGCCGATCACCACGAGGAACAGCACGATCATCGAGTACAGCAGCTGCTGGAGCTGCTGCAGCGCGAAGGAGATCGGCAGCGCGGCCCGCGGGAAGTGCAGGGCGCGGACCAGGCCGAGGTTGCCCGAGATCGCGCGGACACCGCTCATCACCGAGGACTGCGTGAAGGTGAAGACGAACACGCCCGTGACGAGGAACGGGATGTACACCTCCTTCTCCATGCCGCGGCTCGCGTTGAGGATCACGCCGAAGATCATGAAGTACACGGCGGCGTTCAGCAGCGGGGTGGCGACCTGCCACAACTGCCCCAGCTTGGCCTGGCTGTACTGGGCGGTCAGCTTCGCCTGGGAGAAGGCCAGGATGAAGTGACGGCGCCCCCAGAGCCGGCCCAGGTACTCCCGCAGCGAGGGCCGGGCACCGCTCACGGCCAACCCGTACTTGGCGGCCAGCTGCGCCGCCGTGAGGCCCTCGTCGGGCGACGGCGGCGCACTCACCGCGACTGCGCCGTCATGCGTTGTCTCACTCACCAGTAGGAAACTTTCGTCTTCGGGATGCGCGGCCTGAACCGGGCCGGCACGTGCCGGGGGGCCGCGGAACGGCCCGGGGCCCTCGGGGACGAGCTTGTCAGATGACGGGAGGCCGGCCCAGTCGGGTCAGCCGCCACACCGTACGCCACTTCATGGGCCTGCGCGGTCCGCACGATGTGGTCCAGCCTTCCCGGAAACCACCGAACCACGCCTTCAGTGCCGAGCGCGAGGGGCGGCGCACCAGAGTGAGCAGCAGCCAGACCCCGAGGTACACCGGGACCAGGGGCGCGGGGAGGTTGCGGCGGGCCAGCCAGACCCGGTTGCGGGCGACCATGCGGTGGTAGACCGCGTGCCGCGAGGGCGCGGTCGTCGGGTGGTGCAGCACCATGTCGGACCGGTAGTCGATCATCCAGCCGGCGTCGAGGGCCCGCCATGCCAGGTCGGTCTCCTCGTGGGCGTAGAAGAACGCGTCCGGGAGAGCGCCGACCTCGGCGAGGACCTGGGTGCGCACCGCGTTGGCGCCGCCGAGGAAGGTGGTGACGCGGGAGGAGCGCATCGGGTCGGCGGCCCGCAGCCGGGGCACGTGGCGGCGCTGGGTGACCCCGGTGTCGGGGTCGGCGATGCGGAAGCTGATGATGCCCAGCTCGGGGTCGGCCGCGAAGGCCTCGCGGCACAGCCGGGCGGTGTCGTGCTGGGCGAGCAGTCCGTCGTCGTCGAGGAACATCAGGACGTCGACGTCGCGCCCGCTGGGGCCGAAGGCCTCGATGCCGACGTTGCGCCCGCCGGGAATGCCGAGGTTCTCGGGCACCTCGACGGTGCGTACGTGCGTGGAGAACTCGGTGACGTCGGGGACCGGGGAGCCGTTGCCGACCACGACGACCTCGACCGGGTCGCCGTCCTGCTTGGCGATCGAGTCGAGCAGCGCGCGCAGTTCCTCGGGGCGGTTGCCCATGGTGATGACGACCGCGCCGACCTTCATGGGGGCGCTCATCGCAGCCTGCTCGACGCCAGGATGGACACCAGGTGCAGCACGGTCTGGAGCAGGGCGATGCCGGCCAGGACGGCGACGCCGATCCGGGAGAAGAAGAGGTCCCCGCGCGTCTGGTCCACGATCGCCAGGACCAGGATGAGCAGCGAGGCCTCCATCCCGAGGATCAGGCGGTGGAACTTCAGGGCGGCGGCGGCCCGGCGGGCCAGCGCCATGCCGGAGGAGCGCGGCTCGGACGCCGTCTCCTTGACGGGCGGCAGTCCGCTCTGGTGACGGGCGACGCCGACGAGGTCGGTCTCCGCCTTGATCATGATGGCGCCGAGCGCGGCCAGCGTGCCGAGGAAGGCCCACAGCCAGTCGATACGGCCGCTGCCCCACAGGTCGGCTGCGCGCAGGCCGAACCCGACGAGCACCGCGGCGTCGGTCAGGTAGGCGCCGACCCGGTCGAGGTAGACGCCGCCGAGCGAGTACTGCTTCTTCCAGCGGGCGATCTCGCCGTCGACGCAGTCCAGCAGCAGGTACATCTGCACGCAGACCAGGCCGAGCACGGCGCCCGTGATCCCCGGCACCAGCAGGGCCGGGGCCGCGAGCACGCCGAAGACGGTCATCAGGTACGTGAGCTGGTTGGGCGTGACCCTGGTGTTGACCAGGTAGCGGTCGACCCGCAGGGACACCTCACGCATGTAGAGGCGTCCCATCCAGTGTTCACCGCTGCGCCGGTCCTTCACCCCCGGAGGGTGGACGACCGGTCTGAGTTCAGCTACCGATGGCCTTGACATAGTCGGCGTAGGTGTCCTTGATCTGTTCGGTCTTGAGGTCGAGGTGTTCGAGGATCGTGTAGCGGCCGGGGCGGGTCTGCGGGGCGAACTCCACGACCTCGACGAACTCGTCGGTCGTGAAGCCGATCTCGTCGGGCAGCACCGGCAGCCCGTGCCGGCGCAGCACCTCGGCCATGTACGCGGACTCCTCGTGGGCTCCGCGCAGGTACATCGCGAAGGCCGCGCCGAGTCCGCACTGCTCGCCGTGGGCGGCGGCGCGCTTGGGATACAGCAGGTCGAAGGCGTGGTTGATCTCGTGGCAGGCGCCGGAGGACGGGCGGGAGTCGCCGGACACCGACATCGCGATGCCGCTGAGGACGAGCGCCTCGGCGAGCACCTGGAGGAAGCCGGTGTCGCCGATGCCGCCGGGATGCCGCAGGACCGCCTCGCCGGCCTGCCGGGCGATCGCGGCGGCGAGGCCGTCGATCTTCTCGCCCGTGACGCGGTGGGCCAGTTCCCAGTCGGCGATCGCCGAGATGTTGGAGACGGCGTCGCCGATGCCGGCCCGCACGTAGCGCACCGGTGCCTCGCGGATGACGTCCAGGTCGATCACGACCGCGATCGGGTTCGGCACCCCGTAGGAGCCCCGGCCCGCGTCGTTGTCGAGGGTGGCGACCGGGGAGCACAGGCCGTCGTGCGCGAGGTTCGTCGGTACGGCGACGAGCGGGAGGCCCACCCGGGCCGCGGCGAACTTGGCGCAGTCGATGATCTTGCCGCCGCCCAGGCCCACGACGGCGTCGTAGTGGCCGGCCTTTATGTCACCGGCGAGCCGCACGGCGTCGTCGAGGGTGCCGCCGCCGACCTCGTACCAGGTGGCGCCGGGCAGGGAGGGGGTGAGGCGTTCGCGCAGCCGGGCGCCCGAGCCGCCGCTGACGGCGATCGCGAGCTTGCCGGAGTGCGAGATGCGCTCGTCGGCGAGGACCCCCACGAGGTCGTCGAGGGCACCCGGACGGATGTCGACGACGACCGGGGAGGGGATCAGCCGGGTCAGTACTGGCACGCGATCTCCCGTCCACGGGCGAGATCGTCGTGGTTGTCGATCTCGACCCAGCTGACGTCGCCGATCGGGGCCACGTCGATCCGGAAACCGCGGTTGACCAGTTCCTGGTAACCGTGCTCGTAGAACTGCTGCGGGTCGGTCTCCCACACCGTCTTCAGCGCGTCGGCCAGCTCGGGGGCGGCGTCGCCCTCGATGAGGGTGACGCCGATGTACTCGCCGGTGGCCTCGGCGGGGTCCATCAGCTTGGTGATCTTCGTCATGCCCTTCGCGGGGTCGACGACGACCTTCATCTCCTCGTCCGCGAGGGACTTCACGGTGTCGAGGGCGAGGATGATCCGCTTGCCCTCGCCACGGGCGGCGAGCAGGGTCTTCTCGACGGAGACCGGGTGCACGGTGTCGCCGTTGGCGAGGATCACCCCGTCCTTGAGGGCGTCACGCCCGCACCACAGGGAGTAGGCGTTGTTCCACTCCTCGGCCTTGTCGTTGTCGATGAGGGTCAGCTTGAGGCCGTACTTCGCCTCCAGGGCCGCCCTGCGTTCGTACACGGCTTCCTTGCGGTAGCCGACGATGACCCCGACCTCGGTCAGACCGATCTCGGCGAAGTTGCCGAGGGTCAGGTCCAGCACCGTGGGCTCGCCCTCTATACCCGCGGGCCCCACCGGCACCAGCGCCTTGGGCAGGCTGTCGGTGTAGGGGCGCAGACGCCGTCCGGCGCCGGCCGCCAGCACGAGGCCGATCATGCGGGTTCTCCTTCATCGTGTACGGACGGGGCGCCTGCCCGGTGGGCGGCGACCCAGAAGCGGATGCTCTCGGCGATCACCACGAGGGCGATGGCCACGGCGAGGACCGTGAGAGCGACCGTGAACTGCCGGGCGGTGAGCGCCGCGGCCAGGACGGCCACGAGCAGCGTCCGCCCCTCCTGCCCCCCGACCGCGCGCACCAGCCAGGCCGGCGGCGCTCCGGCGTTGCCGCGGATGCGGTACACCGTGTCGTAGTGATGGTAGGCGACGGCGGCAACCAGTCCGAAAGCCGCCGGTAGCGCTCCGTTCACGTCCGCCTTCGCCGCGAGGATCAGCACCATGCCGTACTCGGCGGCGCGGAACACGGGCGGGACGAGCCAGTCGAGGGCGCCCTTGAGGGGGCGGGCGACGGCTTCTGCGGAGAGCAGCACGTAGGCACCCGCCATCAGCACGACCCACCAGCTCGGTCCCCACAGCCAGGCACCGAGCGTGACCATGACGGCGCCGGCGGCGGCACTGAGGGCCGCCGTCGGACGTGCCACGCCGGGCAGGAATCGGACCAGCAGGCCGGCCAGCGGCCCGCTGTCCGCGAGGTCCGCCAGTGCCTGGGCCGCCCGGTCCGTGCGGCGCGCCTTGCGGGTCAGGGAGCGCAGGACCCGGCCCGCCGTGGTGTAGGTCGCCGCGAACGCACAGCCGACGAGGAGCGCGTAGAAGGTGATGCGGGGGGTGGTGGCCGCGGTGAGAACGGCGATCATGGCCCATCGTTCGCCGATGGGCAGGACTATCATCCGCCGCACCCAGACCGTCCAGCCGACGCTGTCCAGCTTTCCGGAGAGGGCGGCGGTGGGGCTGGTGTTGGCGGTGGCGTCGTGGTTGGCCTCGTTGAAGGAGAAGTCCACGACGTGCCGGCAGGTCTGCAGGACCATCGCGCCGAGGGCGAGCGCCCATACGTCGTCCCCGCCGCGGGCCGCTCCGAGGGCGAGGCCGGCGTAGTAGGCGTACTCCTTGGCCCGGTCGAAGGTGGCGTCCAGCCAGGCTCCGAGGGTGGAGTACTGCAGGGAGTAGCGGGCGAGCTGGCCGTCGGTGCAGTCCAGCACGAAGGAGAGGAGGAGCAGCAGCCCGGCGGCGACGTAGCCGCCGCGGGTGCCGGTGGCCGCGCAGCCCGCCGCGATCAGCGCGGTGATCAGCGAGGCGGTGGTGACCTGGTTGGGGGTGAGTCCCCGGCGGGCGCACCAGCGGGCGAGGTGGCGCGAGTAGGGGCTGATGCAGAACGTGGTGAAGAAGCCGTCGCGGGCCTTCACGGCCGACTTCAGGCGTACGGCCTCGTCGTCGACGGCGCCGACGGCCTGCCGTGCCTCGTTGCGGGCCTGCGGGTCGGCCGGGACGACGGCGACCAGGCTGCCCAGCTCGGGCCGGTGCACCTCGCCGCCGTCCGCGTCGAGGGCGGTGACGATGCGGTCGGCGAGGCTGTCCACGGCGAGGGCGGTGCCGCCGCTCGTGGAGTTCTCGCGGGCCATGGCGCGGGTCAGTGCCTGACGGCCGGCCGGCTGCGCGGTGACGGCGCCGGGCACCGCGGCGAGCGGGAAGCGGGGGTCGGTGAGGCCGAGGCGCAGCGCGTGGGTGTGCCCGACGAAGCGGGTGTCGACGACGGCGACCCGCTGGTCAGCCGGGACGGCGGCGAGGAGCGTCTCCGCGTCGGCGGCATCGGTGGCGGTCCGGATGTCGAAGCCGAGGGACCGCAGGTCTGCCTCGATCGACGAACCGGGGACCGGCTGACCGGTGAGGATGGCGGTCGACAACCGAACTCACTCCCTGGGTCCCGGCGCGTGCGCGCCGGACGTCTGCGTGGTGGGCTCTGCATGGCGGGCGCCCTTGGCGGCACCGGTGAGGGCACCGGGCGCGGCATTCGGCAGAGGCTATCGGATGCCGGGAAGGCCGTGTTCACCGGCCGTTCAGGTCGGATCCACACGGCCCGGACCGGCCTTCGCCGAGATCATCATGTGCGATCGGCGGCCCCGCCCACAAACCGCGCTCCCCCGCGGCAGACATCCGGGACATTGCACACGGGCCCGAGGACTCGGCACAGGACCGCCCGGCGATCGGGGGCTGCGAGGAGGAGAGGAGGAGCGGAGTCGCGTGCCCGACCCCGCGGCGCCGCCCTCTCCTTGCCGGGCGGTCTAAAGTGGGCGGCCATGACGTGGCTGATCACCGGCGGGGCCGGATACATAGGGGCGCACGTGGCGCGGGCCATGACCGGCGCCGGCGAGCGCGTCGTCGTCCTGGACGACCTGTCGGCAGGCGTGCCCGCGCGGCTGCCCGCGGACGTGCCGCTCGTGGCGGGCTCGGCGCTCGACGCGCGCCTGCTGAAGCGGGTGCTGGCCGAGCACGCGGTGACCGGTGTGGTGCACCTGGCGGCGCGCAAGCAGGTCGCCGAGTCGGTGGCGCGGCCCGCGCGCTACTACCGGGAGAACCTCGGCACGCTGGCCACCCTGCTGGAGGCGGTCGCCGAGGCCGGTGTCCGCCGGTTCCTGTTCTCCTCGTCGGCGGCCGTCTACGGCAATCCGGACGTGGACCTCATCACGGAGGACACCCCCTGCGCCCCGGTCAACCCCTACGGCGAGACCAAGCTCGCCGGGGAGTGGCTGGTGCGGGCGGCGGGCGAGGCGCACGGCATCGCGACGACGTGCCTGCGCTACTTCAACGTGGCGGGGTCGGCGGCGCCGGAGCTGGCCGACACCGGCGTCTTCAACATCGTCCCGATGGTCTTCGACCGGCTCACCCGCGACGAGGCTCCGCGGATCTTCGGCGACGACTATCCGACGCCGGACGGCACCTGCGTACGGGACTACATCCACGTCGCCGACCTGGCCGAGGCCCATCTCGCGGCGGCCCGGCGGCTCTGCGCACCGGGCGTGCGCGGCGATCTGACGGTGAACATCGGCCGGGGCGAGGGCGTCTCGGTGCGCGAGCTGGTCACGCTGATCGGCGAGGTCACCGGTGACGGCCGGCCGGCCCTGGTCGAGGGGCGCCGCCCCGGCGACGCCCCGCGCGCGGTGGCCTCGGCGGCGCTGGCCGCCCGGGAGCTGGACTGGACCGCCTCGCGCGGGATGCGGGAGATGGTCGCGTCGGCCTGGCAGGGCTGGCAGCTGCACCACGGCGGGTGAGCTGCCGTCGGGCCCCTGACCTGCAGTTCGTTTCCGCAGGTCAGGGCACATGACAACGGTGTTCAGTGCCGCGTTGCCGGGTACCCCCCACCCGTAGTTCACTGGGGGCCCAGGGCGGATCACAGGAGGCTGTTTCTCATGGGGGCTGGGCACGATCACGGCCACGGTCACACGCACGCGCCGGCCACCGGGACGGCCGCGGCGGCGTACCGCGGCCGGCTGCGCGCCGCACTCGCGATCACGCTCACCGTCATGGTGGTGGAGATCGTCGGCGGAGTGCTCGCCGACTCCCTCGCCCTGATCGCCGACGCGGCGCACATGGCGACCGACGCGGTCGGCCTGGGCATGGCGCTGCTCGCCATCCACTTCGCGGGCCGCCCGCCGACCGGGAACCGCACCTTCGGGTACGCCCGCGCGGAGATCCTGGCCGCCCTCGCCAACTGTCTGCTGCTGCTCGGCGTGGGCGGGTACGTCGTGTACGAGGCCGTCCAGCGGTTCTTCACGCCGGCCCCGACCGAGGGCGCCCTGATGATCGTGTTCGGTGGGATCGGCCTGGTCGCCAACATGATCTCGCTGACCCTGCTGATGCGCGGGCAGGCGGACAGCATCAATGTGCGGGGCGCGTTCCTGGAGGTGGCGGCGGACGCGCTGGGCTCGGTCGCGGTGCTGCTCTCGGCGGTGGTGATCCTGACGACCGGCTGGCAGGCCGCCGACCCGGTCGCCTCGCTCGTCATCGGCCTGATGATCGTGCCGCGGACCGTGAAGCTGCTGCGCGAGACGCTGGACGTGCTGCTGGAGGCGGCCCCGAAGGGCGTCGACATGGCGGAGGTGCGCACCCACATGGTCGCCCTGGACGGCGTGGAGGACGTGCACGACCTGCACGCCTGGACGATCACCTCCGGGATGCCGGTGCTGTCGGCGCACGTGGTGGTGCGTTCGGACGTGCTGGACGCGATCGGCCACGAGAAGATGCTGCACGAGCTCCAGGGCTGCCTGGGCGATCACTTCGACGTGGCCCACTGCACCTTCCAGCTGGAGCCGAGCGGGCACGCGCAGCACGAGGCGCGGCTCTGCCACTGACCGCCGGGCGCGCGGGGAGCGACCGCCGGGCGGCGCGGGGTTCGCACATCCGTTCCGGACGGTTCCGGGCGCGCGGCGCCGGGCAAGATCAACCACCGGGCCCCCGTTTCCGGTGACGGAATGGCGGCGGCCGTGGTCGCGCCGGGTGGCGGGACATGCGGGCGTTCGCGTGGAAGTGCCGGGAGCGCCGTGCGCGTACGGCAGACTGGGGGCGCGAGGGACCGATGTTAAGGATGGGTATGCCGATCACACCTGCCACCGCGACGACCGGCTCGTCGAACGGCACCGCGGACGCGATTTTGCTGGAGCTGGTCGATGAGAACGGCGTGACGATCGGCACCGCGGAGAAGCTCGCGGCCCATCAGGCGCCGGGGCTTCTGCACCGGGCGTTCTCGGTGTTCCTCTTCGACGAGCAGGGGCGGCTGCTGCTCCAGCAGCGGGCGCTGGGCAAGTACCACTCCCCCGGCGTCTGGTCCAACACCTGCTGCGGTCACCCCTACCCCGGTGAGGCACCGTTCGCGGCGGCGGCGCGGCGCACGTTCGAGGAGCTGGGGGTGTCCCCCTCGCTGATGGCGGAGGCGGGCACGGTCCGCTACAACCACCCCGACCCGGCCTCGGGCCTGGTGGAGCAGGAGTACAACCATCTGTTCGTCGGGATGGTGCAGTCCACGCCGCGGCCGGACCCGGTGGAGGTCGGCGACATCGTCTTCGTGACGCCCGCCGAGCTGGCGGAGCGGCATGCGAAGGACGTGTTCTCCTCCTGGTTCATGACCGTGCTGGACGCGGCCAGGCCGGCGGTACGGGAGCTGACGGGCCCCTCGGCCGGCTGGTGAACGGGGTGCGCTAGCGGATTCCGGCGGCGGGTTTGAGCGGCAGGGCGGCCCAGATCACCTTGCCGCCGCTCGAGGTGTGCTCGACCTCGCACACCCCGCCCGCCTCCCGGGTGATCTCGCGTACCAGCAGCAGTCCCCGGCCGCCGGTCCGGCCGTGATCGGCCTCCAGTGCGGTCGGGCGGTAGGGGTGGTTGTCCTCCACGGACACCCGCACCCACTCGGCACCGACGGCCACCTCCACCGCGAGCATCGGCGAGAGCAGTGCCGCGTGCCGTACGGCGTTGGTCACCAGCTCGGAGACGATCAGCAGGAGGCCCTGGACCAGGTCGTCCGAGGCCGGTACCCCCTGCCGGTACAGCAGGTCCCGCACGGCGTGTCTGGCCTGCGGGACCGAGGCGTCCTCGGCGGGCGCGGTGAACCGCCAGACGCCTTCGTACGGCAGCGGTCGCGGTGGGGGCATCGTCTGCGGCGGCGGTTGCGGCGCTCTGCCGTCCGCGGGGGTGTCCGCGCTCTCGGGAGGTGCCCCCGTTTCGCCCTCGGGGCGTGGGCCGGGCCCGCGCCCGTCGTTCTCCATCGTCCGGTCGCCGTCCTTGCGCTCGATTGTCACCACACGTCGAGTGTTGGTAACGCCGCGCTTCACGCCGGATACCTGAACAGAAGTCAGCCGATATCGAGCACTCCCGACCACCGGGGACCCCTTCTCGCCGCAATCACGACCACTTCTGTCGCAGCCGTGCCGCCTTCGCGCACTATTCGGGTTGTACGGGTTTGGCGGCGCGCTCGCCCGGTTCATCCCCGGCGTCCGCCTCCCCGGCCATGCGCCCGGAGACCAGCCCCACGATGCGCCGTCCGCCGAAGCCGGTGGCGAGCAGCCCGAGGCCGTCGAAGAGGAGGGCGAGGGAGAAGAAGCAGCCGATGACGTACTGACTGCTGCTCGGCCAGTCGATCAGCACCAGGATGCCCAGCAGCAGGTCGAAGGCGCCCAGCAGGAGCGTCCAGCCGAACTGCGAGCCCCGTACGACCATGCTGCCCACCAGCCGGAAGAGGCCGCCGGTGAGGAACAGCAGGGCGGCGAACATGGTGAGGGCGGCGGCAGCCTCGTCGGGTTTGCGGATGACGACGACTCCGGCGGCGATGTTCAGGGCGGCCACGATGGCGCCGAGCCAGAAGAAGCCGGTGCCGCGGGCCTCGATGGCGTGCACCAGGCCCACCGCGCCGCCGATCAGCAGCAGCCAGCCGAACAGCAGCATCGAGGTCAGGGTGGCGACACCGGTGTAGACGAGCCCGACGAGGCCGGCCACCACGAGGATCACCCCGAGCACGGCGAGTCGGCCGAACCCCCTGCGGAGCCTGTCCGCCTCGACCTCGGGCCGGGAGGACGTGTCCATGGGCATCTCCTCGCGTCGGTCTTCTCTTGCGTTCCCTTCCCCTTTAGTCCCCTTTGCCCCCGATGGCATAACGCTCACCCGGCCGCGCTTGATCATGCGCCCGGCCGGACGGTTAGCATCCGGGCCATGGAGCCCGAACTGCTGCACGGTGTCACCGACGCTGTCGCCACCGTCGTCCTGCACCATCCGGCCAAGCGCAACGCCATGACGGCCGCGATGTGGCGCGCGCTGCCGCCACTGCTGGAGAAGCTGGCCGCCGATCCCGGCGTACGGGCGCTGGTGCTGACCGGCGCGGGCGGCACCTTCTGCGCGGGGGCCGACATCTCCACGCTGCAGGGCTCGCCGGACGAGGCCCAGTCGCTGGCCGTGCGGGCCGAGGAGGCCCTCGCCGCCTTCCCCGGGCCGACGCTGGCCGCGGTGAAGGGGCACTGCGTGGGCGGGGGCGCTCAGCTCGCGGCAGCCTGCGACCTGCGGTTCGCCGAGGACGGCGCCCTGTTCGGGGTCACGCCGGCCAAGCTCGGGATCGTCTACCCGTCGTCGGCGACCCGGCGGCTGGTGGCGCTGGTGGGACCGGCCGCCGCCAAGTACCTGCTGTTCTCGGGCGAGTTGATCGACACGGAGCGGGCGCTGCGGACCGGCCTGGTCGACGAGGTGCTGCCGGCCGGCGAACTCGACGCCA
>NZ_MUBA01000272.1 GCF_002154575.1 Streptomyces bobili
GATGCGTCCGTCGGCCTTGTGCACGGCGTCGGTGACCGTGCGCCAGCCGGCGATGTGCTCCTCGGAGTAGATGCCGGGGGTGAGGATGTAGCCCTGCCCGTCGGCGTTGGGCTGGGTGCCCTCGGTGATGATGAAGGAGTGGGAGGCGCGCTGGGCGTAGTACTCGGCGTTCAGCTCGGTGGGTACGCCTTCCGGCGTGGACCGGTCCCGCGTCATGGGCGCCATCGCCAGTCGGTGCGGCAGGGAGATCTCTCCGACGACGATCGGGTTCCACAGGGCGTTCGACATGGATGCTTCCTTGCATAAGGGTGAGAGCTGTGACAGGTGGGACTGCCGGGAGCGGCACGTACGCGGTGACCGGCACGGACCCGTTGCGTCCGGACGTCCGTAGCCGCAAGGGGCCGTTGCGCGGGGGCCGTTGACACAAGGTGACTACGGCCCTGGAGTCGGGGTAGCGGTCAGCCGCGGTAGCGGGCGGCCGGGACCTTCTGCGACAGGTTCGGGACGAGCGCCTGGCGTGCCTTCTCGAACGACTCCCAGTCGCTGATTTCCGGCAGCGACAGGATGGTGACGGGCTCCCCCGCGTCGAGGCCGGCGAGCGCGGCGTCGACGGCGTCGTCCACGCTCATGACCCACTCGTCGGGGAACGCTTCGAGGTCGACGCCGGAGCCGTCCCAGAGTTCGGTGCGGACAGCGCCCGGCAGCACGGCCTGAACGGTGACGGGGCTCTCGGCGAGTTCCTGCTGCAGGGCCTGGGTGAACGTCAGCACGTAGCTCTTGGTGCCGCTGTAGACGGCGCTGACGGGCAGGATGTTGAGAGCCATGGCAGAGGAGATGTTCACCACGGTGCCGTGCCCGCGGGCCTTCAGCCCCGGCAGGACGGCGATGGTCAGCCTGGTCAACGCTGTCACGTTGAGGTTGATCAGCGCCTCGTAGGCCGCCGCGTCGGAGCCGGTCAGTGGGGTGAGCAGCGCACCGCCGGCATTGTTGATGAGTATCTCGATGCTCTCGTCGGTCCTCAGCCGCTCCTCGACCACGGAGATCTGTGCCGCGTCGGTGAGGTCGGCGGTGACGACATCGACAGCGCGGCCCGTGCGGCTGCGGATGTCCGACGCCAGTGTCTCCAGCCGCGCGGTGTTCCGGGCCACCAGGATCAGGTCGTAGCCACGGTCGGCAAGCCGCTGCGCGTAAGCGGTTCCCAGGCCGGCGGACGCGCCGGTGACGACAGCGGTCTTGTTCTGCGTGGTCATGGGTGGATCTCATTTCTGGTCTGGCGGGTGAGCAGGGCCGAACCGTCGCCCTCACTTAGATTACGATAACTATCTAATCGGTTCCAGTCAACGACCCCACCGGCGGGCGGCCTTGTCGCCGGCAGATCGAGGTGGGCGGGGTCGCACCACCGCGTGCGCGCCCGCGCCCTGGAACAGCTCCACGCACGACGGCAGGCCGGGCCCGATGCGAGTGCGGGCCAGGAAAAAAGGCAGGCGATCCCGAGGCCGTCACAACCGGCGGCCCGGCGCTTCGGATACGATAGATGCGAATTACTATCTATCGTGGGCAGGTGACTGATGAGTCGCGTTTCCCAGGCACAAGCGATCGAGAACCGCAGGCGCGCGGTCGCCGCGGCCTCCCAGCTCTTCCGGGAGCGCGGCGTGAACGGCATCAGCGTCGCCGATCTGATGAAGTCCATCGGGCTGACCACGGGCGGCTTCTACAAGCAGTTCGCCTCCAAGGAGGCCCTGGTCGCCGAGGCGGCTCAAGCCGCTTTCGGGGACCTGGACCTGCTCCTCGCGTCATTCGACACGGATCACGGCGATCACGACACGGCGCGCGGCGCCCTCGTCGACTACTACCTGTCGACCGAGCACCGCGACCAGCCCGGCACGGGTTGCCCCACCGCGGGATTCGCGGGTGACGTGGCTCGCGAGCCCACGGCCGAGGAGGTGCGCGAGACGTACGCGACCGGGGTCGAGCACTTCGCCGCATGGATGGCGACCGACTCCGACGACGGCCTTCCCGTGGTGGCCACCCTGGTCGGAGCGCTCCTCCTCGCGCGGGCCACGGCGGGCACGGAACTGTCGGACAAGATCCTTGAGTCGACCCACAAAGCCGTGACCGCACCGCCCGCATCCTGACCCGGAGCCTTGACGGGCCTTGCGGCTGCGGCGGCCCAGCCGCAGCCGCACACTTTGGCGAGAGACGGCCGAGCGAGCCGCAGCCGCGCCGACCGACGGCCGGCCACCCGCGCGCCCGCCCGCGGCGACGCCCCCATGCCCGATCGCCCAGGACGCACTCGATCCGCTCCCTGCCGCCGAGGTGCGGCGCGGCGCGCACAGGGCAGCGTGCGCCGGCCCACAGCAGCCGTGATCGCCCGCTTCGGCCGCCCTGGCATCCGTACGGGTGATTCCAGCCTCACCTGAGTTTACTTTCATATACTCAGGAAGTAGCGTCGTCGCCAACACGTCAACCCGGCCGCACACGAGAAACGGGCGCGCAGGGGAACTTGCGCGAGGAATCGGCATCGACCACCGCACCACCACCCAGAAAGGCGGCCGGCATGAAGGCATTCGTCGTCGAGAAGTACGGCAAGGACGGCGCACGCGCCGCGGAGGTACCCGAACCCACCGTCGGAGACCGTGACGTCCTGGTCAGAGTGAGCGCCTCCAGTATCAACCCGCTGGACAAAATGGTCCGGAACGGGGAGTTCAAGCAGCTCCTCAAGTACAAGCCTCCGTTCACGCTCGGCCACGACGTGGCCGGTGTCGTGACCCGGGTCGGCCCCGCCGTACACGGCTTCGAGGTCGGCGACGAGGTCTACGCCCGTCCTCGCGACCTGCGGATCGGAGGCTTCGCGGAGTTCATCGCGATCGACATGGACGACGTGGCGCCCAAGCCGGCCTCCCTCACCCTCCAGGAGGCAGCCGCGGTGCCGCTGGTGGCCCTGGCCGCCTGGCAGGTCCTCGTCGACCGTGCCGACGTGAAGCCCGGACAGAAGGTGCTCGTCCACGCCGGTGCCGGTGGCCTCGGCTCGACGGTCATCCAACTCGCCAAGCACCTCGGCGCCACCGTGGCCACGACCGCGAACACCCGCAGCGAGAAGCTGGTCAGGAGCCTCGGTGCCGACGTCGTCGTCGACTACACCAAGGAGGACTTCTCGAAGGTGCTGTCCGGGTACGACCTGGTGCTCGACTCCCTGGGCGGAGCGAACCTCGAAAAGTCGCTGACCGTGCTGAAGCCGGGCGGCCTGGCCATCAGCGTCGTCGGCCCGCCGGACGCCGGCTTCGCCAAACAGCTCGGCGCCCCCTCGTTCATCGCCGCGGTGATGAGCTTCCTCAGCCGCAACGTGCGCAAGCAGGCGAAGACGCTGGGCGTGCGCTACCAGTTCTTCTTCATGGAGGCCAACGGCTCCCAGCTCCGCGAACTCGGTGCCCTCTACGACAGCGGGAAGCTCCGCCCGGTCATCGACAGCACCTTCCCGTTCGACCGGACGCTCGAAGCGATGGCGCACGTCGAGCAGGGCCGTACCAAGGCCGGGAAGGTCGTGGTCTCGATGGTGCCCGGCAACGACTGAGACGGTGCCGGTCACAGACCCTCCGTCCGGCACGGTCACCGCAGGGGCCGCCGACACCCGCGCGCGATCCACCGCGACCGCGGTCGCGCGGAGCCGCTGAGGCAGGCGTCCCGATGCCGATACCGATCCCGATGCGCATGCCGTACGCCGGCGGCCGGCGGCTTACGCCTGCTCGCGACACCGCGCGCCAAGCGCTTCCCTCCGACCATGCTCACGGCGGACACGCTCAGGACGGCAGCGTCGGGCCGCCGGGTGACGCTCGTCGCCAGACGGGAGTGCGGTCCTTGTCGACCAGGGCCGCACGGACGCCCTCCAGGAAGTCCGGCGTGCGGACCGTCGTACGCGTGAGGGCGAGTTCGGCGGCGAGGCACTCGCGCAACGTGCGCTGCCTGCCACCGGCGAGCAGGGCGTGAGTGATCTCCAGGCTCTGCGGCGAGGCGGACTCCAGGGCGAGCGAGGCGGCTGCCGCCCAGGGTGAGCCGAGGTGGCGCAGCCGTTTCTCGATCCCACCGAGGGCCGGTGCGCCGAACGCCCAGTCGACCTCTCCGCGTACCTGCGCCAGCCCGCTCTCCTCGACCGGGGAACGGCCGGCGAGGCGGTTCAGGACCACGTCCACCGGGTCGCCGGAGCTGCCGGCCAGGGCATCGCCGACCGCGTCGAGCCTGTCCGCGGGGACGAAGTGCGTGGCCAGTCCCGTGTACAGGGCGTCGGCCGCGTCGAGCCGGTGCCCGGTCAGACCCAGGTACATGCCGATCGCACCGGGCAGCCTCGGCAGGAAGTAGCTGGCCCCGACGTCCGGGAAGAACCCGATCGCGGTCTCGGGCATGGCCAGCACCGCGCGCTCGGTGACGACGCGGAAGCCGCCGTGGACGGAAAGACCGAGACCGCCGCCCATGCACAGGCCGTCGATGAGCGAGACGACCGGCACGGGATACTCCGCGATCCGGGCGTTGAGCCGGTACTCGGAGGCGAAGAACCGTTCACTGGCCTCGGCGTCCCCGGCCAGGCTGTGCTCGCGGATCGTGCGGATGTCTCCGCCGGCACAGAACGCCTTCGTGCTGGTACTGGCGAGCACCACGGCGGACAGCGGCGTGCGCTCCCACCCGGCGAGCACCCGGTCGATGGCGGCGACCATGTCTGTGGTCAGGGCGTTGAGCGCCTTGGGCCGGTTCAAAAGGATCCGGCCGACGCCCCGGTGGACGTCGGCGAGAATCCCGACCGCGGGGGCATCAGTCATCGGTCGCCGTCCGCGCGTAGCCGGCTGTCGTGGCCATCATGTTCCTCACTCGCCGGGTGTCAGGCGTGGCAGTGCGCCCAGAAAGATCCTGACACAGGGCTCGGAACGCACCCACGACCCCTCTGCGTTCACTTTCCCATACCCAGCAAGCGCGTAGCGTCATGACCGTCCACCGGTATCCGCGCGGCCGGGCAGCGATCCGGCCGTCGCCGCGACGCGGGTGGCGCCCATGTCTTGCGACGCGTTCCGGTCGTCCCGGAAATCCGCGGAAATCGGCCTTGCCGAGATCCGGGGCGGCGCCATCCCTGCGATGGCCACTTGAAATTATGTTCATAATATTACGCACGTAAGACGACAAGGCGCAAGCAAGTCCTCCACCCGCCCGCCCGCGTGCGCGGCGCCCTGGGCGGGACCATGCTGAGAGATGACGCCCGCATCGGGCCCCGCGCGGACCGCGCGGAGCGACCCCCGGAAACCGACGGCCTCTCACCCGCCGCTCCCCACCGACGTCTGACCGCAGCCGCTGCACTCCTTTCGGAGCCGAAGCCCCCTTCGGAACCGGAGCCGAAGCCCCCCTCGGAGCCCGAAGCTTTCCCGAACGCACGGAGCACGCGGAGTACGTGATGACTACGAGCAACGCCCCCGATCTGTTCGCCCTCTCCCGGATCCAGGGGCCGGTACTGCACCCCGGCGACGACGGCTACGACGCCGAACTGACCGGCTTCAATTTGGCCGTACGGCACAGTCCGAACGTGGTGGTCGGGGCGACCGGCACCGGCGACGTGGTGGCCGCGATGCGCTGGGCCGCCGCCACCGGCACGCCCGTCGCCGTGCAGGCCACCGGCCACGGGGCCAACTCACCCGTCGACAGCGGCCTGTTGATCAACACCGCGCGCATGACGGACGTCAGGATCGACCCGGCCGTGCGCAGGGCGACGATCTGCGCCGGTGCGAAGTGGCGGCACGTCCTCGATGCCGCCGCCCCGCACGGTCTCGCCGCCCTCAACGGCACCTCGACCGACGCCGGAGCCGTCGGCTACACCGTGGGCGGAGGCCTGCCGGTGCTGGGCCGGGCCTACGGCTACGCCGCCGACATGGTCCGCTCCTTCCACGTCGTCACCCCCGACGGCACTCTCCGCACGGCCAGTGACATCGAGGAACCCGAACTGTTCTGGGCCCTGCGCGGCGGTAAGGGCAACGTCGGCGTGGTCACCGACATGGTCACCGAGCTGATCCCGCTGTCCCGCGTCCTCGGCGGCGGCGTCTTCTGCCCCGGCGAACACGCCGGAGCCCTGCTGACCGCCTGGGCCGACTGGACACGCACGGTCCCGGAGCGGATGTGCAGCACGTTCACCGTGCTGCGCATGCCGCCACTGCCGCAGATCCCCGAGCCACTGCGCGGCGGCTTCTTCGCCCGCGTCGCCATCGCCTGGCCCGGCGACCCGGCGGAGGGCGACGCCCTCCTCGCCCCCATCCGGGCGGCGGCGCCGGTCGTCCTCGACACGGTGCACGACATGCCGTACACAGAGGTCGACGCCATCCACATAGATCCGCAGGACCCCCTCCCGGCACGGGAGTCGTGCACCCTGCTGCGCGACCTGACGCCGGACGTCATCGCCGCCTTCCTCGGCCAGTGCGGCCCGGCGGCGGCGCCCGACTACCCGCTGCTGCTGGTCGGGCTGCGGCACATGGGCGGCGCGCTGGCCCGGCCCGGCCCCACCGGGGACGCGATCTGCGCCCGCGACGCCGGTTACCTGGTGGAGTCGGTGGGCGTCCTGCCGGACCCGGACGCGGCCAGGGCCGTGGAGGCCGCCACCGTCGCCCTGTACACCGCCCTGCTGCCCTACGGAACCGGCCGCACCATGGTCAACCTCCACGGCCGCCCCGGCGACGACACCGACCGGGCCCGCGCCTGGACCCCGGAGGTGTACTCACGTCTGTGCGCGGACAAGACGGCCTACGACCCCCAGAACCTGCTCCGCTTCGGACACGCCGTCCACACCGCCTAGCCCGCCAAGGACACGACCCGAGGCCTTGCCTCTGCTTCCGGCCGACCGACAGACAGGCACTTCCGCGAACTCGCCGGCCGGCGGTGGCCCGCAGCCGTCCGTCCCGAAGGTGCGTGCGAGGTCCCGCGGTGTTGGAATTGGAGGCGGCAATGAGCGCGGTCGGCAGGGCTCGGCCGGCGCACCGCCGAAGGCGGCGGACCATCGAAGGCGGCGGACCGCCAGGCGAGGAGTCGGTATGAGCGTCGACGAATTCTCCGAGATGGGACCTGTCGACTACCTGATCCTGGAGTTCCCCGGTAACCGCATGACCGGCGAAGGCCTGCCTCTCCTGCTCGACCTCGTCGACCGGCACATCATCCGGGTCCTGGACCTGTCCTTCGTCCGCAAGGACGAGGACGGCTCGGTCAGAGCGCTCAAGCTCGCCGACATGGACGGCGACGGGCAGCTCGACCTGTCCGTGTTCGAGGGCGCCTCCTCGGGCCTGCTCGGCGACGACGACCTGGAGGAGGCCGCCGCCGTTCTCGAACCCGGCAACTCCGCGGGCGTCATCGTGTACGAGAACCTGTGGGCCGCACCGCTGGCAACGGCCCTGCGCCGCAGCGGAGCCAGGATGGTGGCCAACGGCAGGATCCCGACCGAGGACCTCCTGCTCACCCTGGAGGCCGCCGAGGCCCGGTCCGCCTCCTAGGCCCTGTCAGGGCCTAGCGGCCGACGCCCGACCGACGACAAGGACAGCTGCCATGCCTGGTCTACTCCGCGGGGTCGCCCGCACCGCAGTCATCTCCGGCACCGCCACCGCCGTATCCAACCGCGTGTCACGACGCCAGGCCGGCCGATGGGCGCAGCAGGACTACAAGCAGCCCGCCGCGGCGCCGAACCAGCAGGTCTACGCCGCCCCCGCGCCTCCCCCCGAGCCCGCGGCCGCGGCGTCGATGGACACGAAGATCTCCCAGTTGAAGGAGCTCTCGCAGCTCAAGGAGCAAGGGGTCCTGTCCGAGGCCGAGTTCGCGGCCCAGAAGGGCCGCATCCTGGAACTCTGAGCGGACCGCGGGCCCGGACCAGCTCAGGGAGGACGAACCTGCCCGCCGATGCCCTGGCGGTCGGCACCCTGCGCGATGGCCCTGCGGGCCGCGTCGGGGAACTCTCGCTCGATCGACTCCTGCAGCAGACTCAACTCGGCCCGCACAGCGGGGTGCTGGGACGGCGGCAATGTGTCGAGCAGGCCTTCGAGCATGGCGCGGAGTCGTCGGCAGATCTGCACGGACGAAGCTCCGTAGTCACGGATCTCGCAGACGGCGAGCCGCAGGTAGTTCTCCCAGTCACGGCCCGGCAGCACGAGCCGGGAGTGCCCGTCGCGGTCGGCCAGGACATAACGACCGGGCAGCCGCGCACTGCCGACCGTGTGCAGCAGCGACTCCACGTGGTTGATCACCTGCACCGCGGTCGTCGGGTCGTTCACGGCCGGAGAGAGCGCCCTGATGGCGATGTCGACAAGAATTCTCAGGGCGAAGGCAGGGTCCTGTTCGATGGTGCGCTCGGCCCCGAGGGCCACGAGGCCGGTCACCCGGTCCGGGTCCGGTGCCGACGTCCCCCCGTGGACCTCGACGAGGACGGTGCCGGCCGGTACGAAGTCCCCGATCAGCCGGGTCACGACGAAGACACAGTCGTGACGTGCCGCCTTCGCGACCAGCCCGGCCGCACTGAACGCCTGGATGGCTCCACCCTGCCTGGTACGGATGAGCATCACCGGACCATCGGACGGCAGGGTTGCGTCGCCGCCGGACGGCACGGTCGCGTCGTCGCGCGGCGCCGCTCCCCGGATCGCCGCGGCCTCGGTCGTGAACACGTGCTCGCCCATCCGCGCGACCAACTCGGCGATGGCCACCGGTCTGAGGCTGTGGGTGAACCTGTTGAGGTAGATGAGCAGGAGCACGAGGCTGACGGCCACCGCCACGCCGGCCAGGGTGACCCCGAGGTCCGGGACGGAGGTCGATTCGATGCTGCGCAGCAAGGAGAACGCGAACGCGAACGTCCCGGTGAAGGTCGCCAGCACCGCCTTCTGCAGCCGGTCCCGGTACCACAGGCGCATGTAGCGGGGAGACAGGGTTCCCGTCGCCTGCTGCACGACGAGTACGCCGATGGTGACGACGAATCCGAGCAGCGCCACCATCGCCCCGACGATGGCGGTGAGCACGTCGCCCGCCGTCGTCGCGGAGTAGTGCCAGCCGCTCGGCGGCCAGTCGGTACGGTCCACGGCGAGAGCCAGTTCGGCGAGGAGGACGCCGAGAACGAGACCGAACATCGGCACGATCCACAGACTCGCCTTGATGTACTGCCGCAAACGGAACCTGGCCGCCCAGGACATCGGCACACCCACGTCAGGCCCCCTTACCCGGAGGGATCCGGTGCTCATGAGACACACGTGTCGCCTCACGGTAGGGCCGTCGCCGCAATGGCGCAGCGGACCCCGCCGCCACCTGGCGGTACTGCCTCGCCAGGACGGGAGGACCTCGCTGGCCTACGCTTGACGACCGGGGCCGAAAGGGGTCCAGGATGGACGACTACTCCCTGATCGAGAACCACGGTCTCATCGGTGATCTGCAGACCGCGGCGCTGGTCACCACCGATGCGACGATCGACTGGTTCTGCTGTCCGCGCTTCGATTCGCCCAGCGTCTTCGGTGCTCTGCTCGACCGGCGCGAGGGCGGGCACTTCACCGTCAGGCCGGCCGCCGAGACGTACACGACCAAACAGCTCTACCACCCGGACACCGCCGTTCTGGTCACGCGTTTCATGACGGAGGCCGGGGCGGGCGAGGTGGTCGACTTCATGCCGGTGACCGGCACCACGACGACGGACCGACACCGTCTGGTCCGCATGCTGCGCTGTGTCCGGGGCAGCATGACGTTCGAGGGCGAGATCGCTCCGCGCTTCGACTACGGCCGTAAGCCGCACGAGTTGCACATCCTGGAGCACGGGGCCCTGTTCACCTCGGAGGACATGGACCTCGCCGTCCACGCCGTCCGTGAACCGCAGGACGAGCGGCTGCTGAACATCCTCTCGGGTGACAAGGACCTGCGTTTCACCCTGACGCTGCGAGCCGGGCAGCAGCGCGGCCTGGTCATGGAGTCCTACCCGGACGGCCCGCCGCGGGAGGTCCGCCTCGCGGAGTTCGAGGAACTGTTCGACGACACGGTTCGGTTCTGGCGCTCCTGGCTGAGCCAGTCCACCTATACGGGCCGTTGGCGGGAAGCCGTCGAGCGCTCAGCCATCACGCTGAAGCTCATGACCTACGCGCCGACCGGCGCCCTGGTCGCCGCGCCCACGACGGCTCTGCCCGAGCAACTGGGGGGAGAGCGCAACTGGGACTACCGCTTCACCTGGATCCGTGACGCGTCGTTCTCGGTGTACGCCTTGCTGGGCCTGGGGTTCAAGGAAGAGGCCGCGTCGTTCATCAGCTGGCTCCACGACCGCGTGAAGGAAGAGGCGGGCCAGGGAGACGGCACCGGGCCGCTGAACATCATGTACCGCGTCGACGGCTCCTCCGACATGGTCGAGGAGACCCTGGACCACTGGGAGGGGTACCGCGGCTCGGCCCCGGTCCGCATCGGCAACGGAGCGGCGACCCAGTTGCAGCTGGACATCTACGGGGAGGCGCTCGACAGCATCTACTTCGCGCACCAGCACGGCATGCACCTCGACACCGGGGGCTGGAAGGCGCTGCACACCCTCCTCGACTGGCTGGTCGACCACTGGGACCAGCCCGGAGAAGGGCTGTGGGAGACCCGTGGCGGCAGGAAGGACTTCACCTACGGCCGAGTGATGTCCTGGGTGGCCTTCGACCGCGCCATTCGCATCGCCGGCGACGACGGCCGCCCCGCGGCCCGCGGCCGCTGGGTGGAGGCGCGTGACGAGATCTACGCGCAGGTGCTCAGCCGCGGATGGGACCCGAAGAAGCAGGCCTTCGTGCAGCACTACGGCGAGGACGTGCTCGACTCGTCGCTGCTGCGTATGCCGACGGTCGGCTTCATCACGCCGGACGATCCGATGTGGAAGTCCACCTTGGACGCGATGGACCAGGAACTGGTCAGCGACAGCCTGGTCTACCGCTACAACCCCGAGGCGTCACCCGACGGGCTGCGCGGCTCCGAGGGGACCTTCTCCCTGTGTACGTTCATGTACGTCGACGCCCTGGCGCGGGCCGGACGCACCGACCTGGCCCGGCTGGTGCTGGAGAAGATGCTCACCTACGCCAACCACCTGGGCCTGTACTCCGAGGAGATCGGGCTGACGGGACAACAGCTGGGCAATTTCCCGCAGGCCTTCACGCACCTGGCTCTGATCGACGCGGCGATCACCTTGGACGCGAAGCTCAACGGAGCGCGCGGCATCGGGACTTAAGGTACCCGAGGTCCGCGGGAGGTTCGCTGTCCGGCGTCCGCCGGGACAGGACCGAGGAGGACGAGGGTGTCCGTCGCCTGCGGGACGGTTCGCTGCCGCTCGGTGACCGGGACCAGACGGCGGTCGGCCCGCACGACGAAAAGGGTGTCGTGCTCCGGCGGCAATGGCGAGGAGGCGGGCCGCACCACGAACCGGGCGCCCCGCTCGTAGCGCTCCGCCAGGACGTGACGGACGAGGGAGGGACCGAAGAGGATGTCGCCGCCGGTGTAGGGCGCGACCACGCCATGGCTGCCGTGCGGTGGTCCGACCCGGTAGACGGGCCCTTCGACGTTGTCCTGCATCACGACCGCGGCGAGCGCGTTGAAGTCGTCGTCGTCGGTGGCCAGGAACACCGCCGTCACTCCCTCGAGCCGCGCCCCGGGGTTGATGGCAGTGGCCAGGAGATCACCCTTGGCCAGCTCGATCCCCGCTGCCTTGATCCGTTCCCGCTCCTCCTCGCGGCCCGCCCACATCAGCATGTCGGGCCCGGCGGACCGCAGGGCCCTTCCCAGGTCGACCACCCACGGCTCGCCGCCCACCAGAAGCACGCGCGTGCCCGCTTTCTTGACGACCCGCAGCCGCCGGGCGACCGGAGCGGCCGTCAGCGCGTACAGCAGGACGGTTCCCACGATCACCAGGAAGGTGACCGGAAGGATCCTCGCGGCCCCGCTCACTCCCCGGTCGACCAGGCCGGCGGAGAAGGCCGACGCCGTGGCCGCCGCGACGATGCCGCGTGGGTCCATCCACCCGATGAAGGCGCGCTCCCCCTGGGAGAGATCCGTGCGCGCGGAGGCGGCGAAGGCGACCACCGGCCGGACCACCAGGACGAGGATCGCGACGAGGACGAGCGCGGGGAGCAGGACCGGCACCAGGGAGGCCGGGGTGACGGTGGAGGAGATGGAGATGAACAGCAGCCCGATGACGAGCTGGACCAGGGTCTCGAAGAAGGGACGCCGCGCGGGCATGTCGAACCCGCGGAGGTTGGCGACGGCCAGTCCCGTGACGATCGCGGCGATGAGCCCCGTGTCGTCCCGCACGATGTCGCAGCCCGCCGATACGGCGATCACGGTGGCGAGCTGGGCCAGCGTGCCCAGGGTCTCGCCGAGCCGCAGGACGCGCAGGGCGAGCCACAGGAGCGCGGTTCCCGCGGCCCCGCCGACCAGGCCGACGGCCAGGCTCAGGGCGAACTGTCCCAGCTGGTACCCCCGGCCGATGTCAACCTGATGCGCGGAGGCGATCGCGTGGAAGGTCAGCGCGCCGAGGATGCCACCGATCGGGTCGGTCAGCGTCCCCTCCCAGATCAGGATGCGTCGCACCTTGTCGCTCGGCCTGACGAAGTCGAGCAGCGGACCCACGACGGTGGGCCCCGACACGACGAGGATCACCCCGAGCATCGCGGCCACGCGCAGCGGCATGTCGAACAGCGCCGGTGACACCGCCGCCGTGACGAAGAAGGTGAGCAGCACGCCGTACAGCAGCAGCCTGCCCACGATCCCCCGGGTGTGGTGGGCGAGTTTGCGCAGGTCGAGACCCAGACCGGCGTCGTAGAGGATCACCGCGACGGACAGCGACACCAGGGCCGAGAAGTTCGCTCCCAGCAACTTGTCCGGGTGAATGACGTCCGTCGCCGCGCCGGCGGCGAACCCGGCCGGCAGCAGGATGATGAGGGCCGGGACCCGCAGTTTGCTCGCCAGGATCTGCGAGCCGGTGGCGAGCACCACTGTCAGGGCGAATCCGAGGAGGATCTCGTCGTCGGTCACTGCGGCTTCCTTCGTCGGAGTCCGGGGGCTAGGGCAGTTACCCGACGCGGGCTGGGACGATCAGCCGCCGCGAAGGTCGCCGTCACCCTTCGCCGTCTCCTTCTCCGAGCTCGGCTTCGGTGAGTTCTTGCAGCTCACCGTGGGTGTCGAGCCAGTACAGGAGGACGACGGCCGGCACGACGAGCAGCAGGGCCACCAGGGTGACGATCGCCAGCCAGGTGAGCGTGGCGGGTGATCCCGCGGCGTCGGCCACGGTCAGCGAGGTGGGGACGAGGTACGGGCGCTGGGCCATGCCCCAGGCGATGACGGCGGACGCGACGACTCCGACCGCCGCGAGGCGCACCCACGTGCCCGGCGTCCGCAGGAGCAGCAGGGCTGTCACGAGTGCGGCCGCCCCGGCCACGACGACGAAGAACAGCCCCAGACCGTGGGTGAGTCCGTGCCATACATGCGGTGAGTCCTCATGGGTGACGAAGCCGGTGATCACCGCCAGGACGGTGAGGACCGCGAGACCGCCCAGTGCCCGCGCCCTGAAGTAGCCGACCAGATCGGGGGCGTCGAACCGGCGGGCGTCCCCCGTGAGGAACACCGCGCCGAGGAAGGCCGTGGTCGCGATGGCGACGAGTCCGAACATCAGGGAGGTGGGGTTGGCCCAGGCGTTCGCCGATGCCTCCGTGCCCTGCGCCACCCGGCCCGACGCGACCCCGCCGACGGCGGTACCGAGGAAGAACGGCGTGACGACCGAGGCCACCGCGAACACCGCACCGTACAGCCGTCGGTCGACGAGCCGCCGGGAAGGCTTGCGGAACGCGAAGCCGGCGCCACGCAGGACCAGGCCCATGGCGGCCAGCGCCAGCGGGAGCCACATGGCGGAGAACACGGTCTGGAAGAGGGTCGGGAAACCGGTCCACATGATGACGAGAACGAAGATCAGCCAGACGTTGTTGACCTCCCATACGGGGGCCATGGCGTGGTCGATGAGCCACCGGGGACGCTTGCCGCGTTCCGCGCCCCCGGCCGTCAGGTCCCAGAACCCGGCCCCGTAGTCCGTGCCGCCCGCACAGGCGTACGCGGCCACGGCGAGGAGCAGCACCACGGCGATGAGGTCGGCGGTCACGGGCGGCCGTCCTCGGCCCGAGCGGCTCCGCCCCCGGCGGGGAGGGGTGCCCGAGGCCCGTAGGGGGTGTCCGCCTCCGGTACGTGGGCCGCACCTCCCGTGGCCCGCTGCTCGTCGGCGAGCCGCCAGCGCGTGCGCATCTTGAGCAGGACGACGAGGAACGACCCGAAGAGGAGGACGTACACCACCATCACCACGCCGAGCATGATCCACAGGCTGGTGGAGCGGGTCGACGTCACCGCGTCGGCGACCCGCATGTTCTGGTAGACGATCCAGGGCTGGCGTCCCACCTCGGTGGCGATCCAGCCGCACTCGACGGCCACGACGGAGCCGACGCCCGCACAGGCCGCGGAGCGGTAGAACCACGCCGAGGCGGGCAGTCGGCGGTGCCGTAGCCAGATCAGTCCGTACCAGAGGGCGAGCAGCACGAGGGCCGACCCGATCAGGACCATGATGTCGAAGGCCCAGTGGGCGATGGTCGCCTGAGTGGCCGTGGGACGCTCGTCCGCCGGGACGGAGGTCAGTCCCACCACCTTGGTGTCCGGGCTGAATCCGGCCAGTACGGAGTCGAGCAGCGGGATCTTGATGCCGCCCGAGACGGTGCCGTCCTCCTGCAGGCGCCCGAACAGGTACTCCGGTACCCGGGTGTCGGTCTTCCAGACGATCTCCATCGCGGCGAACTTCACCGGCTGCTTGTGGAACACCGACCGGGCGATGGAGTCGCCCAGGACGAACTGCACCGGGGTGGCCACCGCGGCGATGGTGAACGGAACGGCGAAACCGAGCCGGTGGTAGTGGTCCCGGCGGCCGCGCAGCCAGCCCACGGCGTAGACACCGGCCACCATGAAGCCCGCCGTGATGATCATCGCGACCACGAAGTGCCAGTACTGCGGCCCGAACATCGGTGTGAAAATCGCCTTCCAGACGTTCACGTCGACCGGGTTGCCCTCGGGATCGAGGGAGAAGCCCTGTGGCGTGTTCATCCAGGAGTTGGCGGCCAGAATGCCGAACGCCCCGAGCAGTGCGGCGGCCGGCAGGGGCAGCCCGAGCAGGAAGTGCGTGCGGGGCTTCAGTCGCCGCCATCCGTAAAGATAGATGGCGATGAGCACGGCCTCGAGGAAGAACGCCCAGGCTTCGACACCGAATCCGATGCCGAAGACGTCGCCCCACCTGCCCATCAGGCCGGGCCACAGGAGGCCGAACTCGAAGGAGAGCACCGTGCCGGTGACGATGCCGAGCGCGAACTGTACCGCCATGACGGCCGACCAGCGCCGCGCCAGGAGCAGCGCCGTGGCGTCGTTGCGTCGCAGCCCGCGATAGTGCATGACCAACGTGATGAAGGGCAGGGCGACGCCCAGCGGCACCAGGATGATGTGGGACGCGAGAGTGAACGCCATGAGTTCCCGTGCCGGCAGAAGTTGCGCCGGGGCGTCCGCCAGCAGGTGGAACGAGGTGGGCATATACGCCTTTGCCTTTGCTGTTCTTGACGGTCCGGTAGACCATCAGCCGCCGGTGGCGAACCCCGGGAAGAGGGTCATTCCGCCGTCGACGTACAGGGTGGTTCCCACCACGTAGTCCATAAGGTCCGACGCGAGTGCGACCACGGCGTGCGCGATGTCATCGGGGTCGCCGATCCGGTCGTACGGAATCAGCTTCAGCAGAGCCTCCTGGGCTTCGGGCGTCTCCCAGGCGCTGCGGTTGATCGGCGTCTTGATCGCCCCGGGGGCGACCGCGTTCACCCGGATCTTCTCCGGTGCGAGCTCCTGGGCCAGGGTCTGCATCATCATCTGCACGCCGCCCTTGGAGGAGGCGTAGTTGACGTGGCCCGCCCAGGGGATGAGCTGGTGCACGGAACTCATACAGATGATCTTCCCGGCCGAACGCGACACCTCGGGGACGACTCCGCGGCGCCGGAATTCCCTGGTCGCCTCCCTCGCGCAGAGGAACTGGCCGGTGAGGTTGACGTCGAGGACCTTCTGCCACTGGCCGAGGGTCATCTCGGTGAACCGGGCGTCCCGCTGCAAACCGGCGTTGGCGACCAGGATGTCGATCGTCCCGAATTCCTGGACCATCCGGTCCGTCATGGCCGTGACCTGGTCCTCCTGGGACACGTCGGCTTCGTAGGCCGCCGCGCGCACCCCGAAGGAGGTGATCTCCTTGACCACTTCCTCGGCGTCTTCACGACCTGCCACGTAGTTCACGACCACGTCCGCGCCGGCCCGGCCCAGACCGAGGGCCGTGGCCTTGCCGATGCCCGAATTGGCGCCGGTGACCAGTGCCTTCTGGCCCTTCAGCAGATCTGTCGGGATCACACCCCGCGGTGCTTCTACGGTGGAATCCATGATGCTCTGCCTCCCTGACTGTGCGGCTCCGGTCCGCCCGGCGCGGAGGTCACGCAATCACCGGCCACGGCGGGCAACATGTCGGGAGCACCACCGTTGGGCCGTTCCGCCGAGTATCTTCGCCCGATCGGGCCATCGGCCCCCCGGCGTCAGCTCAGGCGGGCCACGAGGTGGTCGCCGACCCGCAGGGCATTGGCGATGGCCGTCAAGGACGGGTTGACCGCGCCGATGCTCGGGAAGAAGCTCGTGTCGACGACATAGAGGTTGTCCAGGTCGTGGGCCTTGCAGTTGACGTCCAGCGCGGAGGCGGCCGGGTCGGTGCCGAAGCGTACGGTGCCGGCCTGGTGCGCCGTCGCTCCGATCGGCATTCCCTTGTGGAGATAGATGCTGTGGGACAGCAGGTGGTGCTCGTGCATGCCCAGGTGGCCGAGCATCCCTTGCAGCTTGTGCCTCAGCCGCTTGAGGCCTTCGACGTTGTTCTTCTCGTCGAGAGCGAGATGGATACGTGCGTCGCCGTCGAGGGTGACCCGGTTGTCGGCCAGCGGGAGGTCCTCGCCGCACAGCCAGAAGTCGACGGCATGATGCGCCAGCACCTCGAACGGCACGTCCGGTGTGATCGCACCGGCCCATCGCGGGGCCTCGCCGTGGATCTGCTCGGCGTCCGACTTGCCCAGCATCTGGATGCCGCCGAGCGGGTAGTCCCAGTCATCCGCACCGAGGTACCAGTCGTGCAGGGCCAGGGTCTTCTGGAACCGGGTGTCGTTGGGCTCCTTCGACACCGCCATCAGGGCCAGGTTGTTGTGCCGCATGTAGAAGCGGCCGACCACGTCGGAGCTGTTCGCGAGTCCACCGGGATGGTGCTCGTTCGCCGAGGCCAGCAGCAGTGCCGCGGAGTTGACCGCCCCGCAGGAGACGACCACCACGTCCGCCGTGAACCGGACCTCCGAGCCGTCGGGGAGCCGGCCGACGACCGCGCTGACACTGCGTCCACTCGCATCGGTCTCCAGGCGGAGCACGTGCGTGTTCGTGACCATCTCGACGTTGGGGTGCTGCAGGGCCGGCTCGACGCAGATGACTTCGGCGTCGGACTTGCCACGCACGAGACACGGAAAGCCGTCCACCCGGTCGCATCGGATGCAGACGCTGGAGTGGGTGGCCCCTCCCCCGCCGTCCTGGCTGAGATTGACACCGATCGGCAGGTGGAAGGGGTGCAGACCACGCTTCTCGAGGTCGTCGCTCAACTGCTGGATCCGCGGCTCGTGCTCCACGGGCGGATGGGCGTACTGCGCGCTCACCGGCCCCTCGCCGGGATCCTCGCCATGGCGTCCGTGTACGAGGTAGAGGTGCTCGGCCTGCGTGTAGTACGGCTCCAGCTCCTCGTATCCGATCGGCCAGGCGGGAGAGAGGCCGCCGTGATGACGGAGTTCGCCGAAGTCCTCGGGCCTCAGCCGGAAGAGGGCCGCGCCGTAGAACTTGGTGTTGCCCCCCACGTAGTAGTTGACCTCGGGAGGGAACTCGTTCCCGTCCCGGTCGATCCAGAACTCCGGTGCCCGGTATTTGCCCTTGACGAACACGGCCGTCGAGTCCCAGTTGTCCCGCTCCCGCGGCAGGTGGCCGCCGCGTTCGACGAGGAGTACACGCTTGCCGGACGGGGCGAGCCGATGGGCGAGGGTACCGCCGCCGGCACCGGTACCGATGATGATGACGTCGTAGTGAGGGGCGTCGCCCACAACGACCACCGTCCTTGTGATCATGGCCCTGACCTGGCGTCAGGCCCTGTCATCCCGCATCGCGGGGCCGAGCGGTCCCACCCGTTCGAACGTATCCGCCCTCCGAGTGAACGGCGACCGGAGGTCGGTCACCGGCCGGGCCGCCCCGATCACAGCACCGCGATCGGGTTCACGGGCGAGCCCGTGGCTCCGGGCAGCCGCAGTGGGGCGACCACACACAGGAAACTCCAGCGCCCGGCCTGCGCGCAGACCGGCACCAGGTCCTCGAACTGGAGGTAGTCCATCAGATGGATGCCCAGGGCATGCATGGCCAGGACATGCACGGGGAAGGCGATGTCTTCCACGGCGCTGGGCGCGGTGTCGTTGTTGCCGTCTCCGCCCAGGACCGCCACCTTCCGCTCCGCCAGGAACCCCAGGGCGGTCGGGTGGAGCCCGGCCCTATGCGTCGCCGCGTTCCAAGGTCCCAGCTCCGTACGGCGGAGGCGATGGCCCACCCGGACGAACAGCATGTCCCCCGGTCCGACGCGTACCCCTTGCGCGGCTTCGGCGGCCGTCAGATCCTCCACCGTGACATGGTCGCCCGGTCGCAGCCAGGGCACGCCTCGCAACCGGGGGATGTCCAGCAGCACGCCCCGGCCGACGATGCCGTCCTTGACGAGGTCCACGGAGAGCGCACGGGCACCGTCGGCCGTGTCGCTGCCGGCGGGCACCCCGCCGTACAGCTCCCCGTCGAACACCACATGGCGGAGGGCGTCGAGATGGCTGTTCGTATCCCCGTGCACGTTCATGGCGAAGCGGTCGGTGGCGAAGTGCAGCCCGTCCGCGCAGAGGTCACCCGGTGCGGGTCCGGTCATTCGGTGCACGGCGGGTTCGGGGTCGTCGGCGGCCGGTACGGTCTCGATCGGAGCGGCCAGCGACACCGTGCGTCCGAGGCGGAGTTCCGCGACCGCCGCCACCACACGCTCGGGCGTCACATGACAGAGTGCGCCACGCCGAACGTCAACCGTCGACGGGGCCGCCTCACGGCGCAGTCGCTCGTGGAGCGCCCGGAAATCGTGCGCGCTCAGACCGGGTGCGGGCGGTGTCACAGGGTCCCCCATGGGCTGAGGCCCCACCGGAGCACGTGCGTGGCCCCCGCTTCCAGGAGGGTGAGATCCGTGCCGCTGCGAAAGGCGTCCGCCGGACAGGACATGGCCTCCACGGTCACACCGCGGCGCCACCGTTCGGGTTCGGCCAGCGTGTCGCCCGTGTACACCTGTACATACCGGGTGCCTTCGCCGAGCCAGAGATCGACACCCCGCAGTCCGGAGGGATGTGCCAGCCGCACGACGGCCCGGCCACCGGGGTCGCGGTCGAGCCCGGTGAAGGCGGTGTCCAGTCGCAGCTCACCGATGGCGCGGGCGGTGCGGAAGTCGTACACGGTGCCGTCGACGGGCTCCTTGCGGATCGGCAGGCCCTGGTCGTCGGTACGCAGCAGGTACCGGGCGGGAACGGTCAGCAGCGCGGTGTCGACGAGGTCGGTGCCGACCGTCAGATAGGGGTGCTGCCCCACGCCGTAAGGTGCGGGGGCAGTACCGGAGTTGGTGGCGAAGACGGCTGTCTCGAGCCCTTCGGGCCCCAGCCGGTACTCTGCACAGACCTCGAGGAGGAAGGGATATCCGGGCTGAGGGCAGAGCGTCGTGCCGACTCTCACCGCGTCGGTGGTGCGGGCGAGCAGGTTCCACAGGTTCCAGCGAAGCAGTCCGTGGATGGCGTTGTTCTTCTCCGGTTCCGTCAGGGGGAGTTGCAGATCCTGGCCGCCGGAGCGGTAGCGTCCGCCGCCTACACGGTTCGGCCAGGGGGCGAGCAGTTGGCCCCGCCCGCCCGTGATGGCCGAGTCGGCGGAGAACCCGTCGAGCAGCGGTCTGCCGTTCACCGTGTAGTCACGCAGGGCGCCGCCCAACTGTACGACGACGGCACTCTGTTCGCCGCGGGTCAACTGCCACTGCGCGCCTGTCGGGCTGAGGGATGTGGAGGGGCCGTCGCGCACCACGGTGTGGGCGGCCTGCCCGGTGGCGGGTCCGGCCGGCTGCTTCCCGGAGGCGGATTCCCGGCGCATCAGCGACAGCACCGCAGTGACGATGGCCTCCGGAGGCTGGTCGATCTCCACCGTCACGGGGTGTTCGTCGGCCGCGGGCTCCTGGAGGTCCGCAAGCTGGCTGCCCAGCATGTCTGCCGGGAAGAAGTGATCGTGCCGCCCGGCCAGTCGGGATCCCAGCAGTTCGCGCGAGCCGTGCAGGTACACCAGGAGAACCTCGGGGCGCCCTGCCAGCAGCTTGTCCCGGTAGTCACGCTTGAGCGCGGAGCAGGTCACAACGGCCTGCCGATGCGCCGCGATCGCCCGGTCCATCCAGTCCCCGATCGCTTCGAGCCACGGCCCCCGGTCGCTGTCCGTGAGGGCGTGACCAGCGGCCATCTTGGCGCGGTCGGCGTCGGAGTGGAATGCGTCCCCGTCCCGGTACGCCCAGTCCAGCCGCTTGGCGAGGAGGCGCCCCACTGTCGACTTGCCCGACCCGGCGACGCCGACGACGAGCACCAGCTGAGGCAACTCCCCTGTCGCTGTTTCGTGTGCCACGGGTGCCGATCCCGGCCGTCAGTCGCGCCTCGGCCGGGGCGCGACGCACAACCCCCGGGTGACGAGGGCGTCGACAGCGATGAACACCACCGCCCACCACGCCGTGTAGGGAAGCCACATGAAGTTGGCGATCATGCTCAGACCGGCCAGCCCCACGCCGACGGCCCTGGCCCAGGTGGCGCCCGAGAACAGGGCGACGCCTGTGAGCACCATCAGAATGCCCAGGACGAGGTGGATCCAGCCCCAGCCGGTGAGGTTGAGCTCGTAGACGTCATTGCGCGTGGCTAGGAACACGTCGTCCTCGGAAATGGCGGAAATGCCTCCGAGGAGCGTCATGATGCCGCTGAAAAGCATGACGACGGCGGCGAGCACCAGCCAACCACTGCTGTGCGTCCTCTCTTGTCGACCGGGCGCGCTCGCGTGCGTCGTCATGACAAGGTCCTCCGTGTCGTCCGGCCTACCCGCCGAGGGGCTCCGTCCGGTGGGCCGGATACCTCCAATCTGACTCCCGTCGGCACCCGGCGCATCTCGGCCGGACGGGCAGGCCCGTGAGGCCGTGTCCTGCCGTGTGCATCAGTCGCGCAGGCAGGGCGATGAGGCCGGCGAACAGGCCGGCGCGCACCGGCTGACCGAACCCGCGTCCACGCCGCGTCTTTCCGCCCGGATTGCACGGTACGCAGCTGACAAGCATGTGCCATGGCGAGGACTTGCCGTCGCGAGGCCTTCACGACGGCGTTCCGTGATCGATAGACCCATGGCATGCACTCCCCCCTTCATGTTTCCGCCTTCCCGCGCGGGCGCCGGCGGCTGATCTCGGCAGCCGCCGCGGTGACCCTGCTCGCGTCGGGGCTCGCGGTACTGCACGCGCCCGCGCAAGCCGCTCCGAGCAAACCCACCGTCCCCGCCAGACCTTCGGCGACCCACACGGTCACCCTGGTCACCGGCGACGTCGTCACGGTCACCACGATGGCCGACGGCAAACAGACCGCCGACGTCGACCGGCCGGACAGTGCCGTCGGCGGCGTGAAGATCCAGGCGATCAAGGGTGACCTGTTCGTCGTCCCGGACGAGGCGGTTTCGCTGCTGAGTTCGGACCGAATCGACAGGCGGCTGTTCAACGTCAGCGACCTGATCGAGATGGGATACGACGACGCGAAGTCGGCCTCGGTACCGCTGATCGCGACGTACGCCCCGCCGAAGTCCCGCTCCGCCACCCCGCCACCGGCCCCCCGGGGCAGCAAGCTGACCCGCGCGCTCAAGAGCATCCGCGGTGCCGCGCTCAGCACCGACAAGCGGCAGGTCCGCACGTTCTGGACCAGCGTCGCGCCGCCGGGCAGCGCGGAGTTGGGCGCGGGTGTGGCGAAGCTGTGGCTCGACGGCAGGGTGCGGGCCGACCTGAAGGAGAGCGTGCCGCTGATCGGCGCGAACGAGGCCTGGGCGGCCGGTTACACGGGCAAGGGCGTCAAGGTCGCGGTGCTCGACACCGGCATCGACGTCGACCACCCCGACCTCGCCGGCCTGATCGACGGCACGACCAGCTTCGTGCCGGGTGAGTCCGTCACCGACGTCAACGGGCACGGCACACATGTGGCCGGCACGATCGTCGGCTCAGGGGCCGCCTCCGGGGGCGACAACAAGGGCGTCGCCCCCGGCGCCGACCTGCTCGTCGGCAAGGTGCTCGGCGGCGCGGAGGGCTACGGCCAGGACTCCTGGGTCATGGCCGGCATGCAGTGGGCGGCCGAGTCCGGTGCGGACGTCGTCAACATGAGCCTCGGCGACTCCTACCCGACGGACGGCAGCGACCCGATGTCCCAGGCGGTCGACGCGTTGTCCGCGCGGTACGGCACGCTGTTCGTCATCGCCGCCGGCAACGCGGGCCCGGAGAGCATCTCCGCCCCGGGCGCTGCCGCCTCGGCGCTGACCGTGGCCGCCACGGACAAGCAGGACCGGCTCGCGTCCTTCTCCAGCACCGGCCCGCTGGCCTACTCCGGCGGCATGAAGCCGGACATCGCGGCACCGGGCGTGGACATCACCGCGGCCCGCTCGCAGGAGATGACCGACGGTGGGGAGGGTCTCTACCGCACCATCAGCGGCACCTCGATGGCCACTCCGCATGTGGCCGGCGGGGCGGCGGTACTGGCCCAGCAGCACCCGGACTGGACGGGCGCTCAGCTCAAGGAACACCTGATGAGCACCGCGAAGGGACTCGACAGCGCCTCTTCGCCGTACGAGGTCGGCACCGGACGGCTCGACGTGGCCGCCGCCGTGCGCGCCACGGTCCGCGGCACCGGATCTCTGTTCTTCGGCAGCCACACCTGGCCGCACGAGCCGGGCGACGCCGCCGTCACGAAGAGCCTGACGTTCACCAACTCCGGCACGGCCGATGTCACGTTGGACCTGGCGCTGACCGAGGCCGGCGGCCCCTTCACGCTGGGAGCCGCCACGGTGACCGTCCCGGCGGGCGGCACCGCCACCGTCCCGGTGACCGGTGACCCGAAAACCGCCTCGGCAGGCCGCCACGCCGGCTACGTGACGGCCACCGACGCGGCCACCGGGCGTCCGGTGACCCGCACCTCCGTGGCGCTGCTCAAGGAGGAGGAGCGCTACGACCTCAATATCAAGCTGGTCGGCAAGGACGGCAGGCCCGCCGCCGGAACGGTGGCGATCAACCTGGCCGGCGACTCCTGGCCCTGGTCCGTCCACGTCGACGGCTCGACCACCATGCGCATGGCACCTGGCGTGTACACCGTCGCGGCGTACCTCGACGTGCCGGGCGAGAAGGCGGACCGTTCGGGTGTGGCCGTGCTGGTCGCCCCGGAGACCGTGCTGAAGGACGGCTCCGCGGACGTGGTGCTCGACGCGAGCAAGGCACGCCTGCTACGGACCGAGGCGCCGCAGCGCACCGAGGACCGTCAGCGCAAGGTCGACTTCAACGTCCACTACGAGGGCCTCGACCCGTACATGGACTACCGAAGCGCGTACGTGCTGCCGCCGTCGTACGACGACGTCTACGTCGCGCCGACGAAGC
Source organism: Streptomyces bobili (assembly GCF_002154575.1). Classification (GTDB taxonomy): domain Bacteria; phylum Actinomycetota; class Actinomycetes; order Streptomycetales; family Streptomycetaceae; genus Streptomyces; species Streptomyces bobili. The sequence continues at coordinate 23,849 of NZ_MUBA01000272.1, forward strand.
CGATGACGCGGGGCGAGTTCACGCTGATCACCCGCTGGCGCAAGGGCGAGCCGCGGCTCGCCCTGAGTACGCCGGGCGACCGGCTTCGCTTCGAGACACTGGTGCAGGCGGGCAGCGCCCTGGGCACCGGTACAGACCGGCTGACCGCGGTCCACGCGGGCACCGGCGCGCCGGCCGGGTACGAGAAGGTCGAGGCCAAGGGCAAGGTGGTGGTCGTCGAGCGCAGCGACGACGTGCTGCCGCAGGAGCGTGCCGAGGCCGCGGTCGCGGCCGGCGCGAAGGCGCTGATCGTGGTCAACGACGGTGCAGGTGCCCTGATGGAGTACGTCGGCGAGTCGCCGATCCCGGTCGCCACCGTGCACCGGGACACGGGCAGGACCCTCATCGCGATGGCCGGGGCCGGCACCCTCAAGCTGACCGTGCGGCAGACCGAGCACACGCCGTTCGTCTACGACCTGACCCGTGACTATCCCGGCCGGGTGCCTGACCGTGCCCTGGTCTACAAGCCGGCCCAGGGCGACCTCGCCCGGATCGACGCCCGCTACTACTCGGCCACGGACGGAGGACCGGCGGAAGGCTACCGTTCCGACTTCACCCTCAGCCCGTCGTTCAACTTCCCCGAGCCCGAGTGGCACCCGGGCACCCGCACCGAATGGGTGACCCCGGGCCAGGTCTGGAGGGAGTTCCACACGCAGGGCGTCGACAGAGCCCTGCCGTGGTCGATGGTGTCGGGCGACAACACGTACACCAGGGGCAGCACGACCCGTCTGGACTGGTTCGCTCCGGCGACCCGGCCCGGCCAGAGCGAGTCCTTCGGCGTGTACAACTCCCGCTGGCAGAACTACATGACCTGGAACGTGCAGGCATGGGCCTCCGCCAGCGACACCATGCGCCTGGGCGGCTACCTGCCGTGGGGCGAGACCCCGTCCCGCCTGCGGGTGTTCCAGGGCGACACGCTGATCCACGACAATCCAGTCAGCGGAGACATGCAGTGGGTGGAGGTGCCGGCGGGCAACCTGCCCTACCGTGCCGTCCTCGACGCCGAGCGTCCCGGTGACGTCTTCCGGCTGTCCACGCGTACCCACACCGAGTGGACGTTCCTGTCCGACACCGTCGACTCGGACTCCTTCGAGCCGTTCTCGGTGCTGAACCTGGACTACCGACTGGAGTCCGACCTGCACGGCGACATCAAGGCCGGCGCGACCCAGCGAATCGCGCTCAAGCCGGTGTCGATGGACCTCGGCACCGTGCCGGGCACCGTCACCACGGTGCAGCTGGACGTCTCCTACGACGACGGCGCCACCTGGCGGAAGGTGACCCTCAGCAAGGGCGCCGACGGCTACTGGGCCGGTTCGTTCAGAACGGCCGAGAAGCCCGGCGGCTTCGTCTCGGTCCGCGCGAACGCCGAAACGGACGGTGGCTTCGGCGTCCGGAACGAGATCATCCGGGCGTACGGCCTGCGATGAACCACACCGACGGGCCCCGGGGCGGAGACTCCCCGGGGCCCTTCCCGTCATACCCCCTCCCATCAGGGGCTTTTCAGGATCCTCCGTCATGGCACATACTCTCCCCGCTGTCGCAAGCGGAACGGAGTCGGTCGCCGATGCTGGATGTCCTGGGCCTCGCACCCGAGGACGAGTGCGTCTACCGGGCGCTGCTCGGACGGCCGCATTCCACCGCGGTCCCGCTGTCGGATCTGCTCGGCCTGTCACGAGCCGCTGTGGAGGAGGCCCTGTTCCGGCTGGTCGGGTGGGGACTGGTGATCAGGTCGGCGGACGAGCAGTTCACCGCCGCGCCGCCGGCCATGGCGCTCGGCTCGCTCATCAGCCAGCGCCGGGACGGGCTTCGCATGGCCGAGCACGCGCTGGTGACCTTCGCCGAAGAACACCGGGCGGCGATGACCGGGAGCAGTATCAGCGACCTGATCGAGGTCGTCACGGGCGTCGACGCCATCCGTCACCGCTTCCTCCAGGTTCAGCACGCGGCGCGCACGCAGGTCCGCTCCTTCATCACCGCGCCGTTCGTCGCCCTGCCTCCCGACGAGAACACGGCCGAGCCCATGGCGCTGGACCGCGGGGTGCGCTTCCGCGCCGTGCTGGACCGCGCCGTACTGGCGGAGCCGGGCATCGTCCACGACGCGATCGATTCCCTGCGCAACGGCGTGCAGTTGCGGGTCGCCGATCACCTGCCGATGAAGCTCGTGCTGGCCGACTCCGACCTCGGCCTGGTCCCGCTCGCGATGACAGAGGCCGGGGAGCCGGGCGCGGTGCTGCTGCACCGAAGCGGCCTGCTGGACGCGCTGGACGCCCTGTTCGAGACGGTGTGGCGTGCGGCTCACCCGCTCGAGCTGTCCGGTACGGAAGGCGGGTCCGAAGCCCCCGTCGAGGTCGGCCCGCACGGCCCGACCGAGTTGGACCGCAGGATCCTCGCGCTGCTCCTGGCCGGTCTGACGGACCTGACGACCGCGACCCAGCTCGGTCTGTCACCCCGCACGCTGCACCGGCGCCTGCGCCATCTCATGGACATGGCCGGAGTCCGGACCCGGATGCAGCTCGGCGCCCACGCCGTGCGCAACGGCTGGACGGATCCCTCGTGACACCGGCGCCGGAAGGTACGGCTCAGGGGATGTGTGCGTCGTGTCCGCCGCCTCGCCGGTCGGTCTCCGGCTGTGGGAGGTCGACGGCGGCCCAGACCGTTTTGCCGCTCGCCGTGTAACGGGTGCCCCAACTGTCGGTGAGGCTGGCGCAGATGTAGAGTCCCCGGCCGCCTTCGTCGCTCTCCCGGGCGTGCCTGAGGTAGGGCGCCGTCATCGAGGCGTCCTCGACCTCGCAGGTCAGCAGATGCGGTTGCCGTACCAGCCGCAGGGCGATCGGCGGAGCGCCGTAGCGGATGGCGTTGGTGACCAGTTCGCTGACGACCAGTTCCACGGTGAACCGGTCGACCGGGGTCCCCCAGCGCTCCAGGCAGCGGCCCGCGAGACGGCGGGCGTCAGCCACCGCGGCCGGATCCGCCGGCAGGTCCCAGGCCGTGACATGGTCGTCCGGCAGGCGCTGGGTGCGGGCGACGAGAAGCACCTCCTCGGGACCGAGGAGCCCCTCCAGCGCGTCGGCCATGGTCTCGGTCGGGTGCTGGGGGTGCGACAGGGCTCTCGTCAGCGCCTCCACGGGGAGGGAGGACGCTCCTGTGCTCCGCGAGGCCAGACAGACCGTACTGCCCGGCTCAAGGACGTAGGTCCTGCTCGGGAAGGGGGGTCCGTCGGCGCCGAGGAGTGATCCGACCGGCAGGGGCTCAGGTTCCACGGAGCCGTCCGGCCGTGTGAGTGCGAGGAAGCAGTTTCCCGCCCGTGCGATGTCCAGCAGCCCGCTGACCGGGTCGTGCACGGCGATCGCGCAGCCGGCCGAGGGCTCCTCGACGTCGGAGAGCTCTCGTTGTTCGCGCGCGAGACGGCGGGTGGTCAGGTGGAGCCGGGCGAGGAGCTCGTGCGGCTCCAGGTCGAGGGTGGCCAGCGTGTGCACGGCCGTCCTCAGCTGGCTCATCGTCGCCACGGCGCTCACTCCGGACTGCTCGACCCTGCCCGCCACCAGGGCCACGCGCGCGGAGGAGAGCGGGATGACGTCGCACCACGAGCCGGCGCCGTGGCCTTCGTGGCGGTGCCGTTGGGAGACCTCCAGGGCGTTGCGTGTCGTCTCGGGCTGCTTGCGGGGCCAGCTCTGCAGAGCGGTCATCACGATGTGCTCGCGGGAGAACCGCAGGGAGTTCTCCAGGCATGTCGCCGTGCGGGCGGTGATGTCGGCGGCCAGCAGGAGGTCCTCGGGTTCGAACGGGCTGGTGGTGGGCCGCCGGTGGAAGGCGACGGCGCCGAGGAGTCTGCCGCGCACCGTGAAGGACGCCACCAGAGCGGTGGGGAGCGCGCGCCCCTCGGACTCGGTGGGTAGCAGCGTCGGCTCGCCCGGCAGGCGTTCGCCGAAGAGACCGGGCAGCAGGATCGTACCGACGCGGGGAAGGACACCTGCGCCGTCGGATCCAGCGGTGGCGGCGCATCGCAGCAGCGGGGCCACGGTCCTCAGCGACAGATGGGGGTCCTCACCGCGCAGCACGTCGTCCGTGAGCGCGACGACCACCGAGTCCGCGAACCCGGGCACGGTCACGTCGGTGAGATCCTGCGCGATGCGCAGCACATCGAGGCTCTGGCCGATGCGTTCGCGTACGGCGTGCAACAGGCGCAGGCGTCCCTCGGCCCGTTCGCGCTGGGTGACGTCGACCGCCGTGGTGACGACACCGATGGTCCGGCCCCGCCGGTCCGTCAGCCGGAACGTCGACGTGGAGAAGACGTGTTCCCGGTCGGGATCCGTCGGCGGCCGGCCCCGTACGAGGACCTCCCTGCGCGGATGACCGGTTGTCAGGACCTCGCGCAGGACACGCTCGTCGACGCCCTCCGCGAAGGGCGCGTAGGCCTCGGACGCGGTCAGGCCGACGACCTGTTCCTGAGGTACGCCTCGCATCCCGGCGGCCACGGTATTGACCCGTACGACACGCAGGTCCCGGTCCAGGACGTGCAGCCCCACAGCCGATTGGGTGAATACGGCGTCCAGTACGGCCTCGTCCAGCCCGTCCGGCTCGTCCGGCCGACGGCCACGCGTGTTGTCCGGTCCCCCTCCCTCGACAGGCGTTCCATCGGATTCGGGCGATTGGGGGGAAGGCATGTCCGCTTCGCCTCTCCGTACCGTGTTCCTTGTCCGGCTGCTCCCGGTGTCAGGGCAGTTGTCCGGCACATCCTCGTACCCCACCCGTCGGTCGGCCCGCACACACGGCCGAGGGCACGGGCGCCTTCACCCACGCGGCACTACCATCCGGCCCTGGTGTCCGGTCGAGTCGGCGGAAGGCCGCCAGGTTGCCCGGGATCGCGGCGCGGCCGGGTGGTCACCGGCACGTCCCGGAGTCATAGCGTCCGGCCGGACAACGTCTCCGCCAGCGGCAGCCCGTCCCTCGCGGCAACGATTTGGCGCGCGCGGAGTTCGGCTCGGGTTCGCGGACGGTACCGGTGCTCCTCTCCGCATCCGCATCCGCATCCGCATCCGCAGGCTGATCGCCCTTCGTAGCGCAGCCCTTGTCCCAGCACCGGTGCCACCACGGACCATCCGCGGACGTCACGCCTGGGCGGCGGAGCGAAGTCATGTGCTCGGCCTGCGCACCCGACCGAGGTGGTTGCGAAGCAGCCGACGGCTTCGGCACGCGCCCGCTCGCCAATCTCACCGGCCGTCAGCTCCGCGCCGTCGGCGAACTGCCGCATCGCCTTCCCCCGGTCCCGCTCGCCGGAGGAGCGTTTCGGCCGACCCCGTCCGGCCGAAACCCTCACACCGACCCGCGCCTGTGAGCCACGCGCTTTCGTCAGCCCTGTTCTCGCTCCACCGGAAGCCACAGCTCGGCATCGGCTTCCGTCTTGTCCGGTGACAGGCGGGTTCGCAGGATCTCCGGGCCGGGGCGGCTGCGGTACGGGTTCGACGGGAACCACTGCGTGAACACGTCCCGCCACAGGTTCTGGATGGCCTGCGGCGCCGGTCCCGAGGTCGTGAAGACCGCCCAGGACCCGGCCGGGACCGGCAGGACGGCCGCACCCTCCGGGGCGGCGCCTGACGTGATCACAGCTTGGTAGTAGTCGAGTTCGGTGCCCTCGGCACGGCTGGGGTCCAGGTCGTCGCAGACCGCGACGACACCCTGTGGCTCCTGGTCCGACAGCTTCTCCAGGCCCTCCATCGCCTGCGCCCCGATACCGCGGACGAAGTCGATGATGGCCTGGTTCGGCCCCGAGTGCACCAGGGGAACCCGGGCCTTGAAGCCGACGACACTGAAGGCCGGCTTGTCCACTACGCGGTACAGCATGCTGCTGCTCCCTTCGACGGTGAGACGGAAGGTCAGCCGGGGCTGGGAGACGAGCGCGGCTCCGCTGCGCCGGGCCTCGCCCGGCCCGACACCGTGCATGGCACGGAACGCCCGCGCGAAGGCCTCACCCGAGCCGTAGCCGTAGCGGACCGCGATCTCCAGCAGCGACTCGTCGCGGACAAGCACCTCGGCACCAGCGACGGTGAGCCTGCGGCGCCGGATGTACTCCGACAGCGGCATCCCCGCCAACGCGGAGAACATCCTGCGCAGGTGGTACTCCGACGTAGCCGCGATCCGCGCCAGCTCCGCCACGTCGATGGGCTGGTCCAGCTGACGCTCGATGTGCTCCATGCTCTGGTTGAGCCGCTCCAGCACGCCGGCCTCCTTCCTTTTGACGATCACCACGCTAGGCATCACGCATCCCGGTGAACCCGACATCCTGTGCCCGATCGGGTCGGGTACGGCCGCGGCACGCACGGCAGGACGGGCGAGGCGACGCCCGACCTGCACCCGTGTACCCCTGCGCCCCGGCAAGCCGCCGGCGTACGCCGAGCCGAAGCGGATGCTCCTCACACACCCGAGCGACAGCCACGAACAAAGTAATGGCCCGTTACTCAGTGACGCCCACGAACGTTGCTGGAGTACCGGTACGCACGGTGCCGCGGTTCGACAGGAGGAACAGTGCTCTCGGAAGCGTTGTGGGGGCTGGCGACAGCCGGAGGAGCGGCGGTGGCGGGGACCGTGGCCACGGACATCTGGCGGTCCGTGCGACTACGGTGCGCGGATCGGCTCGGCCGGGGGGCGCCGGCAGCCCGGGAACGGATCGATCCGGAGCCCACCGCGTCAGGCCGCCTCGACCGTGCGGCCGTGGACGTCGCGGGGACCCGCACGGCGGACACGGCGAGGGAGACCGGGCACCGGCCACGCTCCCGGTCCGGGTCCGGGTCCGGGCGAACCCGCGTACAGCAGAACATCTGTCGCGACGGCGGGACACAGCACATCACCCTGAGCGGGGCCATCATCGTCGGCTCGGAAAGCCGCGGCCCGCGGTGAACGGCGAGGCAGGGCACGAGGGCCCCGGTACGGTGGCCGCCGTGCCGGGGCAGACCAACGCGGCTCATCACGGTGGCACGCAGTACATCACCGGCGGTGGTGACGTGAAGACGGTCAACGTGTTCGTCGTGCTGCGTGAGCGTCCGGAGGAGGGCGACCGCACGATGCCGGCCCCCACCCGACGCGAACGACTGCGGCGGCAGATGTCCAGGGACGTCCGCGCGGCGGCGCGGGAGGTCATCACCCGGCAGGGTGTGGAGGCGTTGACGCTCGCCGAGATCGCCCGCCGGGTGGGGGTGACCCCAGCGGCTCTCTACCGCCACTTCGACGATCTCGGAGACATCGTGCGGCGCACCGCCCGGGACATCGTCGCCGAACTCACGGATCAGTTGCGGGAGTCCATCGAGGCGGAGCGTGAAACGGACTTCGCGGCCCGGCTGATCGCCCCGTGCCGGGTGTTCCGCCACTGGGCCCTGACACATCGCCAGGAGTTCCGTCTGCTGTTCGGAACACCCACCGTGGCCGCGGGTGTGACCCACACCGACGTGACCGCCGAGTGGGTCCGGGAACTCGCCACCATCTGGGGCGCCGAGCACATGCGCCTGTGGGCGGCCCGCCCCTATCCCATCCTGGCCGACGACGAACTCGCCCCACCGATGCGCCGCCAGATCGCCGACTACCGCGCCGCCACGGGCGTGGAGATGCCTCTCGGCGCGCTGGTCGTCATGCTGTCGTGCTGGCGCACCCTGTACGGACAGGTGGCGCTGGAGGTGTTCGAGCACCTGAACCCCTTGATCACCGACCTGGAGCCGTTGTTCGAACTGCTGATGCTCGAAAGCGTGACCCGCATGGGGCTGGGGGCGGATTACCGGCCCCCAGAGGGCCCGCGAGCGTAGCGAGGCATCCCCCGCCGGACCATGTCGCGCCGCGGCCGGGGCGACACCCTAGGCTGGAAACTCACCGGCGATGCCAGCCCCATGCCGGCACAGGTGATGGTCGCGCCCTGGCATCCCGTCCGCAGTGGCGGTCCGCCGAACCACCATCACCCGTTGACCCGTTGACCGCACAGCATGCCGCCGATCGGTACGAACAGGGCGCCCCCGCCGGAGCCCAAGGTCGTGTACTCACCGCGCAGTTGACACCTTGCTCGGCCTGAGGAACGCGTGGGTCAGTGCTCCTCGCGCAGCCCCCACGGAGCCCCGTACGCGCCGAGCAGGTCGAGGAACGGCTTGGGCGGCAGCGCCTCGGGGCCGAGGACACCGCTTGCCTGCCACCCACCGTTGGCGATCAGTTCGAGGGCGATCACGGGGTTGATGGCGGTCTGCCAGACGACGGCCTGGGAGCCGTACTCGCGCATCGTCCATTCGTTGTCGACGACGTGGTACAGGTACACCTCCCGGGCGACGCCGTCCTTGGTTCCCTTGACCCAGGTGCCCGCGCAGGTCTTGCCCTTCATGCGGTCGCCCAGCGTGGCCGGGTCGGGCAGGCACGCGGCCACGACGTCCCGTGGGGAGACCCGGACCGGCCCGTCCGCGCCCGGCACGGTGACCTTCGCCGTGGAGTCGAGCCCCAGCGCGTGGAGGGTCTTGAGCTTGGCGATGAAGTCGTCGCCGAGGCCGTACTTGAACGTCACGCGGCGGGCGTCCACCCAGCGGGGCATCAGGAGCACCTCCTCGTGTTCGACGTTCACGCACTCCACCGGGCCGATGCCTTCGGGGAAGTCGAAGACCTCGGGCTCGCTGAAGGGTGCGGTGGTGAACCAGCCGCGGCCCTTCTCGTAGACGACGGGCGGGTTGAGGCACTCCTCGATCGTGGTCCAGATGCTGAAGGAGGGCGCGAAGTCATAGCCCTCGACGGTGAGGTTCGCGCCGTCTCGGACGCCGAGTTCGTCGATCTCGTCGAAGAGTTCATCGGCCGCGTAGCGGGCGAACACGTCCGACAGGCCCGGCTCCACGCCCATGCCGACCAGAGCCAGACGGCCGGCGCTCTCCCAGGCCTTCGCCAGCGCGAACTGCTCGTCGCCGAGCTTCACCCCGCACTGCTCGTAGGGGGCGGTGGGGTGCGGTACGGACAGCGACATCGCCATGTCGACGTAGTGCGCGCCGGCGCCGAGTGCCGCGTTGAAAAGCGGCATGACGAACCGCGGGTCGGTCGCGTTCAGCAGTACGTCGCAGCCTTCCTCGACGAGGAGCCGACGGACCGCCGCCTCGTCGGAGGCGTCCACGCGGCGCGCGCTGAACCGGCGCTCCTGGTCGCCGAGCGCGGTCACGGCCGCCTCGGCACGGGCCAGGTCGTAGTCCGCGACGACCATGTGGGTCAGAAAGTCACGGCGGGCCGCGATACGGGTGGCGGCGGTTCCGACGCCGCCCGCACCTACGAGGAGTACACGCATCTCACACCGTTCTCATCGGGACAGTCCCGGCGAACGCCCGAGGACCACTTCGATGCAACACGATCCCGACGGTTAAGGTCTACGGCGTTGGCATAAGGGATTCCCAGGGAGGGCGCGATGCCCAAGAAGGTGGTTCCGGAGACGGAACGGCTCAGGCGACGGCCGACCCGCCGCGGCACCGTACTGTCGGAGAAGCTGATCGTGCGGACGGCGCTGCGGATGCTGCGCGAGCACGGGAGTGCCGGTCTGACCGCACGCCGACTCGGTGCCGCCCTCGGCGCCGACCCGAGCACCCTCTACCGGTACTTCGCCGGCCTGGACGACCTGACCCGGGCCATCGGCGAGGAACTGATGGGGCGCGCCCTCGACAGCTGGACGGCCTCCGGGAAATGGCGCGCCGATCTGCGCTCCCTCGGCCTGGCCATCCACACCTCCTACCTCGCGCACCCGCAGGCCGCCCTGCTGACCGCCAGCCGCGTCACCGGCCGTCCCCGGGAGATCGAGGTGGACGAGACGATCCTCGGCATCCTTCGCGGCGCCGGCTTCGGTGACGTGGACGCCGTCGGCCTGTACCACGCGTTCATCGACCTGGCTCTGGCCTTCGCCGCTCTGGACGCGGGCGCTCTGGCCGTCAAGGACGAGGCCAGGCGGGCGGACGAGAACATGTGGACCTCCACCTACGCCCGTCTGCCCTCCGAGACGCATCCGCACATCGCCGCCACCGCACACCTGCTGGCGGACCGGATGAACCTGAGCGCCTACCCGATCGTCCTGGACACGCTCCTCGACCGAGCGGAGGCAGTCCGTTCCCGACAGTCGCGCCCGAAGCCCTGACCCGACGTGAGGGGACCGTTGTCCGCGCCGCCGGGTTCCGGGCATCATGGCAGCGCTCCCATCACGGAAAGAGACGCCATGCTGAGCAACACCAAGCGCCAGCTGGCCCCGGCCCAACTCGACGCGCTGCTGCGCGAGTCGACGGGCATCGGATGCCGGGTCGACGCAGAGCTGACGGACGGCTGGTTCAACACGGCGTACCGGGTCCTGCTCGACGACGGCCGCCCCGCCGTCGTGAAGCTCGCCCCACACGACGACGTGCCGGTGCTGCGCTACGAGCGAGGCATCATGGCGACCGAGGCCATGGTCTACCGACTCGCCGCGGCCTCCCCCGGCTGCGGCGTGCCCATGCCCGACCTCCTGCACGCCGGAGACGGATTCCTCGTCATCTCCACGCTGGACGGCTCCCCTTGGGACAAACTCGCGGACGAGCTCGCCCCCGAGAGCGCCTCGCCGCTGCGTCGCGAGCTGGGCCGGATCGTCGCGGGTCTGCACCGGCTGACCCCCGCTGACGGCCGGTTCGGCTACCCGGCCGCGGAGTCGGCACTGTCCGCCGCCGACTGGGGAACAGCGTTCACCGCCATGGTCGAGGCCATGCTGGAGGACGCCGCCCGCTGGAACTCCGCACTGGGCGTCCCTCCCGACGACGTGCGCGCCCTGGTGGCGGACGGCGGGTACGCGCTCGACGAGGTCACCGAACCCTGCCTGGTCCACTTCGACCTGTGGCCCGGAAACATCTTCGTCCGCATGGCCGACGACGGATCCGCCGCCCGCGTCACGGGGCTCATCGACCACGAGCGCGCGTTCTGGGGTGACCCGGCCGCCGAGCTGATCTCCCTGGCGTTCGGAGGCGACACCGGCGCGGACAGCGCGCTCGTCGCGGGCTACACGGAGGCCGGCGGCCGGTTCGGCTCGGGGCCCGCGTTCCGCCACCGTCTGGCGCTCTACGGGCTGTACCTCGGCCTGCTGCTCGTGACCGAGTGCGGGCCCCGCGGCTACCAGGACGCGGACCATGTGGCCTTCTGCCGCGACTACCTCGACGCCCGGATCGCCGAACTGCGTGCCCTGAGGTGAGCCGGACACCGGAGCCCGGTCAGCAGGTTCGGCACGATCACCCTGGGCCGGGGGTCACCACCGCGATAGCGTTCACCCTCAACTCATTGCAATGATCCACCCTCACCCTCATTGCGTTATCGTCAACCCATTGCAACGATTTTGCCGCAACTACTACCTGCAGTTTTAATGATTCTGCGCAACAAATGCTTTGCGCACCCCATGAACGCAACGTAGCGTTTCCATAACAGGAAACACCGAGCGTCATCAATGGGGGGCCGGATCATGGACACACCACAGAGCCGGCAGCAGTCGCCTCCCGGCGCCGTCACCGCTTTCGCCCGCTTCGCGCTCCTCGGCGGCGGGGTGGGCATCACCTCCGGCTTCGCCGTGGCAGCCCTCGCCGCATGGATTCCCTGGGTCCTGGCCAACGCCCTGATCACCGTGGCCTCCACGCTCCTCGCCACCGAGTTGCACGCCCGCTTCACCTTCGGCGTGGGCAGACCCGCGACCCGGCGCCAGCATGCTCAGTCGGCAGGGTCCGCGGCAGCCGCCTACACGCTGACCTGCGTGGCCATGCTCGTCCTGCAACAACTGGTGGCAGCGCCCGGCGCCTTGCTCCAGCAGGCGGTCTACCTGTCCGCCTCCGCCCTCGCCGGGGTCGCACGCTTCGCCGTGCTGCGCCTCGCCGTCTTCACCCACAACCGCCCACGGACCGCGGCCACCGCCCGTCCCGCGCCGGCCCCGCGGTGCTCCGCTCCCGACAGTCGCCGGACGGCACAGACGGCTGCGGCGGCACCGTACACGGCCCACCGCACCAGCCTGCGCTCCGCGGTCGGTGTCCACGGCTGCGGCCAAGTCCGGCCGGCTCACAAGGCGGAGGCCGTGCCGGCCCGGCCGCCTGCCCGGCTCGCAGCCCGGCAAGGCTCAGCTCAGTACGCGCCGATCCAGCGTCGGACGGCGTCGTTGACGGTGTCGTCGAGGGTACTCAGCGCTTCCACGGCGTGCAGGTCCCCGGGCGCGGGCGCGAGTCCCGCTCGGACGAGTGCCGCGTGCAGTTCCAGGCGTCGGCGGTCGGCCGCAGCCATCGCCCGCGGCGGGCCCGAGTCGGGGGCGGCCTGCGGTGCTTCCTCCTCGGTCCCCGCCTGGGAGGGTACGCGCCAGTCCTCGTCCCCCCACTGCCCTCCCGTCTGCGCACCGTTCAACGCCGTATGCGCGTCGAAGCCACAGCGGTAGGGGTCGAGAATCAGCTGAGGCACCGTCACGGCGGTCGGTGAGTACGTCCACTCCTGCATGCAACCTCCAGCGTTCGGCGTTCGCTCGGTGTCCAGGAGGCGGCCCACCCGGTCTCCAGTTGCACAACCGGCGACGGACCACCCGAACGCTCCCAAACCCATCTCGTCACACCACTGGGCCATCACGGTCACGGCCACGCGGGCGCGCCGCCCCTGCGGAGCACAACAGACCGCCGCCGCTCAGGCGGTGACGGGACTGCCCAGCATCGCGGAAGCCTGCTGGAGCGGGCTGGGAAGGGACGCGGGTGCGGACGCGGGGAGAGTGCGGCAGGTGAAGCCGAGGCGGGCCATGGCGCGGAGGACTTCGGCGGCGCTGAAGTCGCGGCGGTCCTGGCGGGTGATGACCTGGCCGACCTGCTTGACGGGGTAGTGGCGGCGGCCGATGATCACCGTTTCTCCGGTGCTCGCTTCGGGCTTGACGCCCTTCATCGATTCCAGCACACCGTTCTTGGTGAGTTCGAAGGGGAAACGGGCGATGACGCAGCGCATGGGGCCTCGCAGTGAGAAGGGGAGAACGGTCCGGCCAGAGGTGAGGCGGTTCAGCGGGAGAGGGCGAGGTCGCCCAGGGCGCCGCCGTGCCCGTAGGCCACCGGCAGGGCACGGGGCCGGGGTTCGCGCGTCGCGTGTCCGGCTTCGGCCGCAGTGCTCACGGCTGAGGTGAGCACACCGTGGTCGCCGAGGATGTCACGCAGACGGACACGGTCCGTGTAGGTGGAGCTGTCGCGGACGGCGGCGAGTTCGGTCCTGGTGACCAGGCCGGTGCTCTGGCCGTCCTGGTCGCAGACGACCAGTCGGCTCGTGCGTGCGGCCGTCATGACGGCAAGCGCCACTTCGACGCTCATGTCGTCACAGACCTGCGGTTCCGCCGCGTCCAGGATGTCACCGACCGTCCCGTGCGGAAGGTCGGTGCTCACCGGGCGGGGCTGTGTCTGAACCAACGTCAAAAGGTGCCTCCTGCGAAGATGGGTCGGCTTCCGGGTCACGAAGGTTCAGGCCGCCGCGGGCGTGCGCCGGGTCCCCGAGGAGGGGCGGCGCCGGCCTCGGGAGGAGGCGCCGCGCTTGGGACGCTCGGACACCGGTGCGGTGATGACGACCGGGATGCCGGAGGGGGTCTGTGCGCCGGTGATCCTGCTCAGGGCTTCGTCACCCGAGCGGACCTGGGTGGTCTGCGGCTGGATTCCCGCGTCCGACATGAGGCGGACCATGCCGCGGCGCTGGCTGGGGGTGACCAGGGTGACGACGCTGCCGGACTCGCCGGCACGGGCCGTACGGCCGCCGCGGTGGAGGTAGTCCTTGTGGTCGGTCGGCGGATCGACGTTGACGACCAGGTCGAGGTTGTCGACGTGGATGCCGCGCGCCGCGACATTGGTGGCCACCAGCACGCTCACGTGCCCCGTCTTGAACTGCGCCAGCGTGCGGGTGCGCTGCGGCTGCGACTTGCCGCCGTGCAGCGCGGCGGCCCGGACTCCGCTGTTGAGGAGGTCCTGGGTGAGGCGGTCGACGGCGTGCTTGGTGTCCAGGAACATGATCACGCGTCCGTCGCGGGCGGCGATCTCGGTCGTGGCGGCGTGCTTGTCGGCGCCGTGGACGTGCAGGACGTGGTGCTCCATCGTGGTGACCGCGCCGGCCGACGGGTCGACCGAGTGCACGACCGGGTCGGTCAGATAGCGGCGTACGAGCAGGTCGACATTGCGGTCCAGGGTGGCGGAGAACAACATCCGCTGCCCTTCCGGACGCACCTGGTCGAGCAGCGCGGTGACCTGCGGCATGAAGCCCATGTCGGCCATCTGGTCGGCCTCGTCCAGCACCGTGATGCCCACGTGGTTCAGCCGGCAGTCGCCACGGTCGATGAGGTCCTTGAGCCGGCCCGGGGTCGCGACGACGACCTCGGCACCGCCGCGCAGCGCACCGGCCTGCTTGCCGATCGACATCCCGCCCACGACCGTGGCCAGCCGCAGCCTGACCGAGCGGGCGTACGGGGTGAGCGCGTCGGTCACCTGCTGCGCCAGTTCACGCGTCGGTACGAGGATCAGCCCCAGCGGCTGACGGGGCTCGGCACGCTGTCCGGCGGTGCGGGCGAGCAGGGCGAGGCCGAAGGCGAGGGTCTTGCCGGATCCGGTGCGTCCGCGGCCGAGGACGTCACGGCCCGCGAGGGAGTTCGGCAGCGTCGCGCCCTGGATCGGGAACGGCGTGGTCACACCCTGCCTGCCGAGTTCGGCCAGTAGTTGCTCAGGCATGGCGAGATCGGCGAATCCGTCGACGGCGGGCAGCGCGGGAGTGATCGTCCTGGGGAGAGCGAACTCACCCTGCGGTGCGGCGGGCCGGCGGCCGTAGCCGCCGGAACGGCGCGGTGCCTGCGAGGCGAAGCGACTGCCGCCCCTTCCGGCGTCGGCGCCGCCGTTACGCGTGCGGGCCGAGCGGTCGTTCGTGTGTGTGCGGTTCATGCGGAACCTTCCTCGATGCGGCGCGCATATCAAGGAATTCCCGCAGCGATGAGCGGCATGGAGAATTACAAGTATGGACCGGTAGCAAAAGAGAGCAATCAGGCCGGCGGAAATACACGCGGGCTCAGATACCTGAAGGGGACGTAAAGGCATGGAGTCGACTGCGGTGCAGCGATTCGGGATGCTTCTGCGTCGTGGAGGGCGGTGCCGCGAAGCGTGCGCCCCTGATTCTGCCGGGTCGTCCCGCGGGTGGACCCACCGCGGGAGACGGGTGCAGCTGGGGCCCGCACCCCGAAGGATGCGGGCCCCAGCTGCAGAGTGTGCGTCAGGCCGGAACGATGTTCTCGGCCGTCGGGCCCTTCTGGCCCTGCGCGATGTCGAAGGTAACCTTCTGGCCCTCGAGCAGCTCGCGGAAGCCCTGAGCGGCGATGTTCGAGTAGTGGGCGAACACGTCCGGACCGCCACCATCCTGCTCGATGAAGCCGAAGCCCTTTTCCGCGTTGAACCACTTCACGGTACCAGCAGCCATGTCATATCTCCTTTGGGGCAATGCATCGGAATCCGCACTGCGCGGACGCCGTGTCGCCGCAATGATTACCCCGCCTGAAAAACAACCGGCATACAAAAGTGCTCCCACCCGAACGAACAGGGTGAGGGCACTTGAAGTTTTGGGAACCACAACTGCAACTGAGATAGACAGTAGCACGCCGGAACGGCCTGTGCTCGTTGAGCAATTCCGCTCCGCCCGTCGCGACAAAATCTCTCACCGCATGGTCGGCAAAACTCTCACCTCGCGGCTACAGATATCCATTCACCCGAAGCACAATGTCCAACAAGAGTTTGGTCGGCACATCGACCGAACGGCGTATCAGGGCGGGCCGGCCGCGGCAGCGGTCCGGACGCCACCGGTGCCGCTCCCGGTGCCAACGGCATGCGCCGGGAGGCGTCGGACGGCCGGGACGCACAGCAGCGCCAGGGCGGCGGGCACCGCGAGAAACGTCATGGCGTACAGGGTGGGCCGCACACCGAGGGACTCGGACACCGGGCCGGCGAGCACCAGGCCGAGCGGCATGAGTCCCGCCGACAGCAGGTAGTCGTAGGAACTGACGCGGGACAGGGCGGCCTGGGGTATGTGCGTCTGCAGCGAGGTCTCCCACAGGACGAAGAAGAGGGAGACGGCTACGCCGGTGACCGCTTCGAGGACCGCGATCAGCGCGAGCGAGCCGCCGGACCCGATGATGACCGCCTGACAGGACGCCACGGCGAGCGCCGCGGCGGCCAGGGCCATGGGACGTGCGACCTTGAGCCGGTAGGCGCACACGTCTCCGACGACGGAGCCGATCCCGAAGGCCGCGACCACCACCGACCAGCTCGCGGCACCGCCCCATTCCCTTTCGGCGAGTACGGGTCCCAGCACGAACACCGACGGCAGGACGACCACGTGGTAGACCGACATGGCGCCCATGGCCGACCACACCCATGTCCGGCCGCGGACCTGCACCCAGCCGGCGCGCAGGTCCGCGAGGAACGTCCCCCCGGCCATGTCCTTCACCGCCTCCGGTGCCGTCTCGCGCGGTGTCAGCCGGGCCAGGAACGCGGCACTGACGGCGAAGGTCAGGGTGTCCAGGGCGAGGGCACCGCCCGGTCCCGCCACCGCGACCAGACCGCCGGCCAGGGCTGGACCGATCACCAGCCCTGACGAGAGGACGAACCCGCGCAGCGCGTTGGCCTCCCGCAGCCGGTCCGGCCCGACGACCAGTGGCACCAGCCCGGTGGCAGCCGGCATGAAGAACGCGTCGGCCGTGCCGAACACGATCATCAGCAGGACGAGATGCGAAACCTCTGCGACGCCGGTCAGCAGCAGCACGGCGATGAGCGCCTGGACGGCGCACCGCACCACGTCGGAGACCAGCATGATGCGATGCCGCCGGAAGCGGTCCGCCCAGACCCCGCCCACCAGGGTGAACAGCAGCATGGGCAGCAGCCCCGAGGCGGCCACGAGCCCGACGTCCGAGGCGGACCCGCCCACCGAGAGCACCGCGAAGGGCACGGCCACGAACGACACCCGGTCCCCCAGCACGGACAGGGACTGCCCGATGAACAGGCGGGCGAACTGCGGCTCGTCACGCAGCACGCCAGGGACCAGGGATGTCATTCGGTGACCGATCAGAGACGCGAGGGCGGAATGAGCGACGCCCGATCGTACGGAGCGGCGTCCTCACCGGTCATCCGGTTTTCCCCGGGCACCCGCACCCTTGGCACCCGCACCGACGACCGCCGGCCGGAGAGTGGCGGAGAGTGGCGGACCGCACCGCCGCGCACTTCATCCCGATACGATCCATTTTGTGATGAGGTCAGGGCAGCACCGGCGCCACCACCGTCGCTACGGTGGACAGCGGCAGATCGTGCTGTTGTCTCCGGTCCTCGTCACCCTCCTCATCACCGGCCTGGCAGCCTCCACTCCGAGGGAGATCGCCTTCAGCCGCCTTCTGCCCGCGGCGCCCGCCCTCGCGGCCGCGATGTGGCCCGTGCTGCCGACGGTCCTGCTGGGGGCGTTCTGCCTGCTGGTCATGGTCGGTGTCAGCTTCTTCCACTCCGATCTGGGGACGCCCTACACGGCTGCGGCCATCGCCGCCGTCACCCTCGCCGCCGCGTACGCGAGCCACCTGCGACTCCGGCGAGAAGAGATGCTCTTCCAGGTCCGGCTCGTCGCGGACGCGGCCCAGACGGTGCTGCTGCGCCCGCTGCCACGCCGTATCCAGGACGTCGACATCGAATCGCTCTACCTGGCGGCCCAGGAGCAGGCCCGGATCGGAGGTGACTTCTACGAGGCGGCGGACACGCCGTACGGAGTCCGCCTGCTGATCGGTGACGTCCGCGGCAAGGGGCTGTCCGCGGTGGGGGCGGCCGCAGCCGTGACCAACTGCTTCAGGGAGAACGCGTACGACCAGCCGGACCTGACGGGGCTCATCCGCCGTCTGCAGATCACCATGACCCGCTACAGCGTCGCGATCCCCGCCGACGATCAACCGGAGCACTTCGCCACCGCTCTGATCGCCGAGATCCCGCACGGCGGCGGACACGTCAAGATCCTCAACTGCGGGCATCCGCCGCCGGTGTTCGTACGGGACGGGCGGGTCCAGGTGCTGGAACCCGCGCAGGCCTCCACGCCACTCAACCTCGCGGCGCTGCTCGGGGACCACTACCACGTCGACACCGTCGCCTTCACCCCGGGCGACCAGATGCTGGTCTACACCGACGGCGTCACGGAGACCCGCGATCGCACCGGCGAGTTCTTCCCCCTGCCGGACTGGATGCGGCGACACGGCTCGGCACCGCCCCGTGAACTGCTGGACCAGCTCCACACGGCCCTGCTCCGCTACGGCGGCGGAAGGCTGGACGACGACATCGCGGCCCTCGCCGTGCGCTGCCGACACACCTGGGTCCAGGAACCCTAGGAGCGGAGCCCTGGGGCAGCCATCATCGGCGCATGACCGAGTGGATCCGACGACGCTCGGTCCACAGGAGCAAAGGAGTCGCCCGCCATGTCACTCGCCCGCGTCCACAACTTCTCCATCTCGCTCGACGGCTTCGCCACCGGTGAGGGTCAGAGCCTCGACGCGCCGTTCGGCCACGCCGGCGAACGGTTGCACGAGTGGATGTTCGCCACCCGGTGGTGGCACGAGATGACCGACCGGCCCGGCGGGACCAGCGGCCTCGACGACGCCTACGTACGGCAGTTCACGCCCGGCATCGGTGCCGAGATCATGGGCGCGGGAAAGTTCGGCCACCCCGGCTGGCACGGGGACCCGCAGTGGAAGGGGTGGTGGGGTGCCAACCCGCCCTTCCACACCCCGGCCTTCGTCCTCACCCATCACCCCCGCCCCTCGATCGAGATGGAGGGCGGCACGACGTTCCACTTCCTCGACACCTCCCCCGCCGAGGCGCTCCGGACGGCCCGTGAGGCCGCGGGCGGCCAGGACGTACGTATCGGTGGCGGGCCCAGCACGATCCGCGACTTCCTCGCCGCCGGACTCATCGACCACCTGCACGTCGTGGTGGTCCCGCTCCTGCTCGGCCGGGGCGTACGCCTCTGGGACGGCCTGGAG